>NZ_RAWK01000109.1 GCF_003612165.1 Corallococcus aberystwythensis | reverse complement strand
GGGATGTGGCGGAGGCGCAGGGCGTGCGCCTGCTGGAGTCGCAGGGCTTCCGGGTGGTGGCGCGCAACTGGACGTGCCGCTACGGCGAGCTGGACATCGTGGCGGAGCAGGGGGACCTCATGTGCTTCGTGGAGGTGCGCATGCGCTCCACCGCGGCCTGGGGAGACCCGTCGCACACCGTGTCCTTCGCCAAGCAGCGCCGGGTGGTGAAGGCCGCGCTGCACTATCTCTTCTAGAATCGCTTGCCGCAGATTCAAGCGCGGGCATGGCAGGAATCCCTTGTAGTTGTGGGTGGTTGCCGGCCGCCTCGCGAACGGGCGCGACCTGGACAGTAGCCTGTGTGCTCGGCGTGTGCTCGCCCGCCACCAAGCGGAACCTCCCCATTTGATGCTCGAGGTGTGCCACGTCGGTCGAGAGGTAAACGGCCGCCGTAATCTGGGGCGTGGAGTGCCCCAGCAGGCGCTGCGTGGCCACGAGGTCCCCGGTGGCTTGGTGCACAAGGCTGCCGAACTGCTTGCGGAGGCCGTGGAAAGTGTAGCGCTCGGGGAGCACCACACCCGCGCGGACCGCGATGTTGCGTAGGAGCGCCGTCGCCGGCCACGCTGAGTGCCGCATCCCACCACTGCGAGAGGACGGGAACACGAGCTCCTGTGAAGCGCCGGCCTTGCGTTGGTGCGCCTCCAGTTCCGGTCGCAACTGCGGGTGCACCGGAACGACGCGCTCCTTCCCGCCTTTCGTGGTGTCCCGCCCCCAGCTCCGACGCACGTGGATGACGCCATTCGCTCCGGCGCTCCAGTCAATGTCCTCCCACCGGAGTGCGGCCAGCTCGCCGCGGCGCATTCCCGTCAGAACCGCCACCAGGAGTAGGGGGCGCCAGGGCCCGGCCGCTGCAATCAGCGCCGCAATCTGTTCGGGCCGAAGCACCGTCACAGACCGGCGCGGCAGGGGAGGGTGGCTCAGCGCCGCCCATGGGTTCTTCTCGATGACGAGCAACTTCTTGCGCGCGTACTCGAAGGCGTGACGCGCCCGGATGTAGAGGACTCGGGTTGTTGTCTCCGCCTGGCCTGCGTCGCGGGACTTCTGCAGCAGCGCCTCGCAGTCGGCGGGCGTCACCTGCGTGACGAGCTTCTTGCCGAAGTGTGGTGCGATCCATCGTCGCAGCTGGCTCCTCACAATCTTGATGCTCGCCAAGTGTTGGCTCGCCGCCTCGTACTTCTCCATGAGCTCTGCGCAGGAAATAGGCGGC
This sequence comes from Corallococcus aberystwythensis, assembly GCF_003612165.1. Lineage (GTDB taxonomy): Bacteria > Myxococcota > Myxococcia > Myxococcales > Myxococcaceae > Corallococcus > Corallococcus aberystwythensis. The sequence continues at coordinate 28,672 of NZ_RAWK01000109.1, read as the reverse complement.
ACCGGCATCTTCTCCAGGCCCGCACGGACGCGTTCCGCTCGCATCGCCTTCTCGTGAACGAGGCGTTCGGCTTCCGCCTCCATTCGCGCCTCGCATGCCTCACGCACCTTACGGCCCGCCTCGTCGCGGTAGCGCAGCCACCAGGTGCCGTAGGTCGGGGCCTCCCGGCGAAGGCGCTTGCCAGCCGCGAGGAGTGCCTTCCCGGCGCGGTTGGGGCGAAAGTAGACGCTCGTCACGGACGCTTCTCCGAGGGCTGCTGCTCAACCCACGCTCGCACCTTCGCCGGGCTGAAGCGGTAGTTGCGCGTCCCCAGCTTCACGAAGGGGAAGCCCGTATTCGCGCGGACCTGCTTCCACACCCATGCGGTGGACACGCCAAGGTAGGTGGCCACCTTCTCCGCATCCCAGAAACCCTCTTCGGGCACGGCCGCCAGCCGCACCCCCTCACTGGAACTGCTCCCGTCACAGCTCATGCTCACCTCGTTGTCGGACTCTGCCGTGGCGTTGGTACCGCGCGCGATGCAGCTTCGACGCCAGTCGGAGGGAGGGCGTGCACTGGAGCGCGCTGGCACGCGCAGAGGGGCGCTCCGTCCCGTCTCAGGGCTTGCGTCCAATTCGCGAGACGGCGCGGACGTAGAGACGGCACCTCCGTCCATGTCTTCTGGTCCGTGAGCGCGAGCCCTGAGACGGGATGGCGTGTCCGCACGCGGCGCCTGCGCTGATTGCTTCGCGGGTCGTTGTGCTGACATGCCGCCACCTCGACAAGACGGCGCGCACACCCACGTAGTCTAGTCCGTGAGTGCCGCGCCGGAGCGGCGCCCTGAGTTGTACCCGGACGTACCGGCGGTATACCCCTCAGGAAGCGGCGCTCTAATGTGGCCGCCAAAGCGGCAGAGGTGGTGTCTCGCTACTAGACTGAGCCGAAGCTCTAGCGAGTCCTGCGATACAGCGTGAATCAAGGTACGGCTGGCACTGCGCGGCTGTCAAGCCGGTGCTGCGTTCGTCAGTACAGCCCGCCCGGTGCGGTGACGTTGTCCTTCTTCGTCGCGGAGACAGGCACGTAGCAGCCTCCGCGGTATTCGGCCGAGTTCTTCGGGCAGGGAGCGCTGGCGTCGAGCTTCAGCCAGCACCCGCCGTTTACCTCGACCGAAGGCGAGCGACACGGGGCACGCGCCTGCCCGTCCATGGGCACGTCGGGGACTCGGTAGCGGTCCGGAAGGCGGTTCCCGGCGCCGGACGCGAGGTCGGTGAACACGGCATGGGCGGGCGTCATCGCGGGTAGAGTCCGCTCGTCGAATGGTTCGGAGGTAGGCGTGGTCGTGCTGACCGCCAGGACGACGACCGCAGCTGCGAGCGCGCCCGCCGCCACGAATCGCAGCCCCATGCGTCCGCCCGCCACACGCCGCCCTCTGGGCCTCCGAGCTGCGGGGGATACGAGGTGCTTCAACACACCTGGCGTGCGCACCGCCTCTCGCGCCGCATCACGCAGATCATCCAGCATGTCCACCAGCTCGTCCTCCGCATCCGCCGAGGGCGTTGCCGGGCCAGACTCGACTTCGAGCGCAAGGTAGGCGGGGCTGGGGCAGGACGTGAGGCGCAGGCGCCACGTCTCCACCGGCACCATGTCCGGTTGCTCGCCGGTCGGCACTACCACCAGCGCCGGAGCCCCGCTGCCCGCATTCCACGCGCGGTAGACGCGGCCCAGCCAGCCCATGCCCTTCACCCTCGCCCCGAAGCGGAACGGCCCGACGCCGCCCGTGTGCCCCTTCGACGCATGAGTGCTGCTCGTGTTCATCGGACCCGACCTTTCCTGAATTCGAGCGTACAGCACACCCCCGTCCGGGAGAGCAAGAGGCCGCTCGCTGCGCAGCGATGGTCATGGTTATCATATGAAAGATCATAGTAAAGGAGCGTTGTTCGATACGATGAAAAGCCGTACCTTCACTGCCATGCCAGTGCTGCCCCCAAGAGGTGAGGACCAGAAGACGAAACCGGTGACCATCACGCTTCCGCGTTGGCTCTCGGACCGTGTTGACCAACTGGCTGGCGTGCTGGGCTACCGCGGCCGTAGCGAACTGATCTCGCGGGCTCTTGAGGGCGCCCTCCCCGAGTTGGAGGCGCTGGCGGAGAAAGCCGAGGGCGCTGCTCCTACTGCTCGTGAGCGGAAGCGGCGGTAGTACCGGCTGCGCCCCTTCTTCTCCGGAGGAGGGCCGATGCGTCACCGCCGACCCACGAAGCCGTCACCTGAGTTGCAGCGCCACCGACAGGTCCGCGCGGACTACCTGCGCGACCTCGCCCGGATCCAGGGCAAGGCCGACCCGAGCCCCCCATCGCCGCGCGAGATTCCGCCCGAGGAGCGCTGCACCACCTGCGGCGGCCCGACCTTCGTCATGAGCTACGGACGGGTGTGCAGTCTGGGGCTACACGACGGGTAGGGGGTAGCGGGGCGGTGCTTGCCGGGTATTCTCACCAGCCATGGTGAGACACACCGGGTTGGTGGCAGGGCTTCTGCTCTTGAGCGTTTCTTCAGGACATGCGGCGCCGACGTTTCGTCCGACTGAGGTGAAGAGGAACTGCGGCACGCTCCGCGAAAACGCAGAGTCTTTCTCTCAGGCCAACGTTCTGGTTGCGGTCCTGAAGAACTCATCGAGCGAGTCGCTTGATGCGGTCCTCGCAACTGATTACGTCACGGCTCGTGAGGCGAAAAAGCGATTCACCATGACCATGAAGAGGGCAAGCGATGCCTTTGATCGACTTATCGAGTCGCTCATCTATTTCAGGCAACTCGTTGATCACGTCAAAGGCCTGTCTTCGCCAGAACAGGAAAAGCTCAAGGCGGCGATGGAAGACTGCCAAAAAGCCATGCTCATGCTTGGGGACTTGCGCCAAGCTCAACCAGATGACGCCGAGGCGACGGAGGACATCGACGACTCAGCCGCCCCCACGCCAGCCGAGTAGGAGCATGTCCCTCACGCCGCCGCGCGGAAGCGGATGCCGTCGAGGCTGAGCTCCGTCGTACTGCCGGCCATGGGTGTGACGTAGCCGTCGGTCGTCACCTTCACCCAACCGAACGCGCCATTGCTCACCACGGGGAAACGCAACTCCTCCGCGGACCGGTAGCCGGGGTCCAACTGGAAGCAGGAGGAGCCGAAGGTGCCGCTCTTGATGCTGCCCGCCAAGACGGTCTCCCCCTCGTTTCGGTAGTACGACGGGAAGTCGCGCGGTGCCCCTGTCCACACCCAACCCGACGCGGTGATGAGCGTCGCCGCCACGGGCTTCTCCAGCTTCGACTGCACCACGACGCGAGCCGAGTCGATGAAGAGCGTGTACGCCAGGGCGTTGCCCTTGCCGACGTACAGTTGGCAGTAGCGCGCATTGGCGGGTGCAACGGCGTACTTTCCTCTGCCAAGGTCCTTCCAGAGCGACGAGGCGACGCCCACATCCACCGTCGAGATGCCGCCGGAGGGGAGCAAGCTGCCGTTGCCGTCGAGCCACGCAAGCCAGAGAACGCAGTTGAAGTTGTTGTTGGTGCCCTCCGTGTTCCCTCGCATGAGGACGCTGGGGTACACGAGGTCATCGGGCCGAACGACGAAGGGAGTGCTGCCCAGCTTCGTTGCCAGCAGCGTTGGCGCCAAGCGCACGGACCGCGCACCGCTGAAGACGCTGGTAGGCTCGTCGAAGCCGTCCACGTTCCAGGTACCCGGCGAGAGCCCCCAGCCGTCCGGGGGCAGGGACACGTTGCTGAGCGCTTCGAAGTCAGCATTCAACGGAAGCGCTGCGTACGTTACGTTGGGCATCAGCATGGAGGGGGCGACGTACCTGGGTGCGAGGGTCACTTCCGCGCTGGCCGGGCCCGCGTTGCCCTTCACGTCGCGTGGGATGACGCGCGCGTAGTAGGCGCGGCCGGCGACCAGGTCCTGCACGTCGAAGCGCGTGGCGCGGCTGTTGGCTCGGAAGGTTGCCTGCGAGGGTGTGAAGCTGGGCGAACTGCTGATGTGGAGTTCGTAGGAGTCCCAGGCGGGGCCGGTGGCCGCGGGCGTCCACGTAAGGCTGAAGCCGTTGACGGTGTTCGTCACCGCCAACCCGGACGGAGCCGACGGGCCGGTGAATGGAACGCTCGGCGCGACACCGGGGCGGGACTCCTTCGACGCCCAGACCGCCAAGCTCGTCGCCGGGCGCCCACGCAGCTCAAGCTTCGTGCGCGCCTCTCCGCTGGAGGCGGCCTCGAAGCTGACGGACTGGACGGCGAGCAGTTGCCCGGAGTCGAAGCGCACGCCGTCAGGCTTCACCTCGATGAAGTCGGAGGACTCCAGGTACCCGTGAATCCCGGGCAGCGTCAGTGACATGCTCACCGCCGACTCGGAGAGGTCCGCGAGCGCTGCGTTCGCTAGGCGCTGCGCCTCCGCCGCGGTGTCTATGAGCGATGACGCAGCCTCCGCAACACGCATCCACCTGCGCCCATAGAGGGCGATGCTGGCGGCGTCGCTGACCTCCACCGTCTTACGCTTCCGCGCGCCAGTGGAGTCCAGGTCCGCCTTGTCGGAGTACACCACCTGTACGACGTTCCGGACGTACTCCAAGCTCTGCCGCACCTGAGGCACCTCCAGGTAGTAGTCCGGTCCGTAGCTGACGACAGGCGTCGTCGCAGCGCGGTCAGGGCTCCAGAGCGTAAGCGCGAAGGCGTTCGCATCCGGCCGCCAGCGCATGCGGACGTCCCAGCCAATCTGCTCCGCGAGGAAGCGGAGGGCATCCAGGATGGGCTCCTGCTTCTGGGTGTAGGGCCCACGCACGCTGCTCGGATTCACGGGCGTGTAGAGCCCGTAGCTGCCCATTCCGTTGTCGTTGAGGATGGACTGGATGACGGACTGGACCGCGACGCCGGCCGCGCTTCCGTAGGCCCTGTCCGTCTCGATGTGCGAGTCCTGCAAGACGCCGCCCAGGTCCCGGCCGCTGAAGGTCATCTCCTCCGGCCCGGGGTCCACCTCGTCGATGCGGCCACGCCACGCCTCGGTCCACGAGCTCGGAGGCACGTCCGCGCGCCGCGTGCCGAGTGGGGCGGCGGCGGTTTCGATGCGGAAGTACGCGCCCACGCGGATGAGTGGCACGTACGCCCCTCCGCTCGTGTTGAAGAAGCTGGCCACCACCAGTGGCGCCAGCGAGAGGCGCTTCCCGTCCGGCCCGTTGCGAACGACAGCCACGCTGGCAGTCGACACCGGCGCCTCGATGCTGTCCGACCAGGACGCCCCGAGGAGGTGGTCCCCGCCCAGCAGCGTTGAGAGGTCCACCCACGTAGAGCCGCGCTGCACCAGGACACGGACGTGCGACGCGAAGCCGGCCCGGCATGAGGCCAGCGCCGCGGCGTTGACGGAGAGCGTGCGCATCAGGCCGCCTCCGGCTGCTGCCACAGCTCGAAGTCCATGTACTGGCCCTGCACCCGCGAGCCGCCTTCCTCGTACTCCACCGCCTGCGCGTCGAGCGCCTGTCCCAGCACCTGGCAGGGCGCGGGGAGTCCGGCGCCAGCGGCCGTGTGGTACGGCAGCACCCCGAAGGGCTGGCCAGCAGCGCCCCACACGTACCACTGGGGAATCCACGCTCGCGGCACCTCGTAGGGCAGCAGCACCAGGTCGTCGATGTTCAGGACGCTCGGGGTGCCGGTGTCGGCCGTGCGGTTGGAAACGGAGAGAGCACTGGGGGTGACGAGGCCCACGCCCAGGCCGATGCCTGTCGTGGCAATGAGGTCACCAGCCGCCATCCACTCCTCGCCGTTCAGCCAGCTCTGGTCCCCGTTCGCGTCGACGATGACGTGCGCCCACGCTCCAGCGCTGAAGGCGCCCCTCATCCACGCGCCGACGAAGTACCTGCCGGTGGTGGCCGTGGCCCAGGTGACGGAGGCGCCCGCCGCGAGCACCAATCCCCCCGTCCCGAAGCGCGGCGTGGAGCTGCCGGGCCCGACGCCAACGGAGCCCACCACCGCCCCTGTGAGTCCCTTGCTGCTCACCAGCCCGTCGGTGCCGTTGGCCTCGAAGTCCCAGCTGTGCCCGTCGCCGTCGATGAGACGGCGCAGGGCCTGCGCTTCCGCCATCGGCATGGGCGGCGTGCCGCCGGACCAGGTGAAGTCGCGCGAACGGGTGCCGCTCTGTGCCCAGCCACTGAAGCTCCGCACGCGCGGGCCTCGCAGCGTGGGCTTCTGGGCGAGCCCCTTCGACGTCGAGCACCGCACCTCGATGCCACTGAGGGTGAGATAGGCCATGCCCTCCCAGAAGGGGCGGGCATGGCGCTACGTGTACCGGGCCCCGACGGCGGCAGATGTCCCAAAGACACGGATGCCGAAGCGCCGCTGCATGTCCTCGGTGCGCTTCATCGCCTCCGCCATCGCCTCGTCGATGTCGACGCCGGAGATGTTGAAGAAGAAGCTGAGCGGAGAGGCATTCGAGGTTTCAGGAGCCTTCACCTCGTCTCCGCCCGAGGGCGACGGAGGAGGCGCGGAGGGCACGGGCGTGGTGCCGCCGGTGGGCGTGTTCGGTCCGTCCTGTTCGTCCTGGGAGTCGAAGCGCCGGAGGGCCACCTTCCACAGGTCGGGTACGTTGGAAAGCGCCTCGTTCACGTCCGCGAGCGCGTCGCGGTTCTTCAGCACCTCGGCCGTCTCCCGGGCCTTCGCCATCGCCGCGTCCCAGGTGAGCCCCTCCAGTTCTTGGATGCTCCGCGCCAGCTTCTCCGTGTCCATCTTTACGGACTCCATGCTGTTCGCCCAGCTCTTCAGAAAACCGAACGGATGCGCCCCCAGGACGCTGATGTCGCCGAGCTTTTTGAATACCCACTGCACTGCGCCGACAATTCCGTTCCACGCGCTGCCCAGCCCCTTGATGACGTAGAGGATGGCGATGGCCACGTAGCGCAGCACCTGGAAGAGTCCCTTGAGGACGTTGTCGAGCAGCCACGCGGTGGCCTTCCCGATGGCCTGGAAGGCGGGCGCGAGCATCTTCAGCACCATGCCCACCAGGACGATGATGGGCGCGATGGACTCCATCGCCTCTCCCATCGCCTCCATCGTCGGCTTGACGACGTCAACGATGACGGACACGAGGTAGCCCACCGCCCCCATGATGGTGTCGAGCCCCGTGGCGGCGGCACCGAACAGGTCCTTCAACATCTTGATGATGCCGTTGAGGACGTCGATGGCCTCGGCCATTTCGTCGGAGCCCATGAGCAGCTCGCCGATGGCCGCGAGGAGCGCTCCCCACCAGCCGCCCGCCTTGAACCCCTTGGTCGCCGAATCGATGATGCCGCCGATCTCGCCCAGGCGTCCAAGAAAGCCGTAGAGGAGGTCCGCCTTCGCAGCAGCGGCGGCCGCTGCTGCGTCCTCCGCGGCCTTGCGGATGGACTCAGCGAGGGCCTTGGCGTTGTCCTCCATCAGCTTGGTGTAGGCCGCCATGGCTGGTGAGCCCAGGCCGCCGCGCAGGCGCTCTGCAAAGCGCTCCGTTCCCTTGTGGCCTGCTGCGGACACCTCAATGCCGTTCTCGTCTTGGGTGCGCAGCGATGCCTTGGCGTTTCCATTGAAGAGCGAGTCGAGGAGGGACTTCAGTTCTCCCATCTTCCCCTTCCACTCCTCCACCGTCTTCGAGTTGAGGACTGCCGCGACTAGGTCCTTGATGCCGGAGGTGGCGTGCTCCAGACCGAAGCCCACCGTGTCCTTCGCCGCGCCCGCCGCCGCCTTTGCTCCGTCGGCGGCCTTCGTGACGATAAGAACCGCGCCCTTGTTCAGCTCTGCTGTTGCCTTGGCAGCCTTCTCGACGAACGCATTTCCGCCGGCCGAGAGCGCATCCATGATTCCCTTCTTCAACTCCTTGCCAGTGAGCGTCTCCGCCGATGCCAACGCCTTATCTGCGTTGCCCATGCCGACCGCACGGGCAATAGGGCGGAGCACCCTTGCGCTGTTGGCCACCAGGAAGGCAACGAAGTCCAGGGAGCGGTCCACCATGGATTCGATGGTGGCGGCGAGGGCGCTGAAGGCGAGCCCGAATACATTGGCCAGCTTCATGGCGACGTTGGAGAGGCCCGCCATCATCTCGGAGACGGACTGAGACATTGAACTCCAGGCCTCCTTGGCCAGGAACTTGATGTCGCCCCACGATTTGTAGACGCTGCCGACGAGCAGGGCGATGCCCGCGAGCGCGGCGACGACGGCCAGGATGGGGATAGCGGCAGTCGCGAAGCTAACGGCCATCCGCCCGACGCTGCTCAGGAGGGACGGAACAGACTTCGTGAAGTCTGCCACCACGGAGCCCAGCCCTCCGACGCCGGACTTCATGTCGGCCAGCGCCTTGCCGATGTCCACCTGGGCCAGCAATTGAAGGGATTGAAGGGCCTTGCCCGCGCCCGCGCCGAGGTGAGTGAAGACGGGTAGGACGGCCTTGCTCATCTCCAGGAAGATGCCGAAGCCTTTGAAGAGCCCCTCCAGTGTGCCTGCCAGCTTGCCGATGGCGCCGATGCCGAGACCAACACCAGCTATCCATGCGGCCATGCTGGCCGCCGCGCGCTTCGACGCGGGCGAGAGGGATTGGAGCTTCGCCACCACCTGCTCAATGAACTGCGCCACTTTCTTCACCAGTGGGGCGAAGAGGTCTCCGAGTTCGGCCGCGAGCGTGACGAGCAGCGCCTTGATGTGCTCGGTCTGTTCCTTCATGGCCGCATTGGATTCGGCAGCTGCCGCCACTGCTGCGGCGATGCCGACGGCGACGGCAGCACCGATTTTCCCGATGGGCTCGGTCGCCTCCTTCACCTGTTTGGCGACCTTCTCAGCATGCTTCACGAACTTGCCGAGGTTGGCCATGGCCTCGCCGATGGACGCGGTGACGGCGACGTAGAGGTCTCCGACCTTCAATGCCATGACAGGGCTCCGGGTGAACTGCGTCTACCGCTTCGGCGTGGGCTTGGGTCCAAAGCGGTAGACGGTGGTGTTGGTGGTGCTGCTCGCCGACGCCCGTTGCCCCCCCGTACCCAGGGACCCGTGCGGCTGCGTGCGCCGGTCGAATTCCTCGCGCTCCAGTTCGCTGTATGCGAGCAGGCGCACGATGTCGGACCACGGCCAAGTGCTCACCTCTGCCGGCGAGCGGTGCATCAGCTTCGCCACCCCGTAGATGGCATTCAGCTCGGGGTGGCTTCGGAGTTTCCCTTTTCCTCCTCCACCGTCTTGCCGCCGAAGCTGGACGTGAAGTCCTTCGCGGAGTCGAGGAGCCAGGGCTCCAGCTTCACGGCGTCGAGGTCCTCCTGGCTGTTCAGGTCGAAGACGCGGCGGCGGCCCCCCGGGTGGTACAGGCAGATGATGGCGACGCGGGCCAGGAAGTAGATGCCGGCGTCCTCGCTGGTGGGGTTGCGGTCCGCGTCAATCTCCCCAGCCTTCTCGCTCAGCTTCAGCACGAGGGTCTTGTCGCCAGCCGACGGCTCGCAGAGGTCATAGTCCGCGCCGTCGATGACGATGCGCTTGATGAACTTCCGGGCGGTGCCGATGGGCTTGCGGTACACGGGGGCGTCGGTCATGTCTATCTTCTCCGAGGTAGGAGCTGCGAAGGGAAGGAAGGGGCGGCTACACCTTGACGGGGGCGCCCTGGCCGGTGAGCGAGCACGTCAGCTTGTCCACGTCGGAGGAGGGGCCGCCCGAGTCGAAGGACATGATGCGCACCGCGTACCGCACCCCGCGCTGGCCCGCGGTCGCAGCCTCGTCCTTGATGACGTGCAGGTAGCCCACCTTGCCCAGGAGCATGTGCTCCTCCATCAGGTCCTGCGCGGCGTTGCCGGCGATGCGGTGTCCGCTGACGTTGAGGGTGAGTCCGCGCAGCGTGGCGGCGTTGCGCTTGTAGCCGTCGCCGCCGAAGTAGTTCATGTCTACGCTGTCGATGGCCGTGGCGACGCCGCACTCGCTGATGCCGTCCAGCTCGGTGGCGGGCGCCTCGACGGTGCCATCCTCCAGATTCACGAGGGTGGCGGCGGCCGTGGCGGTGAAGTGGATGCGCTGCGCGAAGAGGACTTCGGGTTCTCCTGCCATGACTCAATTCCTTTCACTTCGGGGGAAACAGCTCCTTCAAAGCCTGCTCAATGGCCGCCTTCATGCCCTTGCGGCCGATGGTCCGGCTGCGGCGGAAGGCCTTCTTCAGGAAGTGCGGCTCCGGGTTGACGATGTCCCGGTCCCAGTGCACGCCCTCGTGGATGGCGCCGGCCGCGTGGTGCGCGTAGCCCGCCACCCAGGTGACGGAGAGGCGCCGGTCCATGCGGTATTCGGGCCCGTCCAGGAAGCCGGTCTCCGCGAGCGGCCGCTCCGAAGGCTTCTCATTCCCGTGCTCGTCGTACTCGGGCGTCCGGTCTCCGCGCGGCACGTCGAAGAGGGAGAGGTCCAGCGCGTGGCGCACGGTCGCGTAGCAGGCCTTCTCCAGCCGACCCAGCACGCGCTCTGGCTGCTGGCGCAGCTTGAGGAGCGGGCGGAGGTCGAGCTTCACGCGGACGGGCATGCCCGAAGAGAAGGGGCGGCCGTCCGGAGTCAGGCCGTGTATGCCAGTGTGACGGTGAAGACGAAGCGGTGGCGGTGGTTGCCGTCCTCGCCCAGGTACGCGGGCTGCCCCTGCGCGCGGCAGGAGACGTAGCCGGGGGCGGCCGCCAGGTGCAGCGCGCTCCAGCACCGCCGCGCCAGGGCCTGGGCCTCCAGGTACGTGAGGCCGCGCACCAGCACCTGGACGTCAGGCTGGAGGTAGCTGCGCCCCGTGCCCAGGTAGTCCTCGGGTGCGTCGCCCGGCACCTCGCGCACGGCTACGGCCTGGGGCGGTGCGGCGGCAGGCATGGGGCCCGTGTAGAGGCTGGGCGGCGTTGCCGTCCGGGAGACGCCCAGCGCGGCCGCGTCCAGCACCTGGGCCACGTGGAGCTCGACGTCGCGCAGTTCGGCGCCCATCAGACGTACACCTCGTAGTGGTCCAGCGTCCCGCGGATGTCGAAGCACGGGGTGACACGCAGCGGGCGCCGCCGCGTGTTGAGGTCGCCCGGCGTGGCACCGGGCAGCCAGACGGCATCCCCGGGCCCCACCTCCACGATGGTGAAGAGGACGGCCTCCGAGGTGGCGTCGGTGCCGTCCGTGGTGACGAGGCGCTTCGTGCTGCCCTCGAAACGGCACGCGTGCCGCTTGGGCGCGGAGAAGTCCTCCTGGCCGCGGTCGTTGACGCCCAGCAGTCGCGCCAGGCCGAAGCGCTGCTTGAGTCGGTGGCCCAGCAGCATCACGCGGCTCCCTGGCGCGGGCGGCGGTAGCGGGCCACCAGGCGCCGCGCGCGAGCGGGCACCGCGGGCAGCTGCCCGTCCTCGTCCGTGGCGCGCGTCAGGGACGTGCCGCCGATGGACTCGGAGACGGCCTCTTCGGCGCCGTCGCCGTGCACCAGCGCGCCCACCACCATCTGCACCGCCAGCTGGAGATCCGCCGGCAGGTCCACCTGCAGCGCGGCGTCCAGGGCGGCCTGGCCGGGCGTCACCCAGCCCGCGTCGTAGGTGACGAGGAGTTCGCCCGTGTCCTCCACGTGCAGCGGGGTTGAGGAGACGCCGGGCGAGTAGCGGCCGGTGAAGGGCCACGCCTCCCCGCGCGCCAGCACCCGGCCCATGACGGCGGAATCGAGCGCGTACGCAGCGGCCGGCAGCTCCACGCCGCACACCTCCACGCGCGTCACCTGGCGCACGCCCCCGGAGCGCAGCCAGAGGTAGCGCCCGCCCGTACTGGCCACCGACTCCACGACGCCCAGGCGCCGGTGCAACGGGTAGCCCACGTGCGCGGCCAGGGCCAGGGACGCGGCGGAAATCATCAGCGGCAGGCGCTCGGGGTCGGCCGCGTCGCGCACGGTGGCGGGCAGCTGGGCGGCGGTGAGCAGGTCCTCGACGGCGGGCATGGGCACCTCGGGGCAGAAAGAGGGCCGGGGCGGCACGAGGCCACCCCGGCCCGGGCAGGCACGGAAGGGGGGGGAGGCGTGCCCGCCGCTACACAGGGAGGCGGTTGGAGCCGCCCAGCACCAGCACCGCGCCGGTGAGGAGCGTCGGGGAGGCGCCGCCGGTGAAGGCCAGCACCTGCTTCACGCGCACCTGGTCGTGGTCATCGCCCAGGAAGGAGAAGTCCAGGTCCAGCTCCACGGCGCCGTCGGCCGCGGTGGCGATGACGGAGAGCTCCTGTCCGTCGCGGTCCACCACCGGGGCCCACGCGCCGGGCGCCCCCTCCGCGCCGGACGTGCTGCCCCGGGACTCGAAGGTGAAGGTCGCGCTGGCGCCCGTGGGCGTGCCGGTGGCCGCGCCCACCGCGACGGCGAGCACCGCCGAGCGGAAGGCTCCGGTGTCGATGGCGGGGCCCTGCGTGGTGCCGGCCGCGCGCGCCGCGGGCACCAGGGCCAGGGTGTTCGTCTTGATGTACGCGCCGATGTTGGCGAGGGAAGGGTGCATGGAAGGACTCCGGGAAGGCGAGGGAGGGGAGAGGCGGGACGCGGGCTAGTAGGTGACGCCCGTGCGGATGGAGAAGGCCTTGGGGCGGCGCACCTGCCAGTCGCCCTCCTGCACCCCGCGCAGCGTCTTGCGGTCGCGCTTGAAGTCGCTGCCGTTCTCGCCCAGCTCCATCTCCAGCGGCGACGCGTTGCCGAAGTAGAGCTCCTGCGCGAGGCCGAAGCCGATGAGGTTCTTGCCCGCCAGCGTCTGCGTGTGCCCCACGGGGAAGCCGTTGATGGTGGGGTTCTGCAGGTCCTGGAGGCCGGGGAACACCCAGCCGCCGGTACCGGACGAGGCCGCGTCGCGCAGGCTGGAGAGGCCCATCATCGTCGTGGACGTCATGAAGTAGAACGGGTTGGCGCCCTCCAGGGGGATGTTGGCCTCCAGCACGTCCGCCACCATGGATTTCAGGTCCGCCACCTTCTGCTCGATGGAGGTGCCGGTGATGGCCTTCTTCGTGATGCCCGGCGTGTTGAGGATGCCGGTAGGCGTCTTCGGGCCCTTGCCCACGAGGCCCGCCGTGTCGAAGGCCAGGCCCATGGCGCGGCCGACGTCGGCGGCGAGCTGCTCGGCGGAGCGCAGGTTGCCCTTGCGCATGAGGCCGTTGCCGATGCGGATGGTGCCCATGGCCTTGAAGGCGCCGAGGATGAGGTCGCCCGTGTCCAGGTCGGACTCGCTGGCCTCCTCGTCCTCGCCCTCCCACTGCACCTGCACGCCGTCGTTGATGACGCCGATGGTGAGCTTCGAGCCGTAGCCCGACTCGATGCGCGGGCCCGCGCGCAGGAGGATGGACGCGGGGCGCAGCACGTCGATGATTTCCTCGCTGCGCGACTCGCGAGCCCAGAGGTTGCCGCCCTGGGCGAAGACGGATTCGAAGACGCCGGCGGACTTCATCTTCTCCAGCCACTCGCGCAGCGGCTGGTTGAGGGCCTTCGCCTTCTCGCGGCCGGTCCGGTCCTCGTACTCCAGGAAGGCGGCCTTGAGGCGCACGCCCAGCGCGGCGAGCGCCGGGTGCTCCGTGTCGAACATGCCCTTGTACTTCAGCAGGGCGGGAGCGCGGCCGGGCGCCGCAGGGCTGATGATGGCGGGGCGCGCGGCGAGCGCGGCCTCGACGTGCTTGGTGATGAGGGGCGCGAGCGCAGCCTCCACCACCGGGGGGACGGCGGCGGGCGCGGCGGGCTTCGGGGTCGTGGACATGACGGCTCCTGCGAAAGGGGACGGTGTTGCGTTCAGGTGGAGAGAAGGGGCGGCGCCGCGCGCGGCTACTTCTTCTTCGTGACGAGGTCGCGGAAGTACTTCGTCACCGCGTCCTCGCCCTCGGCGGCGCCCTCTCCCTCCTGGCTCTCCTCACCGCCTTCGCTCTTCGTCTCCTCGGACGCGGGAGCGAGCTTCGCCACCAGCGCCTTCACCTCGGCCACCATCGCCTTCGTCTCGGCGATGTCCTTGGCCATCTGTTCGAACGTCTGCTGTACCTCTTCGGGGGTCGCCATGCTCTTGAGTCTCCGCGCGGAACGCTTCGCGCCAATGCCCGTGATGGAAACCTCCACCAGCTCCGCCTGCTGCACGTCCTCGCCGCCTCTGTCATTGGGGCGGGCGGACAGCGTGAGGTAGCCGATGGAGCACGCGTCGAGGGTGCGGGCCTTCACCTTCGCAGCGCAGAGTTGAGAGACTTCGCCGATGCCATCGAAGAGGGGGGACATGAGCGGCTCGCCGCCCTCCCACCAGATGCGCGCGCGGCCGACGGGGAAGCGGCTGGCGGCGCTCGGGTCCTGGTGGCCATGGTCCCAGTAGAGGGGCACGTCCACCTGGCCCGGCGGCAGCTGCAGCGCTCCGGCCGCCATCCGGTCCCCGTCGCGGTCGTACTCCTCCGGCGGATCCACCAACCGGAAGACGGGCGGCGCGCTGGGCTGCGCCGGCGGCGCGGGGGCCGGAGGCTCGTAGAGCTTCAGCTTCAGGGCGCGCGTGCTGCGTTTGGTGCGCGGGCGTCTGTCCATGCCCCAGAAGAAGGGGCGGCGCCTGGCGCTACAGCCGGCCCTCTTCGCCGCTGCGGTCGCGCGGCGGGTTGGGCGTGGCGTTCGCGGAGGCCGACTGCGGGTTGTTGCCCCCGCCAGCGCCGGGCAGGGGAGGGGGGCGCTTGCCCTCGAGGAGCGGGTCCGGCTCGTAGCCGGCCAGCTCGCGCACCTCGTTGTACGTGAAGGCCTCGGTGGGCTGCGTCGTCATGAGGCGGAAGACACGCTCGAACTCCTGGGGGCGCGGGTCCTCGTAATCCAGGATGGCGTCCCGGTCGACGAGGGGCACCAGGCAGTGCTGGAGCCAGGAGCGCCAGAACTCCAGGCGTGGCAGGACGGCGAAGTCCGCGAGCGTGTACTCGGCGCTCTCCGCGGTGGAGCGGTTGCTGGAGGTGAGGTCGCCCACCAGCTCCGGGGGCACGTTGTACGTCTGGCGGATGAAGTCGAGCAGGCCCTTCTTCAGCTCCTCCGTCTGAAGCTCCCGGAAGTTCACCTGCACCTGGGCGAGGGTGACGCCCGCAGGGGTGAACCACACCTTGCCCGCGTTGCCCGGGCCCGCGTGGGCCGCCTGGTACTTCTTCTCCAGGTCGTCCACTGCCTCTTCCACATCCGCACCGGAGGCCTTCGAGTCCACGCCGACGATGGCGGCGGGGATGCCGCCGCGCTCGAAGGTGGACTTCGTCGCGCGGGAGATGGCCTCCACCGTGTCCAGCTCATCGCCCAGCGCCATGCCGGCGCCGGCGCCGCGGTCCTCGGGCGCCTCCGGGTCCAGATGCTTGAACCAGAGGACGTCCGCCTCGGGCACCGCGCCGATGAAGGTGTTGTGGCTGAGGAAGAAGACGGGGCTCTCCGGCGTGGGCGTCATCATCACGCGGTGCGGGGGCACCACTTCCCACCCCACCACGCGTCCGGTGTCATCCCGGCGCAGCCAGAGGAAGGCCTCGCCTACCAGGTCCACGTGCACCTGGCTGAGCTTCCGGAAGGCGCGGCCGGGGTAGCGTGGGTGCGGCGCCTCCAGCAGGCGCAGCAGCTCGTGGTCCGGCAGCTCCACCAACTCCCCGGAGGCGGTGGCGTCCTTCAGCGCCTTGGCGCGTAGCCGGGGGTTGGCGGACTTCATCCGCTGGTCGAGCACGCCCAGGACGCCGGGCCGGGCGCGCTTGTAGACGCGCCAGCGGGGCGTGGCCACTGCCTCCGCCACAGTGTCAACGACGGTGCGCAGCCAGCCGTTCTCCTTGTACGCGCGCAGCACCTCGCGGCTGCCCCGTCGTGGGCTGAAGCTGACGAGGGGAAGGGCGTGGACGAGGGGGCCCTGGGTGCCGGGCAGTAGCCCCAGGGCCTTGAGCGTGCGGCGGAAGAGGGAGGCCATGCCCCTGAAGAAGGGGTGCCCTCCGAGGGTCCTTCCGAGCGCAACAGTGAATCAGCGCTTCGGTTCCTCCGCACCAACTGCCCGAAAAATCCCCATGCCGCCGAATGAGCGTGCAGGGAAGAAGCGGTTGTTCCTATCGTCTACCCCTCCAAACATACTTCGATGCCTTGCGATGAGCTGGGCAACCCTGAGGAACATTGCCCTGTCGGATTCATTTTTAAACCGAAACGAGCCGTCGCGGTCATCAACGCCACCGAAAGACCATACCGAGCGGAACGACTGATCTGGGGCGTGAACGACAATCGTGTCAAACGGGCCGGCCCAGCGATGTAACTTTGGGTGCATTGCCCGCGCCTCAACGTATGTGACTATTGAGCAGGGGGAGTCTTCTGAGCACGCAGGCGTTATGTTTGGACCCCCGTCCAGATTTTCTCCAAGGCCGGCCAAGCCTTCTGCGTTCTTGTTGGACTCGGGAATGCCGGTGCCGCAGCCCATTTGGCGAAGCGTTTGCTGGCGCTTCGTCTCGTCATTGCCGCCGTCTGTACTCCAATACGGAGAGCTGAGGTGAATTGTTGCTTCGCCGTTGAGGTCAATTTTCGGAATGAACTGCTCACGCTCTCCCATTGCGACCTCGATGGCATTGCAAGCATGGGAGTAGAGTAAATGCCGTATTTCTATCTCAACTTGCTCGACCTCTAGTTTTGAGAGGTTGCGCACCCTCAGGGCGCCGTCTCGGCCTAACGTCAAATTGAGGCGAAGTTCCTCGTTTGCCTGAAGCTGTGCGGCTGAAAAGGCGTGGTCCATCTGCTGCTGCGTCAGTGCCTCCCTGGCGATGACTACCGAATAGATGGCAGCAGCTCCACCAATAAGGCCGATGATGCCTCCAAGCGCATTGAGCCCAGTCCACACTCTGGCTCCCAGCTTTCGGACGGCAGGCACAACGGTGCTGGCTGCCGGCGTAGCCTGTGCGGACTGCCCCGCCTGTGCGGACTGCCCCGCCTGTGCGGACTGCCCCGCCTGTGCGGAAGTCTTGGTAGTCATGCCTTTCTTATTTGTCACCCGTCAGGTCCTCGCTGAGGCGTTCTTAAGGGTGTGCAGCGACGGGCGAAAGTAAAACGACGTTTAACCATACACCCTGGATGGCGGGCCTCAGGCTTCAGCTTCGTCGAACACCGCGTCCTCCGTCCCGCGTTGCCGCCCCGCCGCCCCCGCGTTGCGGCGCTTCGGGATGACGTAGAGGTAGATGGGCCACGCGAAGGCGTCCGCTCGGTCATCCCTCGCGTGGCCGCCCTCCTGGCCCGTGAACCTCGCAAGCTGCGCCTCCAGCTTGTCGTGCTTGCCCACCATGTGGACGAGGCCCGCCTTCGCGTAGGAGGAGACGGGCGCGGCGCGCTCCGCCTTCGACTGCATGGCGCGCTCGGTGAGCACCTTCACCTTCTTCACCGTGCGGATGGTGCTCTTCACCATGGAACCGCCGGTGTTGGACTCGGCGAACACCCACGCGTTCGGCTTCCCGTTGCCGCGCTTCTTCGCGTAGGGCTCCCAGGCTTCCAGCGCTTTGATGGCCTCGCGCGCCCAGACCTCGGGCTCCGGCGTGCGCAGCGACGCGTCCTGCAGCACATAGACGTGGTCCAGCCCGTCCGCCTCCAGGCGCACGCCCAGCACGACGATGCCGTGCATGTCCGCGCCCTTCTTCTCCCCGGTGGCCGGATCCACCGAGACGATGATGGCGTCGTACTCCTTCGGCGCCTTCTTCGGGTCTGCGATGCGCGAGGCGTTCCAGTTGACGCCCCGGTAGAGCGCCGGGTCCAGGTCGAATCTCAGCTCGCCCATGAACTCGCGCCGGCCCTCGGGCGTCTCCATCACCCGGCGCACGTAGGCCTCGTAGTCCGGGGCCAGGTTGGCGAGGTTCTCCAGCGTGGAGCTGCGCGCGAGCACCAGGCCCTCGCGGTCGCCGAGCATCTCCCGGAAGAGCACCGTGGGCGCGGGCGTGGTGGTGATGACCATGCGCGGCGGCAGGCCCTGGGCGCGCATCCGCGTGGTGGTGAGGCGGTTGACGACGCGGCACTCCTTGTAGACGGCCACCGCGTCGCCCTTCCAGGCCACCGGCTCGTCCGCCCAGATGAACGTGTACTGGTGCCCGCGGAACTTGTCCGCGTTCTTCGCCGGCAGCCACGTGGCCTGCGCGCCGTTGGGCCACACCAGCTTGCGGCGCGACTTCTCCACCTTCGGGAAGAACCAGGGCGGGGAGATGGTGAGGATGCCGCTCGTCCCCTCCAACTGGTTCTTCACGATTTCGGAGTAGGTGGGGCCCACGATGAGGATGCGCGCTTCGGGGTCCGCGCGGGCCTCGTCGATGACGGCGGCCGCCCCCGCGTACGTCTTCCCGGTGCCGCGTCCGCCCATGAAGAACCAGGTGCGGAAGTGCGCGGGCGGGCGCTGGACGGGGCGCAGCCAGTAGCGGTGCTCGTGGTAGAGGAGCACCAGCTCCTGGGGCGTGAAGGCCAGGGCGGTGCAGTGGCCGGTGGTGGTGCCGTCCGCCGCGTGGGCCGCCAGCGCGAGCTGCTGGATGAGGTTGTGGGGACCGTGGCTGTCCGCCGTGATGACGGGGATGCCGTCCAGCAGCGACTCGCCGGCCTTCGCCACGCCCGCGTCAGCCCCCATCGTCGTCCTCGGGGGCAGGCTCCGGCGGCACGTCCGTCGCCACCCGGGCCTTCAGGTGCTTGGCGATGAAGGTGGCCAGCTTCTCGTCCAGCTTCGCGCGCGCCTCGTCCGGGGTGATGACCTCGAAGAGGGGGCCGTGCCCATTGCCTGCGGGCGCGGCGGGCTCGCGCGGGATGGTGAAGTCCTTGGGCGCCGTCACCGCCAGGAACCAGCGGGCGCCGCGGCCGTCCATCGTCTTGTCGCTGATGGAGTCCAGCGCGTCCTTCACCCGGCTCTTCTGAAACTCGGCCTGGGCGCGCTCCACCTCCACGACGAACTCGGTGTAGCGGCTGCGCTTGCCGGCCTCGATGGCCTCGCGCCCTCGGCGCAGCCAGTTCTGCAGCCGCGCGTCGGTGGTGCCCGCGAGCGCGGCGGCCATGCGCTTCGTGGCGCCCTGGCGCAGCTCCGCGACGATGGCCGTCTGAATCTTGTACGTGAGGGTGGTGGCGGGCCCGGAGAACTTCGGCGCGCGCTTCCCCCCGGCCGGCTTGCCGGGAGGGGGCTTCGGGTCGTAGCCGCGCGGAGGGGACACCCCCTCCAGAAGGGGCGGCTACGCGGGGAAGGCGAGGGCGCGCGCCCGGGCCACCAGCGCGGCGACGTCGCCGGCCACCTGCTCCACCACCGCGCTCCCGACGACGTTGCCCGCGATGTTCGCGGCGTGCAGCGTGGCCAGGGCGCTGCTCCCCGAGGCGATGAGCGCGGCGAGGCCGGACGGAGTGACGGGGCCGGACGCGACCTGCGCCACGGAGGCGGCCGTCTCCTGGAGCTGCGCGTCGAGCGCCTTGAGCTCGGCGGCGGCGCTGGAGATGTCGGCGGTCACCGCGACGTGGAAGTCGCCCACCTTGCGGTCCAGCTGGGACGACTCGGACTGCGCGGCGTCGGCCGTCTCCTGTGCCTTGGCCAGGGCCTCCTCGGCGGAGAGTCCCTCCACCTCCTGGAGGGACTTGGCGAGCGACACGGTGGAGGCCATGCGCCAGCGGGCGGTCTCGGTGCTCGGGGTGGACTCGGCGGACGGCGTGGACGGGGAGGGCATGCGGTGCTCCTGCGTGGTGTGGGTGGACTGCACCACGCAGAAGGGGCGCCGCTGGCCCGCTGACGCACGTGGCTCCGGGACGCCCATGGCCCCGGCCGAAGTGACAGGACGCGCCTACGGGCCGCCAGGAACGCGCAGGGCCCTAAAAAATGGGGGGTCGTCTGTCAGTTCCCCTCGGAGAAACCGCGAGGAATCTGCGACGCGAGATTGCAGCGCGCCGAGCAATCCTGAATTTGTCCTACATGTAGGGTTTCCCACCCCAGGGGGGCTGTCGGCGGGCGGGGTGGCACGGCCGGTGCCGCCAAGCCGCGTGCCAGCGCCCGCCGCGCCCGGGGAGCATCGACAAAGCGCAACTTCGCTGTCTTGTGCGCGCCCTCCGGCGTGCATCCGCCCTACACGTTCGCGTCCGCCCGCCAGTCCCCTCGGGCGCACACCGCCGCCCGCACACGGGAGCGCAGGACGTCTCCGGGCAGAACTTCAAGCAGCCGCGCCACGAGCCGCGCCTTCCCCGTGGAGCGCAGGCCTCGCGCCTCGCCCGTCTTCTCCAGCAGCGCCAGCAGCTCCACGCGCCAGAGCAGATGCAGCGTGGCGCCCGGGTTCGGGCTGGGGTTGTCCGCCGCCGGCCGCACGTCCTCCAGCGTGACGCCGTCCGCGCCACCGCGTGCGAGCACCAGCCCCCACCACTTCGGCACCAGCGTCTGCCCGCGAGCCAAGTGGTGGGCGCCCGCGACGAGGGTGCACCTGTCCAGGACGGCGCTGTAGCAGTGGGCCTGGACCGGCAGGCGCCGCAGTGTGTCCGCGTTCGCCTTCACCTCGTACCCGTGGAAGCGGGCCGAGCTGAGCGCGGCCAGGTCCACCCGCACCAGCCCGTACTCCAGCCCCATCTCCGGCAACACGCGCGCCTCCGGGTACGTCTCCTGGATGAGGCGCACCAGCGGCGGGCGGACGTCGGCGTCGTGCATCCCCGTCGGAAGGGGCGCGCGTGTGGCAGAACCGAACGAGCTTCAGCTTGCCGGGCTACGACTCGTCCCCTCGCAGGACACCATCCAGTGCGCCCAGGTCCTTCCTGAACTTCTCAAACCCGTCTTCCCAGTACGCCGGGCAGGTGAAGTACGCGCCCAGTTCAGCGCAGAGGTCCGGGTCGTTATCAATCGTGACCCACAGGTCGTCTTGAATCATGACGTCGACTGTCCGGCGGTTCGCCTTCGCCCAGGTCTCAATCTGGTCGCAGAGTTGGTCGCGCCCCGCAGGCGGGACGCGGAGACGACATGGGCTGTTGGCCATTGGTCCCCACTTGACTGTCACTAAAGCATGAAGACGCCGGTGCCCGCCTTCAATAAGGCCGAGCTTTGCACGCGCGCCAGAATGCTGTGGCGCGAGCCTTCGCCGCTTCCTCCGGGCATGACCGACCATCACGACCTGGCGCCGCGCGGCGACCCTGTGAGGACGCGCACGGGCAGCGCTGGTGCCGCGCCCTCGTCGCAGGGCCTCCCGGGAAGGTGTCCCGCTGGGTGTGGCTGCCCTGGGAGCCCGCCGACCCGCGTGGGCCGCGCGACCCTGGTTGAGGGCCCGGATTCACAAATTACGAAATCTGTGAAGTCGGACCTCGGGCAGAGGCCGCCCCTTCTGTCCGGGCATGCCCCCCGTCAGCACCGAGTCCGCCGTCCTCATCCTGGCCGTGAGCCAGCTCCTCGTGCCCCTCCTCAACGGGCTGCTGTCGCGCCGACAGACGAAGCACGAGTCCGCCGTGGACCAGGTGCCCCTGCTGGTGCAGTCGCTGGGCGCGGTGGCCCAGGACGTGCGCGACATCAAGACGGAGCTGCGCGTGGTGAACGAGCACGGCGCGAAGCTCCAGACGCAGGACCTGCGCCTGCGGGCCCTGGAGGACTGGATGGGCGCCGCACGGCCGCAGCTGCATCAGGCGGTGAACCACGTCACTGTGCTGATGGGGGAGCGAACCTCCCGGCAGCTCCAGCACGCTGCGAACGTGGTGGCCTCGAAGGACGCCGCTTCGTCCTCCCCCTAGACGTGCGTTTGCTCTTTTTGCGAGTGCGGCGGTTCGCTTGTGATGGATTACGCGTCTTCTTGCGCGGTTGGATCCGCCGTATCGCATGGGGGCGCTCTGACTGAGCGGACCGAGGCGGGCGGTTGGTAAGTGCAATAACGATAATGGTGACGATGAACATAGCAGACCCCTGTGGCGACATTGCTTGAGAGGCTTGCGCCAGGGGAATGATGAGGTTGATTAAATCCATGGAACTCCTTGCGTTGGCATGAGTGGGGGCAACGCGCTCACCGTACGCGAGAAACGTTTCCTGTCTACCCGCGGTGGGAGATGTGGAAGTGATTAGAGTTTGTGCTCAATGGCGCCCCTTCTCCGGTGAACACCTCGCAGTCCCTGGAGACCCGCCATGGCCATCACCTCTCAGCGCGCCGCCTTCCTCTCCCTCGTCCTCGCGCAGATGCACGCGCCCTACCGCTGGGGCGCGAAGGGCACGCCGGTCTCGAAGGACGGCCTGCGGCTCTTCGACTGCTCCGGACTCGTGACCTGGGCCTTCCACCAGGTGGGCGGGAAGGACTGGCGGGCGACGCACAACACGGACCGGCTGTGGGCGGAGTGCGCGCCGGTGGCGAGCGCGGCGGACCTGCAGCCCGGGGACCCGGTGCTGTACGGCAAGCCGGGGGACCCGGACCACGTGATGGTGCACGTCGGCGCGGGTGTGGTGGTGGGCGCGTCCGGGGGCGGCAGCAAGACGCTCACGCTGGAGGACGCGGCGCGCGCGGACGCGAAGGTGAAGGCCTTCACCCGCGTTGCGTACCGGCCTGACCTGCTGGGCTTCAGGCGCCTGCCCTTCGTCTCCTGACGAGAAGCGCCCCTTCCTCCTGGTGCTGTGCAGTCCACCCGCCGCACCAGGAGGAACACCGCATGTCCACGCCCATCCCTGCGCCGTACACGCCGCCCGCCGAACTCATCACCGCCGCCGAGAAGGTCCTGGCCCAGGCCAGCCCCGGCAAGCTCGCCACCGCCCTCACGCTCTACACCTGCTACGGCAGCGTCACCGGCGGGCGCTCCGCGGTGACGGGCGCCGAGCTGCCGCCGTTCGAGAAGTGCTCCGTGCTGGTGCGCGCCGGCTGGCTCGCGGTCGCCGAGGCCATCAACACGCCGGTCGCGTCCGTGACGGGCGCCCCGGTGGTTCCGCTCGCCCAGGTGCCGTCCATCGGCCGCATCGTCCACTACTGCCTCGGCGACGAGGCTGGCGTCCGGAAGGGCGAAGTGCGCCCGGCCATCGTCGTGGCGACGCGTGCGCCGGACCCGATGACGCCGAACCTCCAGGTCCTCGGTGACGGGCCGAACGATGGCTTCGACTCCGCCACGGGACACGGCGGCGAGCACTGCTGGCGCGGCACCGTGCCCTTCGGCGGGCCGGACAAGCCCGGCACCTGGTTCTGGCCTCCGCGAGTCTGAGCCGCCCCTTCTGCGTGGTGCAATCCCACTCGCACCACGCAGGAGCAGCCCCATGAAGAAGCGCCTCACCCTCGTCACCACCGCCGCGCTCGCGGCCCTCCTCACCGCGCCCCTGGCCCTGGCCCACGCCTCCACGCCCACCGGCGCGGAGCTGACCCTCGTCTCCGCGCCCGTCGCGCTCGCCACCCTGGACGTCGCGCCGGTCCTCCTCGCCCAGACGTCGACCAGCTCCGTCCTCCTGGACGCGCTGCTCACCCCCACCAACATCACCCTGGCCCTGGGCCTCGTGGCCGGCGCCGTCGGCCTCTTCGCCGGCGGCACTTGGCTCACCACCCGGCGCAAGCGCATCGTCGCCACCGTGGCCTTCCACGCCTTCCACGTGGTGGAGGACTTCGCCGCGATGGACGAGGAGGAGAACGCCCTCGACAAGGTGGCCAAGGGCCTGGAGGTGGCGGACTCCTGGCTGAAGGCCAACGGCTGGCGCCCGCTGAAGCCCTGGGAGCAGGAGGCCGTGAAGCTGGAGTTCGCCTCCATTCACGGCGCGCAGAAGGCCGACGTGAAGGTGCGCGCGGAGGCTCTGGAGCTGGCGCTCGGCGCCATCGGCAGCACCGCGGCACTGGACGAGGCCGCCACGGCGGCGGTGGCGTCGGTCCCTTAGATGCCCCGCGGCGTGAAGTCGCCGCGGGGCTGTCGCGGGTGCTGAGCGACGTGCCGGTGCGCACCGGGTATCTGGAGGCCCAGGCGGGCGTCTCCTCCCTCACGGGCGCCTACGCGCGCCTGGAGGGTGGGGCGAGGCTCCGGGACAACCTGGGACTCTTCGCCTTCGCCGAGGCCAACCAGCGCGAGCGGATAGCCGGTGCGGGCGTGAGGTGGACGTTCGGCTGGTGATGCATAACGGAGCACCCCGGTCCGCTGGGGTGCTCCGTGCCACCACTTAACGCGGATTGTGATGGGTTGGCGGGTTGTGCGTCAAAGAAGTGCGGCCAGAGCCGCGAGACGCTCGTTGTATCCCTTTAGTTGGCTCGGAGTGCCGCCAGTTTTGTTGATGTGGTACTGAATGTCGTCGTCGGATCCTGGTTCGGGGTAGTTTCCCCCGAGCTTCAGCGCGGGCAGGTCGATGCCATTGTAGTCACAAATCAAGCCGAGGCGCCTCATGTCCCACATGTGTGAGTGGGTTTGGAAGGCTGCGACGTTGTATTTTGACGCCTCGTTCTTGGTGAGCGCATCGACTGCATCAATGGTTTTGCGATGGAGTCGCTGGGGATCGGTGTAACGCTTCTTACCGCTCAGCTTGTAGGGCGTAACCATATTGGCAACCAAGGCAAACGGCTTGGCAACCGAGACTGGCGGGGCGCTCATTGGTTTTCCGCGATTGTCATACCAAGGCGTTTGGTAGAGCGACTGTGCCGAAACGATGGAATTTGCAAGTCCCGATGCTGGCTCGAACATGAACTCGAGGCTTCGAAGCACCGCAAATTGACTAGCCTGGGAGTTGGGCGAGTAAGCCGTAATCCAGTGGTCGGCACCTACCAATCCCATGTGGGTGGTGATGACACTGAAATACGGGTCGGTGTCGATGATGACTATGTCGTTCTTGTTCTTGTCTAGCTTTTCGACGGCATACCTGATGAACGACCTTGTCAGGAGATAGTTAGAGTACTCGGGCCCCGTGGGTGCCCTTCCCGCTCGACGAGGGGGCTGCGGCAGTTGCTCGATCAGTTGGAGAGTACGCTCTAGGTCGAAGTCGCCGCACATCAGGCGCAGGTTTTCAGGGATGCTCTCGGCTTTTTTCGAGCGAACCTTGCTGGGGTTGGTGATGTAGTTTTTGGGGTCAGGCCAGCCAATGCCAGAAGGCACGTCGTTGAGGCAGTCTAGTAGGTATGCTTGGACTGTCTTTCGTGGATCGGACTGCATGGTTTTAATGATGATCTCTTCTCCCTTGTTTCTTCCTCCACCAAGAATCATGCGCGAAACATCGCACTGCGGACTCAGGTCGATGACGGTGACAGTCTTATCGGGATTGGCACGTGCCGCTGCGCATGCCAGTTGAAAGCTCAGGGTTGACTTCCCGATGCCGCCCTTGTTTGCCCAAATGACGTAGCTGCTCAATGGTAGCCCTCTGTGCCTGCTCAATGAACGCAGGCAGACTAGCCTAGCCTTTTGGACGTCTCACGGTCTTGGAGGGGTTGTTTTGACCCTGCACGAGGAACCCCTGCACCTCATGCCCGGGTAGTGCGTCCTGGTGGGTGATGGCTCCTGCCGCATCCAGCCACGACCCGCAGGTGGCACAGGAGTAGACGCGGCAGCCCCCGGCCAGGACCTGAGCGGCCACCTCCGGATGCAGCACCAGCAACTCGAGCGCGCCGGAAGGCCTGGCGCGGGGGATGCCGGCGCGGCGCAGCTGGGCCGTGAGTGCCTCCACTCGGGCCCAGGCCTCGCGGGACAGCCGCAGCCCATCGATGCGCACCGTGGTGCCTGCGGGCGCGCGACGCCGCTCCGGGGGCGTCTTCGTCTTGTCGTGGGTGGGCACGGGGCGGACTTCGCACGCGTGGGCACGGGAGCAAAGGGGCGGTTGGAGCGGCATCCCTCGTGCACCACGCGCGCGCGTGGTGCGACCCCCGCACCACGCCCACGACGAGGCCCCCAGAGTGAAGCCCTACTTCCAGACCGACACCCTCACCCTGTTCCATGCCGACTGCCGCGACGCCCTGGCCGGACTCCCGTCCGAATCCGTGGACGTGCTGCTCACCGACCCGCCCTACGGCATGGCCTACGAGTCCAAGGGGAAGAGCGGCGCCGCCATCCGCGCGGACGGCTCCCGCCAGGGCATGCGCGTCTTCCGCCAGGCGCTCACGGCCGCGGGGCCTGCGCTGAAGCCGGACCTGCACGCCTTCGTCTTCTGCCACTGGGAGAGCTGGCCGGACTTCTTCGACGCGGCGAGTGCCCACCTGAAGATCAAGGGCGCGTTGATGTGGTGGAAGGCCCGGGGCGGTATGGGCGACTGCGCCGCCAGCTTCGCGCCGGACTACGAGGTGGTGCTGCACGGGGCCGGGCCGAAGCGCCGCGCGCTCGCCGGGAAGCGGCACGGCGCCGTTCTCGATGGCTACCCGCCGGTGCCGGCGCGGGCGCGCACGCACCCCACCGAGAAGCCGGTCAACCTGCTGAGCTACCTGCTGGAGCGCTCCTGCCCGAAGGGCGGCCTCGTCCTGGACCCGTTCGCCGGTTCCGGGGCCACGCTTGTCGCTGCGCAGGCGCTCGGACTTCGCGCCGTCGGTGTGGAGCTCGAGGAGCGCTACTGCGAGGCTGCCGCGCGGCGGCTGGAGACTGGCGCTGCCGTCGCGCGCGCAGCCTGATGGCGTGCCGTGCCGAGTTGCTCCACCCGGTCCAGCGCGTGGAGCGCGCCGAGCACCTCCAAGGCATGGTGCTCGGCGTTGCGGTACTCAACCCTGGCGTTGGCCAGGCGCCGCCGCGCAACGGCGCTCCCATCCGACTCGCGCTGCGCCCGCTGAAGCTCCAGCTCCGCCTTCCCCAGGCGCTGCGCCAGCGCCTCCCGCTCCGGTATCGTCATGCCCGGGGCGGTGAGCAGAAGCCGTGCCGCCCACGTGGAGACCACATGCGCCTGAACCGCCCGCCACTGGCAGCACGGCACCGTCCGCGCCCGCGTACTCGTATCCGTGACGGCGCACCGTGCTGCACGCGCGCGGAGAGGATCGTCTGCGATTGCCGGCTGGCCTGGGCATGTGATGTCCACGGCGAGACGCACCCGCCTCACTGGGACGAGTAACGGCCGCGCTACTGCGTCGGCCAGTCCGCCGGAGGCTATCCGCGGCGGCACTGGATCTGGCGCTCGGAGCCATTGGCCGCACCGCCGCGCTGGACCCGGTCGCCACGGCGGTGGCGTCGGCCCCTTCGATGCCCCGCGGCGTGAAGTCGCTGCGGGGCTGTCGCGGGTGCTGAGCGACGTACCGGTGCGGACCGGCTAGCTGTAGGCCCAATCGGGCGTCTCTTCCCTCACGGGCGCCTACGCGCGCCTGGAGGGCGGGGCGCGGCTCCGGCAGAACCTGGGCATCTTCGGCTTCGCGGAGGCCAATCAGCGCGAGCGGATGGCCGGCGCGGGGGCCGGTACACGTTTGGCCCGCAGAAAATGCAGCGGCCCGCCCTGTAGACCGGGGCGGGCCGCTGTGCTTCTAACTGGCGATGGCCTAGGCGAGGTGTTTCAACAGTTCTTTGCGCGCGTCATCGCGCGAGCTGATGCTGACCTCTGCTTTGATTGCCCGGTAGGGCTGCCCCTTCTGCTTCTGAAGGACCGCGTATCCGTAGTCGTCGTCGGTCCGATCTCGGGTGAGAACTCCGAGATCTCCCGACGAGTTGTTGAAGAAGAACTCCACCTCTTCGAGCACCAGTTGCTTCTTCGCCGGGCTGGGGCCGTTCAGCGCCTCGAACTCTTCCTTGTCAATGGTTTTGATGTCGCTGGCTGCCATTTTCCCTCCGGAAACACGCTGTCGAACTGCCGAAAGGTAGTAACCGCGTGCGGTCGCCTTGGCCACCCGAACATCCAGGCCACGACGTCACCGATGGCGAGTGTCCCTCCATGAGGGACGTTCCATATCTTGCGAGCCGAGACGCTCCATCACCTCCCGTGCCACGCGCGCGCCGAGCACCTGTTGCGCGTGATGGTCAGCCGCGAGGTACTCAACCCGCGCGGCTGGAGTTCCGCCCGATTTGCGTTGTGTCCACTGCATCTCCAGCTCTGCCCGTCCCAGGTGCAGCGCGAGCGCCTCCTTCGTCGTCATGTCCATGTGTGCAGGGGAGAGCAGGAGTCGTGCCGCCAGTGCCGCCCCTTCTGGCCGGGCATGGACAACACGACGGGTGCCCGGTGAGCGACGGCAGCATGACGACCTGCGAGGTGTGGCTGGTGCTGCCGTACCCGCCCAGCGCGAACGCGTACTGGAAGCCGTCCCGGGGCCGCGGGCTGGTGCCCTCTGGCGAGGCCCTGGCCTACAAGGCGACCGTGGCTCGGCTGGTGGCGGCCACTGGCGCCCAGCCGCTGGCCGGGCCCGTACGCCTATCCCTCACCGCGTTCCGCCCGCGCCGCGTCGGCGATCTGGACAACACGCTGAAGGTGCTCGGGGACGCGCTCAACGGGCTGGCTTGGCTGGATGACGAGCAGGTGGCGTCCATCCACGCGGAGCGCGCGGACGACGCGAAGGCGCCCCGTGTTGAGCTCGTGGCCACCGCCGCGCGGCACGCCACGCCGGAGGAGGCCGCTGCCCACCGGCAGGCCCGGGCGGATAGGGCTGCGAAGGCGCGAGCCACGCGAAACCGGAACCGCGCGGCGAAGGCGAAGGGAAAGGCGCCCCGGAAGAGCTTGGCGTACCTGGCGACGCCCTCGGTGAGGCGGGGCCGGGCTGGTGGCGCTGTCGGGTAGGCGTGGTAGCGGAAAAGACGACGGGCCCGACCGGGGATGACGGCCGAGCCCGTACAGACCAGGAGCGCTGGGGGAGCACCGCTGGGGACGCCAGTATACCGCCCCTGCGCGCGTGCGCACGGGCAGGAGTCCCCGATGCCCGCCTGTGCCCTTCGTCTTGCCGCTGTCCGCCTTCC
>NZ_RAWK01000108.1 GCF_003612165.1 Corallococcus aberystwythensis | reverse complement strand
GGGTGGGAGAGGGGACCGCGGCGGGGATGTTCAGCGCCGGGGCGCCGATGAGGCCCATGACGCCCCCCAGCACGCCCTCCAGACCTCCGCTCTTGAGGATGTAGGCATCCGCGCCGGAGTTCTTCGTCTTCGCGTCCAGCTCCTGCTCCGAGATGTCGGAGTAGAGGACGAGCTTGGCCGTGACGCCCTTCTGCGTGCGGAGGTACTCGACGACGTCGTCGCCGAACATCTCCGGCATGTTCACGTCCATGAGAATGAGCGCGAACGGGCCTTCGGTGAGCTTCTGGTTGAGCGTGGCCAGGTCCTGCGCGCCACTGGCCTCGTAGCCGGCGGCCGTCAGGGCCCGGACGGTGAGTTCCAGAAGCATCGGGCTGTCATCAATGACCAGTACGCGGGACATCGTCCTCCTCAGGGGCTCCCGGCACTCAACCCTACACCTTTGGGTCACGTTGGACCATCGAAACGGAGAGCAGGCGGCCTGTCCGGTCCTGACGATGGACCCTTGACCCCCTTTCTCCCGGTCCTGGATACTTCACTGCCTTGACCCCGAACTCCTCCCCCCTCCAACGCGCCTTGCGCATGGCGCCAGACCGTACGATGGCCGCCCAGGCCCGGCCGGAGCTGGAATTCTTCTGCTTCCGCGTGGGCGAGCTGCGCTTTGGCGTCCCCAGTGAGAACGTGCTCGAGGTGCTGCGCGCCGGGCTGCTCACGCCGCTGCCGCGCACGCCGTCCTTCATCCTGGGCGTCACCGGCCACCGCGGCCAGGTGCTGCCGGTGGTGGACCTCCTGCGCTTCCTCAGCAAGGGCGAGGCGCGCATCGGTCCGCGCACCCGCATCTTCGTGGGCGTCAGCGGCAGCTACGTGTCCGGCGTGGTGGCGGACACCGTGCTCGGCCTTCGCCGCATCCCCGTGTCGGAGATCCTGCCGCCGCCCCTGGGTGGTGATCAGGCCGCGGAGCACCTCCTGGGCGTTGTGCAGGGCTCGGGGCCGGCGGATGGCATCAACCTGCTCAACTTCTCCAAGCTCCTGCAGACGGCCCGTCAGCGCGCGGTGGTGCGATGAGCGGCAATGACCTGCTCGACGAGCCGGCCCCCGGACTGGACGCGGACGCGGAGCGCGCCCTGGGAGAGGTGGACGTCCTCTTCTTCCAGATCGGGGATTCGGAGTACGGCACGGACGCGTCGTCCGTGTTGCGCATCGACCGCGCGCTCCCGGACGACCTGACCGTGCGCGACCTGGGCCTGCCCCACAAGGGGCACCGCGCCATCGTGTTCGATACCCCCGAGGGCGAGGGCCACCTGAAGGTGGACGCCGTCAACGGGGTGCGCACCATCCCGCTCTCCGGGCTGCGCCGCATGCCGGTCGCGGCGGCGGCGGCTTCATATGCGGTGGGCGTCTGCCTGGATGAAGAGGCGGGCCGTCCCGTGTTGCTCATTGATTTGGCGGAAACCTTGAAGACGCAAGGAAGGCACTGACACACATGTCCCTGGAGAGCCCCAACGAAAAGCCCGCGAAGTCCCGCGGCGCGAGGAAGTCCCCGGGCGTGAAGGCCGGCGCGGAGTCCGTCATCGCCAACACGGTGACGGATCCGTTCAAGCCCTTCACCGACACGTTGATGTCGGTGCTGTCCGGCAACCTGAACGCGCGCGTGCCGCAGGACCGCGTCCAGGCGGACCCCACCGGCTTCGGCCACCTGCTCAACCAGGTGCTGGAGCAGTTCTCCTCCGCGGAACACCGCAAGCAGGTGGCGGCGCAGGAGATTGATCAGGCGCTCGACTCGCTCATCATCCTGGTGCGCGAAGGCGACCTGTCGCGCTGGAACACGTCCACCGAAGACCCCCAGCTCGGGCCCCTGCTGGAGGGCTTCGGCAAGGTCATTGAGACGCTGCGCATCTTCGTGCGGGAGATCAACGAGGCCGCCCTGCGGCTGTCGTCCTCCGCCAACCAGGTGCTGGCGGCGTCCACGCAGCACGAGACGTCCTCCACCGAGCAGGCCGCGGCCATCCATGAGACGACCGCGACCATGGAGGAGCTGAAGCACGCCTCCGCGCAGATCGCGGAGAACGCGGGCAGCGTGGCGCGCGTCGCCGAAGAGACGCTGGGCGCGGCCCGCGCGGGCCGTGGCGCCATTGGCGAGTTCATCCAGGCCATGCAGCAGATCCGCAGCGACGGTGTCGCCGTGGCGGACTCCATCTCCAAGCTGTCCAAGCGCGTGGAGCGCATTGGCACGGTGGTGGAGGTCATCGACGAGATCGCGGACCGCTCCGACCTGCTGGCGCTCAACGCGGCGCTGGAAGGCAGCCGCGCGGGCGAGGCGGGCAAGGGCTTCTCCATCGTCGCGGCGGAGATGCGCCGGCTGGCGGAGAACGTCCTGGAGTCCACCAAGGAGATCAAGAACCTGATCACCGAGATCCGCGAGGCCACGCAGGCCGCCGCGGGTGCGGCGGACGCGTCCAAGCACGCCACGGAGTCCGGCGAGAAGCTGGGCGCGGTGGCGGCGCAGGCCGTGGAGGGCATCCTCGCAGGCGTGCAGGAGACGAGCGACGCGGCCCGGGTCATCAACCTGGCGACCCAGCAGCAGCGCACGGCCACCGAGCAGGTGGTGGCGTCCATGGCGGAGATCGAGGACGTGACGCGCCAGACGACGCAGGCGTCGAAGCAGGCCACCGGGGCCGCCGCCGAGCTCACCCAGCTCGCGAGCCGGCTCGCCGAGCTCATCAAGCGGTTCAAGGCCGACTAGCAGTCGTTCTCCTAAGGGGAGAAATGGGTCGATGGGCGCCTTGCGCGCCCTGACGCCCGCGACCCATGGACACCGAGGCCCTCAAGAAATCCCTCCTGAAGAAGTTCCAGGAGGTCACGGCCGACCGACTCCAGAAGATCCAGCTGGGAGTCATCGACCTGGAGAAGGAGACCGCGGAGCAGGCCGCGGAGGACGTCGCGCGCGAACTGCACACGATGAAGGGCGAGGCCCGCATGTTGGGCCTGGCCGCCATCGGGCAGCTCGCGCACGCCGCCGAGGACGTCCTGCGCGCCGAGCGCGAAGGCAAGACGGCCACCGAAACAGCCACGGACGTCATGCTCCGTGCCTGCGACGTGCTGTCGGACCTCATCGAAGATCTGGACGCGGCCCACACCGGCTCGTCCGCCACCGAGGAGATGGTGAAGGCGCTGTCGGACGTGTCCGGCCACCCCGTGCCCGCCCTGGGCCCGGTGCGCAAGCCCGCCGCGCAGCCTCCGCCCAAGCCCGCGGTGCAGGTCCCCGTGGCCGCGCCCGTCGCTCCGCCCGTGGTGGCGCAGGCCCCGGTGGCCGCGCCGCGTGCGCCGGAGCCCGTGGCCGCCGCGCCGCACCCGCCGGCTCCGGCCGCGAAGGAGGAGGAGGCTCCGAGCGCCGCGAAGGCCAACTCCATCGCGGACCGCAGCATCCGCGTGAACGTGGAGGTGCTGGACTCGCTGGGCCTGCTCGCCGGCGACCTGCTGGTGGAGAGCGCGCGCGGCCGGCTTCGCAGCGGGGAGACAGCGCAGCTCTTCGAGCGCTTCAGCCGCCTGGGTGACCGCTTCCTGCGCATCTCCGAGGAGGTGGACGTCCCGGACGCCATCCGCAATGAGCTGGAGCGCGCGGAGGCGGACCTGCACATGCTGCGCGACGACGCGTTCCGCTTCGTGCGCCGCAACGGGGACGGCATCAACACGCTGCACGGCAACCTGGCCCAGCTGGCGGACCACG
Source organism: Corallococcus aberystwythensis (assembly GCF_003612165.1). Taxonomy (GTDB): domain Bacteria; phylum Myxococcota; class Myxococcia; order Myxococcales; family Myxococcaceae; genus Corallococcus; species Corallococcus aberystwythensis. Next base: position 26,231 of record NZ_RAWK01000108.1, on the reverse strand, counting down.
TGGCCGAGGCGCGCCTGGTGCCGCTGTCCACCGTGTTCGACGCGTTCCCGCGCGCGGTGCGCGACATCGCGAAGACGCAGAACAAGGAAGTGGACCTGGTCATCGAGAACGCCGACATCGGCGTGGACCGGTCCATGCTGGCGGACGTGCGCGACGCGCTGGTGCACCTCTTGCGCAACGCGGTGGACCACGGCCTGGAGTCGGCGGACTTCCGTCATCAGATGGGCAAGCCCGACACGGGCCGCATCCGCATCCGCGTGCGCGTGGACGGCGACATGCTCCACATCGAGGTGGAGGACGACGGCCGGGGCATGGACACCGAGCGGCTCAAGCAGGTGGCCATCAACAAGCGCCTCCTGTCGCCGGTGCAGGCCGCCGCGCTGTCGGAGCGCGAGGCCATCGAGCTCATCTTCCGCCCCGGCTTCTCCACGCGCGAACAGGTCAGCGAGCTGTCTGGCCGCGGCGTCGGCATGGACGTGGTGAAGCGCAAGGTGGAGACGCTGGGCGGCTCCGTCGGCGTGCAGAGCCGTCAGGGCCGGGGCACCACCATCACGCTGCGCCTGCCGCAGTCGCTGGCCCTCATGAAGGTGCTGCTGGTGCGCCTGGGCGACGACGTCTACGGCATGCCCGCCGCGGACGTGGTGGCCGTCATGCGCATCAAGCCGGATGACCGCATGGAGGTGTTTGGCACGCTGGCGGTGCGGCACCGGGGCAAGCCCACGGCGCTCGTGGCGCTGGGGCCGCTGCTGGGCCTCAACGGCGGCAACCGCTTCGACAAGCCTCCCGCGGTGGTGGTGCGCCACGGTGACGACTACGCCGCGCTGGTGGTGGACGGCTTCGTGGACGAGCGCGAGGTGGCGGTGAAGCCTTGCGGTGGCGAGTTCCTCAAGGGCGCGCCGTTCATCGCGGGCACGGCGGCGCTGGAGGATGGGCGCATCGCGGTGCTGCTGCACGTGCCGGACATCATGACGGAGGTGCGCCGCATGGCCCGCCCCGTCACCCAGGCGCCCGCCAGCCGGCGGCTGCGCGTGCTCCTGGTGGACGACTCGCCCATCGCTCGAGCGACGGAAGGCGCGCTCGTCAAGGCGCTGGGCCACTCGGTGGAGGAGGCGCAGGACGGCGAGGAGGCGTACGCGAAGGTGCAGACGAACACGTACGACCTCATCCTTACCGACGTGCAGATGCCGAAGCTGGACGGCTTCTCCCTCACGCGGCGGCTGAAGGGCACGCCCGCCGTGGCACGCATCCCGGTCATCATCCTGTCGTCGCTCGCGTCGCCGGAGGACAAGCGGCGCGGCCTGGATGCGGGCGCGGATGCGTACCTGGTGAAGGGCGAGCTGGGGGTGGAGATCCTGGCGCAGTCCATCGATCGGCTGACCTGAGGAGCCTCTCGTGGGCGGCGGCACGGCGGTGATGGGACTCGCGTTCCGGGTACTCCTGGTGGGGAGGGGCCTGCGCGGACTGGTGCGCGGGCTCTTCGACGGCGAGTCGCTGGTGGCCGTGGGCCCTCCGGAGGCGGACTACGTGGGCGCGGAAGGGGTGGTGCGCAGGCACTTCCCGGACGTGCTCCTGGTGGACCTCATCTCCTCGGAGGCGCTGGGCGCCATCGAGCGCATCATGGCCGTGCGCCCCACGCCCATCCTCGCGCTGCACCCGGGCGTGCTCACCGGACAGCAGGCGTTCCAGGCGCTGGCCCTGGGCGCGCTGGACGTGATGGACCGGCCCATGACCCCGGGGCCGGACTTCTGGCACGCGGTGAACCGCAAGCTGGTGATGCTGGCGCAGGTGAAGGGCGTGCGCTCGCCGCCCTCCTCGTCGCAGTCCAAGCCACTGCCGCAGGAGGGGCCCACCGCGCCGTTCCCCCTGGTGGCGCTGGCCGCCTCGCTGGGCGGACCGAAGGCCGTGGCGCAGCTCTTGCGGATGATTCCGCGCGGCTTCCCCGCGCCCATCGCCTACTGTCAACACATCAGCCATGGCTTCACGGAAGGCCTGGCGCACTGGCTGTCCACGGAGACGGCGCTGCGCGTCGTCGAGGCGACGCACGACGCGTGGATGGAGCCGGGCACGGTGTACATCGCCCCTTCGGGAGGACATCTGCTGGTGAAGCCGGACGGCCGTCTGGAACTGGATACAGGACCTGCCCTGCGGGGCTTCCGCCCCTCGTGTGACATGCTGCTCACTTCGGCCGGGGAGGCCTTCGGCAAGAGGTGCATCGGCGTCATCCTGACGGGCATGGGCCGCGACGGCGCCAGGGGGTTGAAGGAGATTCGCGAGCGGGGTGGGCGCACCATCGCGCAGGACGAGGCCACGTGTGTCGTCTACGGCATGCCGCGGGAAGCGGTGCTCCTGGGCGCGGCGCAGCAGGTGCTGCCGCTGGACGTCATCGCTCCGACGCTGGTGCAGTGGGTGGACGCGTGCTGAACGTGGGCAACAAGGTGCTCCAGCAGCTGTCCGCGCTCCTGCTGGAACGCGCGGGGCTGAAGATCACCCTGGATGGCTACCACAGCCTGCGGCTCGCCCTGTCCACGCGCATGCCCGTGCTGGGCCTGAGCGACCCGGAGAAGTACCTGCAGAAGCTGATGAGCGCGAGCGGCGAGGAGGAGCTGCGCGCGCTCCTGCCGCTGGTGACGGTGGGGCACACGGAGTTCTTCCGCGACGCGAAGCAGTTCCGCGCGCTGGAGCAGAGCGTGCTGCCGGAGCTGCTCGCGCGGGCGCGGCGCGAGATGCGCAAGGTGTCCATCTGGTCCGCGGGCTGCGCCACCGGCGAGGAGCCCTACAGCCTGGCGCTGGTGATGGCGGAGCTGGGGGCGCTCGCGGTGGAGGTGGACCTGTGGGCCACCGACCTGAACCTGGCCGCGGTGGAGGCCGCGCGGCAGGGGCGGTTCACCACGCGGCGCGCGATGGCCATTGGACCGGAGCGGCTGTCGCGCTTCTTCCGGCCCGTGGAGGAGGGCTACGAGGCGTCGCCCATCCTGCGCGAGTACATCCGCTTCGACGGTCAGAACCTGGCCGTGCCGGTGTTCGACAAGGTGGCGCCCGCGTCGCTGGACCTCATCCTCTGCCGCAACGTCATCATCTACTTCGACCTGCCCACCATCCGCGCGTTGATGGACCGCTTCCTCGCGGCGCTGCGCCCGGGCGGGCTGCTCTTCCTGGGGTACTCGGAGAGCTTGTTCAAGGTCTACGACCGCTTCGAGATGGTCGAAGTGGACGGCGCGTTCGTGTACCGGCGCCCCCTGGGGGAGCGCCCCCGCCCGCCGCCGCCCCTGGCACCCATGGCGACGGAGCCGCGCCCGGGCAGCCCGGAGTCCTTCGCCGTGGAGCTGCGCCAGCGGCTGCAGGCCAACGCGGCGACCGCGGCGAAGCTGCGCACGGCGGGCGCTTCCGACGCGCCCGTGCGAAGGCCCACCACGGAGATGCCCGCGGTGGGCGCGCTCACGGGGCGCCGCACCGGGGAGTTCCCCGCCATCAAGCTGGATCCGCCCCGTCCGGCGGAGCCTCCGCGCCGGACCGCGCCGGAGCGGTCCTCCGGTTCCTTCGCGGCCATTCGCGTGGATCCGCCGGCCTCCCGGCCCCCGGCGGAAGCGGCGCCCACGCGTCCCAGCGGCTCGTGGCCGCAGCTGCTGCCCCCCGCGGAGCGCCTCAACATGGCCGTGCGGAAGATGGGGGAGGGGGACTTCCCGGGCGCCATCGAGGGCGTGAAGCGCCTGCTGGTGGACGAGCCCTCCGACCTGGACGCGCTCCTGACGCTGGGCAACCTGTACTCGCTCACCGGCCGCATCAGCGAGGCGCGCGACACGTTCGCCCAGGCGCTCCAGCGCGAACCGCTGTGCGTGGAGGCGCGTGTCTTCGGCGGGGTGGCGGCGATGCAGGCGGGGAGCTTCCCCGAGGCCCGCTCGGAGCTGGCCAAGGCCCTGTTCCTGGAGCCCACGCTGGCCATCGGCCACTACCTGCTGGCCCAGGTGCAGGAGCGCACGCACGACTTCGAGTCGGCCCGGCGCAGCTACCGCAACGCCGTCGCGCAGCTGAAGTATCCGCAGCGCCCGTTGGCGGGGCACTACCCGGAGATGCTCGACTCCGCGGAGGCCATCTCCCGCGCGGCCCGCTATGCGCTGGCCGCGCTGGAGGAGCAGCCGGGCTGAGACGAAGCCCGGCGCACGGCGTCCGCGTCAGTCCAGCTTGCTCTTCACCTGATCCAGGCTCACGGACGGATCCAGCACGGAGCTGAACTTCTTCTGCAGGTACGTCTTCGCCTGGCTGCGCAGGAGCATGCCGGGGTCGGTGCCCTCACCGGACACGGCCTTGTCCGTGATGGTGAAGCCGGCGTCCAGGTTGATGCCCATCACCTTGCCGGCGAGCTTCGCGCCCTCGTCTCCCTGCCAGTCGGACTTCACGCCGTACTTGCTGCCCCAGTACTGCAGGAGCAACTCGACGCGCTTCTTGACCTCGTCCTTGGGAAGGTTGTGGGGGACCTCGAACTTCAACGTGCCCATGGCGTGACTCCTGTACCGGCGAAAGGGGGTGCGTCCGAGCGGTTTAGTGACACCGGGCCGGAAAGGGAACCGCTGTCTTCAGGGGGATGTCCACCGGCGGCCTACCGGGCCGCCTTGCGGCGGGGCTTGCCCACCCTCGCGGGGGCCGGTTCCTCGGCCTCGGGAGCTCCGGCCGGGGTGCCCCAGCGCTCCAGGTACGGGTCCAGGTCGAACTTCTCCGCGGTGCGCAGCGAGCTCATGGGCCGCACCTTTCCAATCACCGGGCGCTCCTGGAAGGGCCGGTCGTGCAGCCCCAGGGCCCACATGAAGTTGGACACGCTCGCGGGGTCGCGGCCGTCCACCGCGTAGGTGTCGTTGAGCCGCGCGATGCGGGAGAGCGCCTCCTCCGGCGTGGGGCTCCACTCCAGGATCTTCTTCCCCCAGAGCATGCGCAGGTAGTTGTGGATCCGCCCGCGCTCCCGCAGCTCGCGCTGGGACGCGTTCCAGAGCGCGTCCTGCGTGCGGCCCTGCTCCAGGTCCTCGAACGAGTAGAGATGCGGGCGCGGATCCTTCCGGTGGCGCGACAGCGTCTCGCGCGCCCAGGCGGGCAGGGAGTCCACGCTCAGCTGCTTCGGACCGGGCGTGTGGAAGCAGTAGTTGAAGCCCAGCTCGCGGCGCACGAGGAGCTCCTCCACGAAGGACTGCACCGCCGGGTGGTCCTTGCCCTTCGCCGCGATGGCCGCGCGCGCCGCCTCGCCCGGGAAGAGGTTGCCCCAGTGGAAGAAGGGCGACAGGTTGGACTGCTGGCCCAGGCCCGGATCATTCCGGCCGGTGTCGTAGCCCTCCAGCCGTTCGTGGAGGAACGCGTCCAGGGCCTTGAGGCCCGCCTTGCGCCCCCCGCGTTCGGCCAGGGGCTTCACGGAATGATCCACCGCGAACGTGTCCAGCGCGGCCCGGGCCTTCACGGCGTCGGCGGGCTCGAAGTCCGGCTGGAGCTTCGCGCCGGACACGCGCGGCTTGCGCTTGGGCAGGGTGCGCTCCAGGTACTCCGGCCACAGCTTGCGCAGCTTGGGGCGCAGCGCGTACGCGCCCACCTGGGCCGCGGGGATGCGCTGCATGGGCACGACGCACGACGCGTCCACGGCGAAGAGCGGCACGCGCAGCGCCTTCGCCGCGCCGCGCAGGTGGCCCGGGATGATGTACGTGGGGAACAGGTCCGACACGACGGCCGCCGCGCGCTTGCCCAGGCTCGCGAGCCGGGGCTTGTGCTCCTTCGTCGTGCGCGGCAGCTCCAGCCAGTACGGCAGGCCTCGCGCGGCGCAGCCCTTCGCCATGTCCGCCATGCCCTCCAGCGCCCACGCGTGGAGCCGCTCCGACGCGTAGGGATGGTCCGGGCGGATGGCCTGGTAGACGACGACGGGCAGGCCCAGGTGGTTGCCCAGCGCGATGGCGGCATCCAGCGCGTGGTTCTCCTCCCAGCGATGGTTCACCATGCACCAGTAGAGGACGAAGTCGCGCTGGCCTGAGGGGAAGGGGGCCTCCTTCACGACCTGGACGCGGGAGGAATCGACACCGAGTTCGGACCACGAGATGCCTTCGGGCATGGGCCCGCGAGAATCTTCGACGCGCGGCGGAAAACCAACGCGCCCGCATCGGTTGTGGTTTTCTGCCGGACGGCCGGACCCAAGGAGCCCCTCGCGTGTCACATCGTCGAACCTGGAACCTCCCTGTCACCGTCCTCGCGGTCGCGCTGATGTTGCCGGGCCTCGCCCTGGCGCAGGCGGGTGGCACGGGCGTCTACCCGGCGCCGCAGCCGCCGCCTCCGCCCGCGCCGGGCATGTATCCCGCGCCGTCCTCGCAGGCCGAGCCGCAGGAGGAGCCGCGGCCCGCGACGCCCTCCACGGACGCCTACGGACAGCCACCTCCCGAGCAGCCGTCGGACACCGGCGCGTATCCGCCGCCCACGCAGGCCGCGCCGCGGGCGAACCCGGATGACACGCTGCCGCCCCCGGGCGACGCACCGCTCGCGCCGCCGGATCCGGACCGCCTGCGCACGGAGCCGCAGGCCCCGCTGACGGAAGGTCCGCAGGGCGTGCGCCAGGAGTCCACGCGGGACGAGTCCGTGACCACGGCCTCGCGCCTGCGTCCGCCTCCGGAGGACAACGGGGTGTTCCTGGACGGCCAGCGCCGCAGGGGGCCCTTCCTGTCCGGTCCCGGCAGCATGCGCTTCGTGCTGCACCACACGGCCATGGGCGCGATGGGCGGCTTCTTCACGCAGGCGTTCTCCAAGGACTTCAGCTTCGACCGCACCTCGCGCGAGGCCATGCTCGCGGGCACCCTCATTGGCGCGGGCCTGGGCTTCGGCGCTTCCGCGTGGTGGCAGTTCAACAACTGGGTTGACACGCCCATGGCGAACTTCAGCATCGTCAACTCGCTGGTGGGCGGCATGTTCATGGGGGGCTTCATGGACCTCATCACCCAGGACTCGGGCGTGCTCACCTGGGCCGCGTTCCTGGGCGCGGAGCTGGGGGCGTGGCTGACGGCGGGCATCGGCGGCGGGCAGCTGCCGCTCGCGGACGGCCTGCTGGTGGCCTCCGGCGCGGGCTGGGCGGCGGCGTACAGCGCGCTGTTCCTCGCCATCGTGCACTTCTCCGGCACGTCCATCTCCGGCAAGACGTGGAAGGACATGCTGCTCATCGCCCCGGGCGTGGGCGCGGGCGTGCTGGCGCTGTCGACCATGCGCTACAACCCGACGTCGTCGCAGATCCTCCGCGCGGACCTCTTCGGTGGCGGCGTGGGCGCGGCGGTGCTGCTCATCTCCGGCCTGGTGCTGGGCGGCTTCAACCAGTCCACCCCCTACGTGCTGTCCTTCCTGGGCTCCGCGGGCGCCATCACCACCGTGAGCCTCCTGTGGGAGGAGAGCGTGGACCGGTCCGCCATGCGCAGCTCGCGCGGCGCGAAGGACCGGCCCTACAAGAACGTCTGGTGGTAGACGGCCTGGAGGACGGGCGGGCAGGCGTCATGGCGCGCGGGAGGGGGCAGCACCACCTTTGCCCGGTATGGCGCGCGTCCTCCCGTTCTCGGCCCTCCTGACGTCGCTGGACTCCTCGCTGGAGCCCGGGGACGGTCCTCCTCGCGGAAACGCGGCCCCGCTGCCCGCACATGTGCGGCCCCTGCTGGAGGCCGCGAACCCGAGCGCGGAGCTGCGCCGGATGCGGGACTCGGGCGGGCTGTTGAAGGACGCACGTCCCGCCCTCTACGTCGTGGAGCTGCACGGCCCCGCGGGCCGGTTCTCCGGTCCTCCGGTGCGCTATCTGTTGTGTGCGCTGACGCCGGACGCGGTGCCGTCGCTGGAGCAGGACCCGTACCGGCCCCGCGCGTGGGAGGTGGAGCCCGCCGTCACCCTGGTGGCGGATGACCACGGCGCCCTCCGGGCCCTGCTGGCCGAAGCCGCCGAGCGCGGCATCTCCGTCTGGAAGGGGCAGTACGACGGCAGCCCGGTGTCGCTCCTGCGCATCGAGCCGTCCCCGGTGTCCAAGCGCCTGCAGGCGGTGCTGGACGAGGCCCCCATGCGGCCCCTGGCGGCCCTGAGCGAGCAGGGCCGGACGCTGGCCGCGGTGGTGCCGCTGTCCGAGCCGGGCCTGGAATTGTGCCCCATCCACCGTGCCCTCAAGGGCGTGGAGACCTTCCAGGAGGAGACCTTCCTCACGCTGGTGTCGGCCTACGCGCGCGTGACGGAGCTGGACGCGCCCCTCACCACACCGCAGGGGCTCTCCGCGGCGCGCGAGCGGCTGGCCACGCTGGTGCCCGGACAACATGCCGTCCTGCTGGTGCTGCCGGGCGGCCGGGGCCGCATCCTGCGCTTCCGGCAGGGGCTGGACCTGGCGCACCTGAAGGGCGCGCCGCGGAATCCCACGCTGCGCAGCCTGGACCTGGCGCTGCTCAACGCGCTGGTGCTGCGCACGGTGCTGGGCATCCAGGAACCGGAGGCGTCCGGACATCCTCAAGTCTTCCCGGTGCACGGCCTGGACACGCTGGTGGCGGGCGTGGAGGCCGGCACGTTCCAGGTGGGCTTCGCGCTCAACCCGCCGCCCGTGTGGGAGGTGAGGGCGGTGATGGAGGCCCAGGCCACCCTGCCGCCGCGCACCCTGCGCGTGGAGCCGCGCGTGCCCGCTGGCCTGCTCTTCCTGGATCCCGAAGCCTGACGGCCCCCCCGCGTGCGTGCGCTGACCGGCACCGCGCAGGACTGGCCCCACCGGGTGCGGCTGCGGTTGGAGCCCGGCCCGGGAGAAACGCTCGACGCCATCTGCGGCGGCGAGGTGCGGGTGCTCCAGCGGCGGCTGGGCTACCGCTTCACGTTGGATCCCGTGCTGCTGGCGCACTTCGCGGTGTTCGAGGCGGGGGCGCTCCGGGGGCGGCTGCTCGACCTGGGCACCGGGTGCGGCATCATCCCGCTGGTGCTGGCGCGGAGGCTGGGGCGCGCGGGCATCACCGCGTTGGAGCTGCAACCGGGCCTGTTCTCCCTGGCCGAGCGCAACGTGTACCTCAACCGCTGCGAGGGCGAGGTGACGCTGGTGCAGGGCGACCTGCGGCTCGTGGCGGAGACGTTCCCCGCGAGCAGCTTCGGCCACGTGCTGTGCAACCCGCCGTACCGCGCGCGCACCGCGGGCCAGAGCAACCTGTCCCTGGAGAAGGCGCTCGCGCGGCATGAGATTGCCTGCGAGCTGCCGGACGTGGTGCGCGCGGCGGCCTACCTGCTGGTGCCCCGGGGTGGGCTGTGCATGGTGTACCCGGCGTCGCGCTTCTGCGAGCTGGTGTCCGTGCTTCGCACGCTGCAACTGGAGCCGCGCACGGTGCGCATGGTGCATCCTCGCGCGGACCGGCCCGCGAAGCTGGTGTTGCTCCACGCGGTGAAGGGCGGCCGGCCGGACCTCACCGTGCTGCCGCCGCTCGTCGTCCACGCGGAGGAGGAAGCGGCCTTCACGGATGAAGTGAACGCGATGGTGGGCTGACGCACACCCGTGCGCTTTCGTTTCACCCCGGGTGGAGCGGGGCAGGGTAGACTCTCCGGCCTCGGGGGCGGGACCGGACGCCCCTTCTTTGCGAAGGCAGGGTGTGATGCGCGTGGACTTCCTCCGCGCCGTGCGATGGCGGCTCCGGGCCCTGCTGGCCTCGGCCCCGGTCGTGGGCTGCTGGGCCGTGGCGCTGGTGCTGCTGTCAGGCACGCGCGTCGGAGCGCAGACGCAGGCGGACCGGCTCTACCTGGGCTACAGCCTCTCCGGCGGCGGCTCGCTGGCGGCGGGCGGCGCCCACGTGAAGGAGCGGCGGAGCCTGGAGCTGCGCGTGCCGCTGCCGCCGGTCGTCCTGGGGCGCACGTACCTGTTGCCATCGGTGGGCTACGAGACGCGGTGGATGGGCGCGGAGGTGCCCTCCGTGGAGGACGCGGTGGAGCGGCAGTACCACCGCATCCAGCTGGGGCTCACGCTCATCCGGCCCGTGGCGCCGCGCTGGCTGGTGATCACCGGCGTGACGGGCAGCACGCGCACGGACTTCCAGTCCTCCTTCGACCTGACGCTGGACACGTCGTGGGTGGTGTTCGCGCTGGCCAGCCACCAGCTGGGGGACACGCCCGGCTTCGCGGTGACGTTTGGCGTGGTCGCGCTGTGGCCGTTCGACACGCTGCCGGTGATCCCCATCCTGAACGTGACCTACAACCGGGGCCCGTACATCGTGGAGGTGGGCCTGCCGCGACTCACGCTCCTGCGCAAGCTGGGCGACACGGTGGAGCTGGGGTTGGTGGGGGCGCTCGACATGCAGGTGCTGCGCACCCGCTTTGAACCGGAGCTGCAGGCCATGGGCGCAAGCTATCTGCGTGAGACGCAGGTCCGCGTGGGCCCCACGGTGAACGTCCACCTGGGCCGCGACCTGTGGCTGAGCTCGTCGGTGGGCCTGTCGTTGATCAACGACTACGCGCTGCTGGACCGCCAGCGAGACAGCCTGAAGGTCCCCGGGCTGGACATGGGGCCCGCGCCGTATGGCCGGGTGATTCTCGGCTGGCGTCCCGCGCGGCCCCAGGCGAAGGCGAAGAGCCCGCGCCCGGCGCCCTGACGCGGGCGGCCCGGTGTCCCGGCGTCTCCGCGAGGGACTCTCGTCCCGGAGCATGGACGGCGGGCTCCTTGCTGGCGAAGTCATGGACGGTGTCTCGCCCGGCGTTGATCTGGCATGGGCCTTGATAAGCACCCGGATCGGGACCGTCGCGCGAGCACTTGCGAGCGCCACGGTCTCTTTCCCCATGAAGGATTTCCCATGAAGCGTGCTGCAACGCTTGTCCTTGCCGCCAGCCTCGCCGTCTCCCCGCCCGCCTTCGCGACCGACCCTTTCCAGACGTCGTCGCGCGTCTCACTCACCCTCCCCCTCAATGAGTACTGGAACATCTATGGCCTGGGGTGGCACCTGACCGGAAGCGCCATCAACCCGGGAAATCTCAGCAATGACTCCTACGGGGGGATTCCTCCCTGGAGTGAGTGGGATGCGATGAAGTTCGCCTGGACCAATGACTACATCGCTCGCGACAAGGTGAAAGCCTTCGTCGAGGACCATAAGGTCAATGGGGTGTACACCCCGGTGAACCCCGTCCCGGTGCTTGTCCAGCCGACAGGGTATGTCTGGTCGTGGTCCCTTCATGAGGGCTGGCTGGACAACTGCGTGGTGGAGGGCAAGCCCGTCCCCCCGCGCTGCCTGGACTCCCATGCCCTGACGCGCTCCTTCCACTTCGATCAGGTGCCGGCGTACATCAATGGCATCCACATCCTCTACCTCTGGACGCGTGACGCGGCATTCCTGAACCTCATGCTTCCCCGCGCGGAAGTCGTCATGGACTCCTACATGCTGGGGACCATGCAGGGGGCGTCAGGGCTCCTGGTGACGCCCGGCAATACCAACAATGGCACCGCCACGGGCCGTCCCAGCACGTACATGGACCAGATCCGTTCGGGCCATAAGGACGGCTGGGTGAACGCTTCGTTCTACTCGGCGCTACGGGCCATGGGTGACCTGGAGGAGGCCGCGGGAAACCCCTCCAAGGCTCTGGCCTATCGCAACCGCGCCGCCAGTTTTCCCGCGCAGTACCGCGCCGAACTCTGGACGGGCAATCGCTACGCGGGTTGGCGTGACGTGAATGGCGTGCGGCATGACGCGGGCTACACCTATGTCAACCTGCCCGCGCTGGTCCGGGGGCTGCCCTCGCCAGCGGATGCGGACCGCGTCCTGGAGTGGCTGGATTCGCCCGTCGCGCCGAGCGAAGGGGGAGCGCGGAACGGCTCCACCTCCGCGTACCAGCATGTCTTCGCGCCCCGGTCCAACACGCTGCCGGTCACGACGGACGAGTGGGACCATTGGTCGAATCCTGATCCGGCGCCGGGCCATTCCGAGAAGGAACCCCGTGCCTACGGCACCCACTTCCAGAACGGCGGAACCTTCCTCTGGGTGGCCTACTACGACATCATGGCGCGGCTGCGTTACCGCCACGCGGATGACGCCATGGTGAAGTTCCAGCGGATGCTGACCCAGATGACGCGGGACGCATATCGGCTCACGTATGACGTCAAGGGCATGCCCTGGCATCCCGCGGTCCCGGAAGGGGACCCGGACCCGTACGCGCGCGGTATGAACTCCTTCGGGGAACTCAAGGACGAGGTGGGAACCAACGGTGAGTTCTCCGAGTCAGGTCTGAATGCCCTGACGATGCTCTATGGCTTCATGGGGGTGAGCGCGGACCTGCAGGGCCTGCACGTGAAACCGGAGATGCCCACGGCGCTGCTTCACGCCTCGGTGGCTGACGTGAACTACCGGGGCACGCTCCGGAGCATCCAGGTGATCCGGGGTGAGGCCGTCGCGCAGCAGGACCGTGAAGACACCCTGAATGACATCGCGACCGAGGTGGGCACCTCCTCGCTGACGCAGACGTTTTTCCCGGCGGCTGCCTTCAACGAAGTCGGCGTGCGCGTGGGCACCTACGCGGTGGACAGCGGCATGGAGTTCGACCTGTCGCTGGAGTCCTCCAGCAATCAGGGGGCGAGCTGGGCGCCCATCGTGACGCGACGTCTGTCTGGGGTTCAGAACAACGCGTGGGTGTATATGGCCGTGCCGCCGCAGCCCGCGAATGACTGGGTCTACCGCTTGACGATGCGGGCCCCCTCCAGCCCGCTGGCGTGGTGGCGCAACCAGGTCTCCACCGTGCCTGGCGTTGCCATCCAGGGGAGCACCATGCTCGACGGGGACTTCAGCTTCCGCGCGGTTCAGGCCCCACAAAGCGTGCTGCTCAGCCAGACGGGGGTGAGCGTGCCGGATACGCTGAACGGCACGCTGGGGCAGGTCTTCGACGCCGCCCAGCCCTTCGACCGGGCCACGCTGCGCATCGGCACCTACGTCACCAGCACGTCGGGCTTCACCGCGAAGCTCTTCCGCGACAACGGGGAGGGCTGGAAGTTGATGGCGAAGCAGACCTTCAAGAACGTCGTGGACAACTCGGACGTGCCGATGAACTTCGCGTCCATGAAGCCCGGCCGCTACTACCTGGAGATCGGCGACGAAGTGGGCTCCATCGCGTGGTACCGCGACAGCGCGAGCAACCTGGGGCCCACGTTCTGGGCGGCCCAGAATGGCATCTCTCAGCCAGGCAACCGCACCTTCCAGATCTTCCGCGGGCAGTACACCGTCAAGGTGCCGGAGCGGGGCGTGAGCACCCCCGTGCTCGCCGGAGACCGCTATACGATGAGCAACTAAAGCACCGCGTGCTCCGGGGAGCGGGTCTTCGCCGCTCCCCGGTTCGCGTCTACGGCGCGGGCTTCGCCTGCTCGGCGGCCTGGCGCTCCTCGCGGCACCAGGACAGCTGCTCCTGGAGGGTGGCCAGGGGCACCGCCAGCTCCAGCTTGAAGGACGAGCCGTCCGGCCGGACCTTCGCGAAGTCCAGCAGTTGGGCCAGGTCCTCCTTGCCCTCCGTCTGCGCCTTCATGCGCGCCATGGACAGCGCGCCGCCCAGGGACTTGCCCAGGTCCGTCATCTTGTCCGCGTCCAGGCCCGTCACGTTGGCCACCATGGCCACGTCGCCGCTGGTGTCCAGGTGCAGCTCCACGTTCTGGGCCACGTCCGTCAGCCGCTGCGCCAGCTCCGCCTGATCCGGGCCCAGGAACTTCGCCAGCGTCTCCACCGCCAGCACGCCGTACATCTCCCCGTAGGTGCTGTTCTCATCCAGCAGCGGCGGCCCGTCCTCCGCCCCGCGCCCGTCCATGCGGTCCAGCACCGTCTTCACGGAGTCCGGCGACTTGCCGAACACCAGCATCTGGTTGTTCCAGGTGCCCACCGATGTGTCCATGCGCCCGCGCTGCGTGCCGCCGTCCGGCAGGGTGAAGGTCGTGTCCCCCGCCTCGTACACACGCGCGCCCGGGCCGTGGTCGGACGCCACGCGCTCGCCCAGGAGCTCCTGGTACTTCGCCTTGCTGAAGTCGCCGGAGAGGATGACGCCCTCGTCGGTGATGACCAGCCGGTCCAGGTCCTGGAGCGGATCCACACCGCTCATCGCCTTGAACTGCTCCAGGTTCTTGCCGCCATCCCGCAGGAGGCAGTCCATCAGCAGCTCGCCCACGGGCGAGTAGCGCAGCGCGTTCGCCTCGATGACCACCGCCGTGCGGCCCGGGCCCCGGGGCAGCGCCGCGAGCAGCGGGTCTCGCGGCTTCATGGGCGAGGCCACGCCCGCGTCCACCGCCGCGGGCATCACCCAGGTGCGCCGCTTCTCCGCGCGCGCCAGGTCCTCCCCGCGCATGCGCCGGGGGAAGGCCACGTCCTTCTCTTCGGCGGGCGGCTTGTCGCCCTGGCCCGTGAACATCAGGACCGCGCCCGCGGCGAACAACAGCACGGCCCCCACCAGCCACACCCTCCTGCGTCCGCGCGATTCCATGACTCAGCAGTCCTTTCCCTCGAAGTGCCAGAAGCCCACGGAGAGCGCTCCCAGTCCGAACACCAGCACGCCGCCCAGCAACATCCCCAACGAGCCCTTCTCCAACGGCGTGGCGCTGGCCAGGTCCGCCGCGCGATTCGCCAGCGAGGACAGCCGGGGCAGCACCAGCGTCACCGCGTCGAACGCCGTGCGGCCGAAGCCCGCCTCCAGGTAGCGTGACACGTCCGCGCGGAAGCCCGCGAGGATGCCGCCCACCAGCAGCACGAAGCCCGCCGCGGAGCACAGGGCCGCGCTCCTCACCAGCGTCGCCGTGGTGAGCATCACCGCGTACACCGCCGCGAACCCCACGCACGCCAGCCCTCCAGCAATGAGCGGCCCCGCCGTCCAGTACCCCGCCTTCACGCCGAAGATGAGCGTCAGGCCTCCCGCGGCGTACACCGTGCCGCCCACGGCCAGCGTCATCACGCCCAGGAACGTGCCGGCCAGCAGGTGCCAGCGCTGGAGGGGCAGGGCGAGCAGATGTTCGATGCGGCCGGGCGACAGCAGCCCCGGCGCGAAGTCCGAGCACGCCACGATGCCGAAGAGGATGCCGCCGTAGAACACGAGGTACGCCGCCGCGCGGTAGACGGGCCGCAGCGCCACGTCCACGGACATGATGTTCGAGCGCATCACCTCGCCGAACAGGCGCGTCGCCGCGAGCGCCCCGTCCACCACCTCCAGCTTGAGGCTGAGCGCCACGGTGGCCAGCACCAGCGTCAGGCCCACCATGAAGGCCAGGATGAACTTGCGCGACGCCGCCTCGCGCAGCACATAGCCCGCGATGACGAAGACAGGGCTCTTCATGCCGCCACCCCCGGCCCGCCGACCGCGCCCAGGAGCACCGCCTCCAGGTCCGCGCCCTCGCGCTTGAGCTCCATCAAGAGCGCGCCACAGGCCCGCGCCCGGTCCAGCGCCGCGTTCAGCACCGCCACGTCCGCCGCGTCCACCGTGTACACGCCTTCCTCCCGGACGCCTCCCACCGGCGCGAAGCCCCCGGCCGCCAGCGCCGCCCGGTCCGCGCCGGGCGCGAAGCGCACGCGCCAGCGTGCCCCCGCCTTCGCCAATTCCTCCAGCCTTCCTTCGCGCAGCACGCGCCCGTCCGCGAGGATGGCCACGCGGTCACACACGCGCTCCGTCTCCGCCAGCAGGTGCGAGTTGAGGAACAGCGTCACGCCCTTCTGGACCTCCTCTTGGAGGATGCGGCGCACCTCCAGCCGGCCCATGGGGTCGATGCCGTCCGTGGGCTCGTCCAGGACGAGCAGCGCCGGATCTCCCAGCAGCGCCGCCGCCAGTCCCAGCCGCTGCCGCATGCCCTTGGAGTAGCCGCCGATGCGCCGGTCCAGCGCGTCCGAAAGCCCCACGCGCTCCAAGAGCCGCGCGAGCGCGGCCGTGTCCGGCTTGAGCCCCTTGAGCCTCGCCACGGTGGCCAGGAACGCGGGCGACTTCCACGTGCCGGGCAGGTGCAGCCGCTCCGGCAGGTAGCCGATGCGCGCGCGGATGGCTGGATCCTCCGGCGACCCGCCCAGCACGCGCACCGTCCCGGCCGTGGGCCGCACGATGCCGAGCACGCTCTTGATGAAGGTCGTCTTGCCCGCGCCGTTGGGGCCAATCAGCCCGAACGCGCTGCCCGCCGGGACGTGGAGGTCCATGCCCTTGAGGGCCTCATGGCCGCCGCGTCCGAACGCTCGGCGATACGTTTTTCGCAGGCCCTGCACTTCAAGGGCGGGAGGTGGGGTCGTCACGGTCAAGACTGTAGACGACCCGGTGGGGCGATGATTGCACCCGCATCGAACCCGGGGGAGGGACGGGCGGCCCTGCATGCGGGTTTCCCATTGCGTTCCCCTGTTCGCGCCGCTGGGAAAGGCCTTGCGCACCCGGAGCGCGCGTGGCGCGTTGCGAAACCCCGTCATTCCCGGACGTTGGACTCCTGGGTGTTCCAACGGTGTTCCTGGTCCAGCCCCTGCAATGCCTGTCCACGACCCGCGGGACCTGGATGCCACCCCCCGCGGACACAACACACAGGAGCCATGGGCATGACGTGGGCAAACGGGACCGAGCAGCAGCTTCAGGACGCGCGCCGTGAGCTGGAGGCGGCCGAGCGGGAGCTGGACACCGGGACCGAGGCGGCGCGGGTGCGCTACGCCCGGGCGCTGTACGAGGCGGACCTGGCCGGCCGACGGGCCGACCGCATGGCGCGTGATTCGCGCCGGCATCAGCTGACCTGGCGCCCCGTCGCCGGCTGAGCAGGCGGATTCGCGACGCGGAAGGGGTGAAGCGCGGGGCCTTGCGGTTTATACCGGCGACCCATGGCCCACCCCGTCCACCGTCCCCGCAGGCTGCGCCGCTCGGCGGCGCTCCGTGACATGGTGAGAGAGACACGCCTCTCCCCCACGGACTTCATCTATCCGCTGTTCGTCGTGGAAGGCCGGGACGTGCGCCGTCCCATCTCCTCCATGCCGGGCATCTTCAACCTCTCGTTGGAGCACGCGGTGAAGGAGGCAAAGCTCGCGAAGTCGCTGGGCGTGCCCGCCGTCATCCTCTTCGGCATCCCGGACCACAAGGACGCGCGCGGCACCCAGGCGTACGCGACGGACGGCATCGTCCAGCGCGCCATCCGGGAGATCAAGGCCGCGGAGCCGGACCTCCAGGTCATCGCGGACGTGTGCCTGTGCGAGTACACCGACCACGGCCACTGCGGCGTGCTGGACGGCAACCACGTGGCCAACGACGCCACGCTGCCCCTGCTGGCCCAGATGGCCGTCACGTGCGCGCAGGCGGGCGCGGACATCATCGCCCCCTCGGACATGATGGACGGCCGCATCGGAGCCATCCGCAAGGCGCTGGACGAGGTGAAGCACCAGGACACGCCCATCATGGCGTACTCGGCGAAGTACGCCTCCGGCTTCTACGGCCCCTTCCGTGAGGCCGCGCAGAGCACGCCGCAGTTCGGCGACCGGCGCGGCTACCAGATGGACCCCGGCAACGTGCGCGAGGCCATCCGCGAGACGGCGCTGGACGTGGACGAGGGCGCGGACTTCATCATGGTGAAGCCGGCGCTGTCGTACCTGGACGTCATCCGCGCGCTGCGGGAGAACTTCGACCTGCCGCTCGCCGCGTACAACGTCTCCGGCGAGTACGCGATGCTCAAGGCCGCCGGGCAGAACGGGTGGGTGGACTACGAGCGCGTGATGCTGGAGGTCCTCACCTCCATCAAGCGCGCCGGCGCCGACCTGGTCATCACCTACCACGCCCTGGAAGCGGCCAAGCTCCTCTAGGCGACACCCGGGCAGCCGTGTTCGGCGGAAGGCTTGATCGCTTCCGCCGCTTGCGCCCAAATGGTCCCCACCACGATGCCCACCCAGAAGAAGCGGCCCGGACGCAGAACCGAGAAGCCTCCGCCACGACGTGGCGCCTCGCGGCCCCAGGCCCAGGCACCCCGCAAGGGCCGGGTCCAGCGCCCCGGGAAGGGCCGCGCTCCGGTGGTCCGTGAGCCGGGACCGTTGCAGTACAAAGTGGTGGAGCTGTCCACGGTGGACGAGGGCGCGCTGGAGCGCACCTTGAACGAGTGGACGGCCAAGGGCTGGAACCTGGACGGCGTGCAGTTCGCGATGCGCGAGTCCTCCAAGCGCCCGGCCATGGCCTTCGTCTTCTTCACCCGCGAAGGCGAGGCCGCGCGGCACGACGAGGACGACGCGCGGCAGAAGCTCTTGCGCATGTCGGAAGGCGGCAGCCCCACGGCCCAGCTCGCGGCGGAGCACGCCGGTGAGCACGCGCAGACGGTGGTGCCCTTCGTCCACCCGCTGTCCGCGCACCAGCGGCTGGCGAAGCTCGCCGGGCTGGATGAGCCGGAGCCCACCGAAGAGGGCCTCACGCTGGAGCCCGAGGAGTGAGCGCCGCCCCCGAACGCAGCCTCATGGCGACGGAGCGGAGCGCTCCCCGCGTACTGCGGCTGGTGCAGGAGGACGCGGAGCCGGATTCGCCCTACCCGAAGGCGTCGCTGCTCCTGCGGCTGGGCGCGCGGGTCATCGACTGCGCGGTGGCCTGGGGCCTGTACGTGGTGTGCGGCGCGGCGGGCGCGGTGGTGGCGCTGCTGTTCCTGCTGCTCGCGGACGGGATGCTCCAGGGGCAGAGCGTGGGCAAGCGCATCTGCGGCGTGAAGGTGATGCACCTGCCCACGCGCTCGGCCGCACGCCACCGCGACAGCACGCTTCGCAACGCGCCGCTCGCGCTGGTGGTGCTGCTGAGCATGATGCCCGCGCCGCAGGGCGTGGTGGCCGCCCTGGCGGGCTTCGTGGTGATTGGCGGCGTGGAGGCGTGGCGCGTGCTGGCCGATCCGCTGGGCCTGCGGCTGGGGGACACCTGGGCGCAGACGCAGGTGGTGGACGGGAAGGTTGTCGCGGGGGCGACGGTTGCAGCCCGCACGCCGGTGGCCGCCACGCGCGCCCCGGGTCGTTTGATGTCGGCGGCGAAAGTGCGCCGCGGCAAGGCGTTCAGGAAAGGGAGACGGGGTAAGCCATGCGCATCGCGCTGACCTACAACCTGCGGCTTTCGGACTCGGAAGAAGAGGCGGAGTTCGACACGCAGGAGACGGTGAACACGCTGGCGGGAGCCATCGAGCGGCTGGGCCACCGCCTGGAGCGCTTCGAGGTGAGCGGCCCCGCGTCGCGCACCGTCGCCCGCCTGGAGGCGTACAGCCCGGACCTCATCTTCAACACGGCGGAGGGCCGCCGTGGCCGCTTCCGTGAGGCGTTCTACCCGGCGCTCTTCGACGAGTTGGGCTTCGCCTACACGGGCTCGGACGCGTACGCGCTGGCGCTCACGCTGGACAAGCAGCTCACGAAGCTCATCCTGTCCAAGCACGGCATCCGCACGCCGGGCTGGCAGTACGTGGAGAAGCTCAGCGAGCTGACGGCGGAGAACCTGCACTTCCCCGTCATCGTGAAGCCCAACTTCGAGGGCTCCTCCAAGGGCATCACCCAGGACTCCGTCGCGGAGACGCTGGAGCAGGTGCGCGAGAAGGTGGCGAAGGCGCTGGAGAAGTACCCGGCGGGCGTGCTGGTGGAGGAGTACATCAGCGGGCGCGACCTCACGGTGCCGTTCCTGGCCGCGGTGGACAACGACTTCGACGGCGTGCTCGCGCCGGTGGAGTACGTCATCGACCCGGAGGCGTCAGCGGGCCGCAAGTACGCCATCTACGACTACGAATTGAAGACGCGCCGGGAGAAGGCCGTGTCCGTGCGCGCCCCCGCGAACATCCCGGCGAAGATGTCCGAGGACGTCCGCACCATGGCGCAGAAGATCCTCCAGGTGCTGGACTGCCGCGACCTGGGCCGGCTGGACTTCCGCGTGTCCGACGCGGGCGTGCCGTACTTCCTGGAGATCAACGCGCTGCCCAGCCTGGAGCCGGGAGCGGGCATCTACGCCGCGGCGGAGCTGGAAGGGCTGCACCTGGACGGGGTCATCAACTCCATCATCCAGAGCGCCGGCAAGCGCCACAAGATCCGCGACAACAAGAGCCGCCAGGGCAAGCCCGCGCGCAAGTCCGGACCGCTGCGCGTGGGCTTCAGCTTCAACGTGAAGCGCGTGAAGCCCAGCGCCACGGCGGAGACGGTGCAGGAGGACAGCGAGGCCGAGTACGACTCGCCCAACACCCTCCAGGCCATCCGCGAGGCGATTGCGTCGTGGGGCCACGAGGTCATCGACCTGGAGGCCACGGCGGAGCTGCCCACGGTGCTCTCCAGCACGCCCCTGGACGTCGTCTTCAACATCGCGGAAGGGTTCAAGGGCCGCAACCGCGAGAGCCAGGTGCCCGCGATGCTGGAGCTCCTGGACATCCCGTACACGGGCTCCGACCCCGCGACGCTGTCGCTCGCGTTGGACAAGGCGCTGGCGAAGAAGATCGTCCGTCAGGCGGGCATCCTCACGCCCAACTTCCAGCTGATGGTCACGGGCAAGGAGCGCCTCAACAAGGAGTTCACCTCCTTCCCGCTCATCGTGAAGCCGGTGGCGGAGGGCAGCTCCAAGGGCGTCGTCACCAAGAGCGTCTGCTACTCCGAGACGGAGCTGCGCGACGTGGTGAAGGAGATCGCCGGCAAGTACCAGCAGCCCGCGCTGATTGAAGAGTACATCGGCGGCCGTGAGTTCACGGTGGGCCTGTTGGGCGAGCGCCGCCCGCGCGTGCTGCCGCCCATGGAGATCGTCTTCCTGGACAAGGCGGAGAAGAACCCCGTCTACAGCTTCCAGCACAAGCTGGATTGGACGGATCGCATCCGCTACGACGCGCCCGCGAAGATTGAACCGGCGCTCTTGGAGAAGCTGCGCACGGCGGCGCGCAACTCGTTCATGGCGCTGGGGTGCCGCGACGTGGCGCGCATCGACTTCCGCATGGACGACAAGGGGCGCATCTACTTCATCGAGTGCAACCCGCTGCCCGGCCTCACGCCCGGCTGGAGCGACCTGGTGCTCATCGCGGCGGGGGCCGGCATGGACTACCGGACGCTGATTGGGGAGATCATGGCCCCCGCGATCCGCCGCTACAAGGAGCGCGAGGCGCGCCGGGCCCAGACGGAGCACCCGTCCGGCACCGCCACGCCGCCGCTCAATAAAGTAGTGCAGCGGATCGAAGAACAGACCGCGCAGGCCAATGCCTCGGGCGCTTCGGAAGGCACGCCGGGCCCGCGTCCGGAGCTCAAGTCCTGAGCTGGCGCTGAAGCGCGGGCAGGGAAGGGGACGGTGCCCGGAAGGCGCCGTCCCCGGTTCATGTCAGCCGTCGTTGAGGGCCTGCGCCCAGCCCTTCTCGAAGTTGTCGTGGTACGCCTGCCACAGCGTGTCCGAGTAGAACTTCACCAGGTTCTCGTCGTTGTAGCGCAGCGAGTTCTTGGACAGGTTGTGCGAGCCCGTCAGCACCATCTTGCGCACCGTCCCGTTGAAGTTGCCGGAGTAGACGAAGTGCTTGCTGTGCGTGAGCACCTCGCGCGGCGTGCCGTCGCTCGTCTTCACGTTGTTGGCGGAGACGTCGTACAGCTGGCGCAGGGTGATGTTCTTCGCGCCGGTGAGCTTCGTTTTGATGCCCGCGTCCATGTCCGTGTAGAGCACGCGCACGCGGCAGCCCAGCTTGCCAATGCGCACCAGCTCCGTGGCCACGATTTCGCGGCTGTCGTTGAAGTGGTTCTGGTTCACGTCCAGCGTGCAGCCGGACACGTAGGTCTTGATGTAGTCCGTGAAGTTGTTCGTCACGGTGTCGCTGGACAGCTCGTTGTCGTTGCCCGTGCGCGGGAAGAAGTACGCGGTCCACGGCGCGTTGGGGGAGCTGTAGTAGCCCTGGCCCGTCGAGGGGTTGTAGTAGTCCGTCGTCTTCGTGCCGCCGCGCAGGTCGTTGTGGTAGCCGACCCAGTAGTCGTACCAGTCCCAGTCCTCGTAGCTGACGACCATGTCGTTCCAGTAGTTGTTCTGGGAGTAGGTGTTGTTCCACGACCCCTGCACCACCACGCGCTGGATGCGGTTGCCCTGCGGATCCGTGGTGGTGGAGAAGGTGAAGATCTTGTCGTGCATGATGGTGCCCGAGCGGTCGAAGCCCGCGATGCACGCACTGCCCGCGCCCGTGCCGTTGCACCGCGTGAGCTCCAGCCGCGTCGCGTCCGGGCACGCCGCCGCCGGGGGCACGTAGCTGCTGATGTCGTGGATGACGCCGCCGGAGGCGAACTCCGAGGCGGCACCGCCGTTCTGCTCGTCCACCACCAGCCGCACGATGACGCCCCGGCACAGCGCTGACTTGATGGCCGCGTTCAGGTGGTCCGTCGTCCACAGGAACATCGCGATGCGGATGTATGAACCCTTGGGGCTGTTGTCGATGAGCCGGACGACTTCATCCTTGATGCGGTAGTCGCGCGTGCCCGTGTTGTCCGGCTGGTTGAACACGACGTAGAGCCCGGGCACGTTCGTCGCGCCCTGGGCCTGCGCCGCCAGGTTCGGATCCGTCTGCGCCTCGGGCTGACAGCCCACCAGCGCCACCACCAGTCCTGCCACTGCGAGCAGCCGTTTCATGACCTGCCTCCGTTTCTCCGTTTCCAACCATTTAAGCTGAAATGGTATGAAAAGCAGAGAAAGCGGGAGTCAGTGTCACTTCGCGGGCGCGAAGCCGCCGTGGAAGGTCGGGGGCAGGGCGTGGTCGAAGTGGCAGCGTGCCACGGGGCCGTCCTCCATCCGGCGCGCGTCCAGCACGGCGACGTAGGACGCATCCGCCTTCGCGTCGTAGACCTGGGTGAGCACCCAGCCGTCGTCCTCGGCGGTGGCGCCGGGGCGGGGGACGAAGAGGGGCTCGGAGGGGTAGGCATCTCCGCCCAGGTCCGCCGTCGTCATGCGGCCCGTGGCCACGTCCATCCGCGCCACGCCGTTGAACAGGCCGCGCCGCGCCTCGTTGCTCCGGTGCACGCCCAGGTAGAGCGTCCCGTGCGCGCGGCCCACGACGCCGGGCGCCACGCGGGGGAACTCGCAGCTGACGTCCAGCCGCTGCTCTGAGCGGAAGGTGCCCGCCTTCACGTCCACCACCGCCCGGTGCAGCATGCCCTGCGCGTCGGTGGACGTGGTGCCGCGCACCAGCTCACCCAGCCACTGGTTCGTCGTGAAGTCGGGGTAGCGCACGTAGTCCACCACCAGCGTGTCGCCCTCCTCGTAGGCGTTGGCGAAGTGCCACGTGTAGAAGGCGTCCGTCTGGATGCGCACCGGGTGCTCCACGTCGTCAATGGGCACCACCAGCACCTCCGTGCCCGCCTCCGGCTTCCACCGCAGGTTCTCCGAGTACGAGCCCACCTGCAGCAGCGCGCGGAAGAGGTTGAGGCGCAGCGGTGACAGGAAGAAGACGAGGTAGCGGTCCGTGGCGATGAAGTCGTGCACCATGGTCGCGCCCGGCAGCTTCACCGAGCCCAGCCGCTGGGCCTTGCCGCCGTCCGGCAGGGCGAAGATGTCCGCCAGCGTGTACCGGCCGTAGCGGACGCCGAAGTTGTAGGACGCCTTGCGCGACGGCACGCGGTGCGGGTGCGCGGAGAACGTCTCCACCACCGTGCCGTCGAAGTCCGTCTCGCCCAGCGTGGACAGGTCCTCCGGGGACACCTCCACCGGCACGCTGCCCTCGAAGAGCGCGTAGAGCTTGCCGTTCCACGCCATCACGGACGTGTTCGCGGAGTTCTTGCGCGCCTGTCGCAGCTTGTGCAGCAGCGGCGTGGGTGTGCCGTAGCCGCCGTAGCGCTGCGAGGACGCCTCGCGCTCCGCGACCATGGTGGGCGAGTCCAACAGCCGCGACGCCCCCTTCACCCCGTCCTCACCGAAGCGCACGCCCAACATCCCGCCGTCGCCGTCGAACCAGTGCTGGTAGGGCCGGCCGTGCACGTCGAACGTCCACGGCCCCACCCGGTACAGCGAGCCGCGCAGCCCTTCCGGCACCTGGCCCTCCACCCGCAGCGGCTCGAAGCCGTGCTGGCGGGGAAGCGTGCGGAACGCCCGCAGCCAGCCCGGCGCGGAGGAGGACATCGTCTGCTTCGTCGCGGTCGTCATGACGGCTCCCTTTCCAGTGCAACGTCCGGGCGCGGGAGGAACCCCGTGCCGCCCATCTTGTAGACACTGTAAACATCGCATGTTGTCGCTGTCAACATGGATGTTGACGCTGGCAACTTCAGCCGGTGGATGGTCAAGTCACGCGGGCGGCAGTGGGCGGATGCGGAGGCACGGACGGTGGCGACGAAGGGCAAGCGGAAGCAGGCGGTGGAGGCCCCCGAGGACAAGGGGCGCTATCACCATGGAGACCTGCGCCAGGCGCTGGTGGACGCGGCGGTGGGGCTCATCGCCGAGGAGGGCTTCGGCGCGCTGACGCTGCGGGAGGTGGCCCGGCGGGCGGGCGTCACCCACGCCGCGCCCTACCGGCACTTCGCGGACAAGGAGGCGCTCCTGGAGGCGGTGGCGCACGAGGGCTTCCGCGCCATGGCGCGCGAGATGCGTGAGCGCATGGCCCCCGAAACCGGACCCCTGGAACGGCTGTACGCGGCGGGTGAGGCCTACGTGCTGTTCGCGGTGCGCCACCCGCCGCACTTCCGGGTGATGTTCGGCCCGCACTTCACCCGGCCCATGTCACCGCCTCCCGAGCCGGAGGGAGAGCAGGGCGCCTTCACGCTGCTGGTCAGCACCATCGAGGCCGCGCAGGCTGCGGGGCTCCTGCGCGCGGGCGAGTCACGGTCTCTCACGCTTACCGCGTGGTCACTCGTGCACGGGCTCGCTTCGCTGTTCGTGGACCGGCAGCTGGGCGAATCCCCCCAGGGCGTGGAGGGCGCGGAGGCGCTCGCCCGCGTGCAGACGCGGCTGCTCGTCGAAGGGATGAAACCCCCCGCGCGCGGCTGAACCTGCGCGAGACAGTCGGTAGGGAAGCAGGGTTGACCGTCGGGGATTGTCGGGTACGGTCGGCGCCATGGTGCGGATACCGGAAGAGAATGGGCCGAGGGTGCGGGCGCGGGAGCTGGGGCTGCCGCTGGGGCGCTTCAAGCCGGGGAAGTACAATGCCATCACCGACGTGGAAGGCGTGCTGGTGGGGCACACGACGATCATCGAAGGCTCGGGCCCGCTGCGGCCCGGCTTCGGTCCGGTGCGCACGGGCGTCACGGCCATCCTGCCCAACCTGGGCAACATCTTCATGGAACGCATGAGCGGGGGCGGCTTCGTGCTCAACGGCGCGGGCGAGGTCTCCGGCATGACGCAGCTGATGGAGTGGGGCCTCATCGAAACGCCCATCCTCCTCACCAACACCATGGCCGTGGGCGCCGTGTCCGACGGCGTGGCCAACTACCTGGTCCAGCGCTACCCCGGCATCGGCGACGAGCACGACGTCATCATCCCCGTGGTGGGCGAGTGCGACGACTCGTGGCTCAACGACATCTCCGGCCGCCACGTGCGCCAGGAGCACGTCGTCGCCGCCATCGACGCCGCGAAGTCCGGCCCGGTGCAGGAGGGCAACGTCGGCGGCGGCACCGGCATGGTGACGTGCGACTTCAAGGCCGGCATCGGCACGTCGTCGCGCAAGCTGCCGGAGGTGCTGGGCGGCTACACGCTGGGCGTGCTCGTCATGTCCAACTTCGGGAAGATGCACAACCTGCGCGTGGGCGGCCTGCCGGTGGGCGAGGTCCTGGTGGAGAAGTTCAAGAACACCCCCCACCGCGGCAAGTCCTACGGCTCCATCATCGCCGTCGTCGCCACGGACGCGCCGCTCCTGAGCCATCAGATCAACCGCCTCTGCAAGCGCGTGGGCCTGGGCATCGGCCGGGTAGGCAGCTACGCGGCGCACGGCTCCGGTGAGATTGTCGTGGGCTTCTCCACCGCGAACATCATCCCCAGGCGCACCCAGAAGATGGTCTACAAGATGAAGATCCTCCTGGATCAGCGCCTGGACCCCCTCTACGAGGCCGTGATGGAGGCCACGGAGGAGGCCATCCTCAACGCCATGTGCATGGCGGAGCCCATGACGGGGGTGAACGACAACTACTCGCCCGCGCTGCCCCTGGACGAGGTCCGCCGCTTCGTGGACGCCTGCCGCCCCATCTTCGCCTCGGTGAAGAAGCGCCCCCACCAGACGAGCGTGCCTGCCTCCAAGGAGCGCCCCAGCGATGAGGACCGGGAGGGGGAGGTGACGCTGGGCTCGGCCCTGCCCACCCAGGTGCGGGGGGCGGAGGGTATTCCCTTCCCGACCCGTCCGGCCCCCAACGAGCCCCCCCTGGACGGGCCTCCTG
>NZ_RAWK01000107.1 GCF_003612165.1 Corallococcus aberystwythensis | reverse complement strand
GGGCGGAAGCGGGCGGTAGCCGATGGGCAGGGTCATGGGCGGACTCCGGAGTTCGATGGGAACGGTGCCCGGAATGGCGCCCGTTTTTTTCCATTCTCCCCAACTCCGTCCGGAAGTTTCGTACCCCGCATTACTTTGTAAGAATTTTCAGGTCGGATCCCGGTGGAGTGGGATGGGGTCGTACATGTTGCTGGAAATGTTTCCAGTCCAGTGCTCGACAGGTGAGCCAGTGCGTCAAAGTTCAGAGGGGAAAGGTGGGGAACCTGGTTCCACCCGGGCGTCGTCCTGAGAGGACAAACCTCATGGGCGGAATGTTGAGTGGGGCGGGCGACTCTCGGTCGTTGAGAGCGCCTCCGGCCCCTTCCAGGTGTCGCGAGGAGGGATACGCGGTGGGGCGGAATCCGGTTACAGGGGCCCCCTCGCTCCACAGCCCGACGGTTCCGTCCCCCTGGCGTGTAGGGGAGACGGGCGCTGTACGGCGGAGCAACCCAGGAGCAATGCCCGGAAAAGCGCGTCGATGGACCCGACGCGCGATTCCAGCCGGTTTCAGTTGGCTCAGGGGGCCGTGAGTCTCACGAGGGTGCTGCCGTTTCCCACCGCCCCAATGCGAGTGGGTGACGGGCCGTCCAGCGAGGACAGCAAGGTGGTCCCTGAATACGCGATGGTCCACCCAGATCCATTGTAGAAGTGGATGTCCCCTTCAACGGTGGCGACGTAGATGCCCTTTTCACTGAAGGCAAGAACGTCCCGAATGGCGATCGTCGTTGTTCCATTGGCTTCGGTGAGCGGGGGCAGGGCAATCCAGGCGCCTCCACTCCTCTTGAAGACCAGTCCATTGTCGCCTGCCGCGTAAGCGAATCGGCTATCCGTCACATGGATGCCCTTGAGATGCCCGTCGAAGGTTCCGCCCAGGGATTCCGGCTTCCACGTGGAACTGGCCGTTTCATAACGGTAGGCAACTGCCTTGCTATTGGAATCCCCGCCCACGGCTAGCAACGAGCCCTCGGTCTGGGCGCTCGCGATCGCCCGAAGGTTGCCGGGAACAGTGCCGAAATCAGAGAGGTTCTCATTGACTGGACTGTAAGGCGGCTTCCACTTGAAAATTTTGCCACTGCTCGAAACCGCATAGGCAGTGGCTTCGACACCGGGACGCTCAATCCCTGTAATGCCATGGAGCGACGGCGAGCCAGGCACATCCGGTGCGAAACACGGCGCAGTGGGGTTGTCGGGGCGACGGGTCATTATCTCTCCTGACACGGCGACGGCAAAAACGCGTCCGTCCGCAGTTGCCCATACCGCCTTCCAATCTTTCTTACAGGAAGCATCCGGATACAGCGTTGACGTGCCCGCCGTGTTGTCCAGATGGACGAGCTTGTTCATCCCGACGATCCATGCTTTTCGCCCCTCATCGTAAATGGCGATGGCCGTCAGGTTCTCAGTTCCTTCAACCCCTGCGTTTGTCGTCCAGGTGAGAGTGCCGCACCCCTCGTCCACCTGGCCGGAGCAGTTGTTGTCCAGCCGGTCACAGGCCTCCGTCAGCCCATTCCGGACGTAGACCGAGCTCTCATCGCAGTCGTCTGACGTGGAGGCACTGCCAGTCACAGGTGACTTACAGAAACTCCCCACGGACTGTCCCTTGGAACCGTCGCCGTCGTCGTCCACGAACCAGGCCACCGGATTCTGCCCTGCGGATCGCACACAGGTATTCTGGCTCTGAGTGGCACATGCATACGCGCCATCACACTTGAGTTCGTCCTCACAACCCTTGCCGATGTCGAAGCGCTCATCGGTCATGCCATTGCAATTCTCATCTACGCCATCGCAACGGGACTCCGACGGCCCCGGTTTGACAAACGCGTCGTTGTCGTTGCAGTCGGTGTTGTCAGCCACGAGCCCTGCACGCGGGAAACAAGACTGCACCGGGTCGCTTCCGAAGCCGTCCCCATCCACGTCCGCGTAGAAGGTCTTGATGTCGGCCGCGTCCGACTCTTCATCAACGCAGTTGTCGTCCTTGTTGTTGCACACCTCCGTGGCAATAGGGTTCACGGCACGGTCCCTATCATCGCAGTCCGTGCCTGGAATGCCGCCTTCGGTGCTGACGCTGCTGAAATATCCGTCCCCATCCGCATCAATGGCCCTCAAGGTGAGGGCCACGTCCAGCGTGCCTTCCTCGGGAACCTGCGCTCTTGTCTTCTGCGCCTCACCCACCGCAGTACCCGAACAGTCGATCTCACGCAGTTGCGTCGTCACGTTCAGCATGCGGCCCCAGTTCTTCTTCCGGAACACCGCCACCGACAGGGTGCCCGGCGTCTTGCCGGGGATCGCCACGTCGAGGCTGTTCGTGTTCCCCGCGTTGTCAGCATCCGTGGCGGTCACCGTGACGCATCCGCGCGTGAAGCCGCTGTAGCCGATGGTGAGATTCAGCGCTCCGCCCTTCCAATCGCCCATGTTTCCGTCGGCGTCGCTACACCGTTCGGGGAGTTGGTCGCACAGTTTCTGCTTTTCCAGGTCGAAGTCGGTACAGGCCACGCTCGCGAGCACGAACAGGACCAGGGCCGCCCGCAGTGGAGCGAAACTCATGGCAACCTCCCATACACAAATGCCGACCGCCCATCTGTCCCCAACTGCATGGCGACACTCTTCTCGGGAGCATCGATCAGATACATGCCCGTCGCTAGTCCCAGCCCCAATACACCCACGCCCAGCAGGCCCACGCCCGCGGCCTGCAGTGTTCGACCTCGCGACGCAGCCCGGTCCACGTCCGCGAAGTTCGTCAGGGACGGATCCGCGTTGCGAAGCTTTGACCGCTCTCCACGAGACAGGGCCCAGGAAACCCCACCCGCGACGGTGAGCGCGCCACCGGCGATCGCGGGGATATAGGCCTTGGAGCGCAAGGAACTCTTCTGCGTCTCCTGGGTCACTTGGAGGGGGGGCGCCGACGCCGACCCGACGCTGGATGAGGATGCGATTTGGGGCGAGGAGGACGGCGGAGGTTCTTCACGCGGTGCATCTGTCGCCTGGCGCGGCGTGGGCGAGGGACTGGGGGCGCCACGGCGCGTCTGTTGTGTGCGTTTCACGGCCTTCCGCAGCGATTCAAGCTGGTTCGACACCTTGGGCGACACTTTCACGGGGAACTGCGCGTCCGGCCGCAGGACCAGGGCAGACGTGAAGGCCGCGGCAGCCTCCTCCGTCCGGCTCAACTCCGCCAGGAGCAGGCCTTCCCAGAGTGACAGTTCGACGTCGTCTTCGGGTCCACTCGCCTGCCGCCGTGCCGTGGCGAGTTGGGCGAGGGCACGTTCGTACTCGAGTTCCTCATAGAGATTGGCGATGGCCTCCAGATGGATCTTCACCTCGCTACTTGGAGCCGCCAGGCTGACTGACGGCAGGATGACGAGAATGACCCAGCACAGGGTTGGTCCCAATGCCTGAGATGAACGCATGAATTCCTCCCGGAACCGGGCGGCTCCTAACATGGGGAGCATGGGAGGGGAAATGAGTGGCCATCCACTGCGCTCCCATTCCGTCTGGACGGAAGGAATTGGCTTGAAGGGGACATCGGCGGGAGGACGGGCCTTGTGACGACGTGCCGCTTCACGGGTCCAGCACCCGGGCAGATTCAAACTGCTACCGGACCTTGGATTTGAGCGACAATGGCGGACATGGCGGTCCGCCTTGCGTCCCTCGTGTGTCTCCTCGCTGCATTGCCCGCCGCCGCCAACGTGGCCGCTTCCACGCGGACGCCGGCGACCTTCACCCTGTCATCGGGGACCGCGCGCACGCGCACGGAGGTGCTCAGCGAGAAGTTGACCTTCGATTGCGCGGAGGCGGAGCAGGAGGCGGCCTGCCGCTTCGAGGCGCGCTACCGGCTGCGCAACGGGACCTCCGAGGCGGAGGTCATCGATGCCGCCTTCCTGGGAGTCCGTACGCGGGAGGTCAGCGTGCGCTTCGACGAGGAGCCTCTCCCCGTGGCAGAGGCGCAGGCGGCCGCGCTGGGCCCCATGACAGAGTCTGGAGGGCGCGCACATTCCCAAGCGGAGCGCTTCGGCTTCACCCTCACGCTTCCTCCCGGGCGGGAAGGGGACCTGGTGGTTCGCGGCCTGATGCAGCTCGAGCGACGCTTCCTGCCCTCGGGGTACGTGTGGCCCGCGGTCCAGACGCGTCATGCACTGCTGTCCTCCGGGCCGGAGGCCACGCACTGGGACATCGACTATCTGCTGGGACCCATCCGGACCTGGGCGGGCAACCCCACGCTCCACATCACGGTGCGTGTCCCTTCCGCGTGGGAAGTCGGTAGCAGTCCGGACGCATCCGCCCGCTCGTTGCCGGTGACCACGAGCTGGCGGCTCCGGCACGAGGGCGAGCAGCTGGTGGCGGAGCGGAGCCTCACGTCGGAGAGCGCTCCCGAGTGGCTCAACGTCACGCTGACGAAGCGCAAGCCGTGGTGGAATTCGGGCGGTGTGCAGCTGGGCCTGGGCGCGCGGCTCGGGGACGGTGCCCGCTTCATGGCCCGGCTCGGCTACCAGGTCGCCGCGCCCGAGTCCTTCCTGCATTCGCTCTCGGTGGAGACGGACTTTCGCGAGCAGGTCGTCCTCACGCCCCTCACGCAGTATGCGACGCCCCAGATCGCCATCATCCCGAGCCTCGGGTTCGGCCTGGGCATACCGGTGCAGGTGCTCCCAGATGCCAGGCCTGGCCTGCGGCTCCTCGCGGACCTGCATTTCGGTCCGCTGGGGGCCGCGCTCAGCTGGGACCACTATCCGGCGCTGTGGGAAGGCACGGATTCCTTCTCACAGCTCATCCTCCTGTTCCAGGTAGGGCTGTAGGCTGGCGGAATCCCTCTCACTCATTTCCTTTTCAAGATCTTACCCATCGCCTATCATGCCCTGTGCAGTACCCTATCCAGGAGGCATCACACCATGCGCAAGGCAATCATCGCGGGACTGATGGCAGCAGGGATGCTGGCGGGCTGTGGGGGCACGTCCGACGGAGATGTGTACATGTCGTGCGCCGATGGCACCACGTGTTCCGGTCCCGCGGGCACGTGCGAGGCTCAGTGCGCCTCATCCAGCGCGGACTCGAAGCACGCTTCTTGGGTCATCATCTACTGCTGCGACGGCAGCGAATGCCGCAGCCCCACCTCGGCTGCCGTTTGCTACAGCTACTGCGCGTCCCACGAAGGCATTTGCTGACGCCGGGTTGACACCTCGTTCCACCATAGTGGCCCGCCCCGAACCTTCAGGGCGGGCCGCTGCTTTTGAAGACATGCATTTCCACGCCTGCTGCTATGAATGCGTGACGCAAGAGGAGCATCATGGGAAACGCATCTGGCAGGCAGAAGCAGAAGCCGCTCATCCTCGGACCCGCTCCCGGCTCTGGCATGGGCGCCTACGCGGTGACGTTCGACACCCTGGAAGACCGCGAGCTGGCCATGCTCAAGGAGAGCGACTCCCCGGATGCCTTCTACCTGCCCTGGAAGTCGGGAGACGTCACGGAGTGCGAGATTGATCTCACTGACACCCTTACGTACTTCTTCACCGCGAACCTGAGCGGTTGCAGCCTCTGGTACAAGTTCCAGGAAGGCCGCATCCTCATCCGGCACGAGGCTCGCACCGACAGCGCCTCGCAGAACCTGCACAAGCTGGCCGGCTTCAAGTGCGTCGTCGACAGCAGCCTGAACCCGGACGACGTCCAGCTCTCGGTTGATCAGGAGACGATGGTTCGCAAGGCGCGGTATTACGTCGTCTACGCGCTCTTCGACTACGAGGCGCGGCAGGTGGAGTTCCGCGCGCAACTGGTCGCGCAGCAGACGAACCTGCTCAGCCGGCAGGAGTCCTACGAACTCGTCAAGGTCACCGCCGCCATCGTCAAGTTCCCCAAGGCCTAGAGTGTGACTGAGGGCACTGGCGAGTCCGGTGCCGGGCCATGTGCACCACCAAGGAGCCGTCCATGTCGAGAGCTGGGTTGATCCTGTCGATGTTTGTCGTTGGGTGCGGCGGGCCGGAACCGCTAGGCGAAGTAGCGAGCGAGGTCCGCCCGCAGGCCGTCGCCGGTACCTCCGAGGTGGAGCTCGCGCTCGCGCCTTCGGAGTTCCACTGCGAGGTGATGACGGAGGCCGCACGCGCCGCGGTGCCTCCGCCTCCCCCCGCCATTGAGAGGGCCGCGTCCGCCCCCCGCCTGCGCGCCGTGTGTCCGCCGGGCCAGGTGCCCATCTACCATCAGGCGGAACTCCGGACGCACAAGGCCGGTCCGCCGTTGTCCCCCGGGCTGAATGGGGCAACTGGCTCCCGGTTGCTGGCGGGCGCGTACTGGTACGCCGGGGTGCTCAAGCCCACGGACGCGTTGAGCCAGAGCGGCGTCGGAGCATCCATCCTGTTCTCCAACCCGGCGGTGTACGACCAGAGCGACATGGTGACGTCCCAGATGTCCATCGTCCGTGGCGCCAACTACCACCTGGTGGAGATGGGCCTGCGGAAGTTCTGGGACGCCTTCCCGCGACTGATGATCTCCCAGTGGAGCTACGGCACGTTCAACGACGCCGCCGGCTTCGTCCAGGTCCACGGCGTCTACGGGCCCGGGATGCCCCTCACCAGCTATTACGGGTACGCGGTCCAACAGTACATCCGCCATGACAACGGGAACTGGTGGATCTGGTTCAACGATGCCTGGGTCGGCTACTTCCCCGGCTCGCTCTGGAGTGGCCAGTTCACTTCGGGCGACATGGCGCATTTCTATGGCGAGGTCTACTCGGCGCAGAACCGGGTCCCGCCGCTCACCGATATGGGCACGGGACAGTTCTCCGGGACCTGGGGCTCCGCCTACATACACGGGATGTGCTTGCACACCGCGGGTGCCAGCTGCAACTACATCACCAACGGTTGGCGCTCCGAGACCAACGCCGCGTACTACTCCCTCTCGTATTGGAATGGCGCGGACATGGAATTCGGTGGGAACGGCGGCGGCTGACCTGTCCTGCTCCGCGAGGCCGAAGCGGAACCGCGACAGCCACGTGTGACCGTGGTCGTGGTTGTCGCGGCCGTGCCCGCCGCCCACCTTCCGAGTCGCCCTGCGCCACGCGGGCACCCGTCCTCGGAGAGGTTGATGAACACTCAGCGCTTCACTGAACAGAACCTGCGACGGGTGGGCGCGCTCTGTGCGCTCTGGTCCCTGCTGGCTGTCAGCGCTGTTCCCTCCCAGGCCGTTGCATCCCAGGACGAGTGGGAGACCGGCTGTCGTGGCAAGCCCACCATCGTCCTCGTCCACGGAGCGTTCGCGGACGCATCCGGCTGGGCTGACGTGAGCAAGCGGCTGCAAAGACAAGGCTACACGGTCCACGCGTTTGCAAATCCCTTGCGGAGCATCTCGGGGGATGCGGAGCACCTGCGGTACTTCCTGGGGACCCTCACCGGTCCCATCGTCCTGGTCGGCCACTCCTACGGGGGAGCCGTCATCACGAACGCGGCCACCGGGAACCCGAATGTGAAAGCGCTCGTGTACATCGCCGCGTACGCACTCGACGCGGGGGAGACCATCTCGGAGGCCAACACGCTCGGCGGCGGCCATTCCGAACTCAGCGAGCACCTCATCTTGCGCCCGTTCCCTGGGGGCGGGACCTCGGATGCCGACGCATACATCGACCCCGCCTTCTTCCATGAACTCTTCGCGGGGGATCTTCGTGCGAAGGACGCGGCGGTGGCGGCCGCAAGCCAGCGCCCGGCCGCCGTTTCCATCTTCAACGCGCCATCCGGCCCGCCCGCGTGGAAGACGATTCCGTCCTGGTACCTGGTCGCCCACGACGACAACACCATCCCGCCGGAAGCCGAGCGCTTCATGGCCCGGCGCGCTCGCTCCCGTACCATCGAGATCCGCAGCTCACACGTTGCGATGGTCAGCCACCCTGAAGTCGTCACCGAGCTGATCGTCAAGGCTGTTGGCTGCCGTTGACGATCCGCTACGCCGACGCCGGCGTGCGCTGGCCTGAGGCGTCATCACGGCGCATGGGCTGGGCCTTCCCATACGTCAGCGACCGCCACACCCACTCCGCGGGGCCGAAGCGGAACTTCGACAGCCACAGGTGGCTCCACATCACCTGGATGCAGAAGATGCCCAGGCAGTACGCCACGCACGCCGCGGGGCCCAGCTTCGTGATGAAGCCCAGTCCGTACCCGTAGAAGAACAGCACGCTGATGATGGACTGTGACAGGTAGTTCGTCAGCGCCATGCGCCCCACCGGCGCGAGCAGGCCCAGTGCCCGCTGCCAGGTGGCGCGCTGGAAGAGCAGGGTGATGCTGGACACATAGACGGCCGCGAAGCCCAGCTCGCCCAGGTGCCGCAGCGGCGCGATGGCGAAGGACACCCACGTCGGCAGCGTCTCCGGAGTGAAGACCTGCCTCAGCATGAGCTGCTGCAGCACCAGGCCGCTGCCGCTGCCAACCACCCCGGCCACGAGCCCCCACCCGAGGAGCCGGCGGAACAGCCGCAGGTGCTGGGGCACGTCGTGGAAGATGCGGCGCTTCCCCGCGAGCAGGCCCAGCAGGAACCGGCCAAACGTCGAAAGCGTGATGGCCAGCAGCAGCGGAAAGTAGTCGCGGAAGAAGAAGTGGGCGGTCGCCTTCGTTGCGTCCAGCCAGCTCCCATTCGTGAAGGCTGCCAGCGTCTGCGCCCTGATGGCCGCGGACTTCTCGGTGGCCGCCTTGACGATGGCCGCGCCGGCCTCCGGCGTGTCCGCCATCAGCTGCGGGAACTTGAGGATGACCACGCCGACGAAGGACCACCCCAGGGCGAACACCAGGGCGCTGATGAGCAGCGTCCGGTCCGAGCGCCCCCGGAACAGCAGCAGGCCGAATCCCAGCACCGCGTACGTGCTGAGGACGTCGCCGTACCAGATGAGGAACAGGTGGGCGAGCCCCATCACCAGCATCACCCCAAGCCGCCGGACATAGAGCGGCGTGATGGAGGTCCCTCGCGCCTCGGCGCGGCCCATCTGCACCGCGAAGCCAAGGCCGAAGAGGAACGAGAAGAGGGTGATGAACTTCCCTGCCACCAGCGTCGAGAACACCTGCCAGGCGACGGTGTCGGCGAGCGACGCGTTGTTCATCGCCGTGAGGACCTGCTCACGCGGCAGGAATACCCTGCCACTGAACCACACCATCACATTGGAGATGAACACGCCGCACAGGGCAAAGCCACGCAGCGTGTCAAGGAGCGCCAGTCGCTCGCTGGAATCGACGGGACGGGCTTCGGATGGGGCTGGGGTCATGCTTGGAGAAAGGGTGGCAACGTGAACCTGCCTGCCCATATTCCGTGCGTCCGCGTCAGGGCGGAGGAGGAAGCCCTGGCGGAAGCTGATGCTCCTTCGACCGCGCCGGTCCCAGGTGCTGCTGGAACCACGGCAGCAGCGAGGGGCCGTCCTCCAGAATCAGCTCAACGCCTTGCCTCCTCACCGCACCACCGTTCCTCGCGAAGGCGGAGGACGTCCTCGCGCACCAGTTGCCCGAACACGGTCTGTCCGTCCCGGAGCTTCAGTTCCAGTAGGACGGACTCCCACGGCGGTGTCGTCAGGGCCGGGTCCCGCGAAACCTCGGCCTGGGGCAACGCGGTCCGAAGCTGCGCCAACAGTGGTTTGGCATCGGTGCCAACACCCTGTCCCCCTGGCAGGAGACAAGGCGGACCGATTCAACAAGGGCGGCCTCCGACTTGAGGCGCTCCGCCGTGCTGGCGGACGGCGCTGGAGCCTCCACCCGGCCCTTCTCACCGCCAGCTTGTTCCGAAGCCGTGGTGCCCCGGGCTGGCCCCTGACAGGCCGGAGCCATGAGCAGCGTCGCGGCGAGCCCCGCGCGGAGGAAGCCCCGCCGCGTGTCGGAATCAGAAGGGGAGCTAGCCGGTGTCATCGGGCACCAATCCCAGGGCGCTCTTGAGGAAGTCGTATTCGCGCTTGTAGATGGTGCCATCCACGTACATGTAATTGAAAGTCTTCTTGCCTGCGGGGACGGCGCGAAGATTGGCGCCCATGCCTGGAGGCGCCCCATACACCTTCGCGCTGCCTCCAAGGGCCACGGACAACTTCGCCATGTAGTTGTGCTTCAAGATGACGTCCCGGAGGTACGTCTTCGCCTTCTACCTTGAGAACTGCCCCCTTTTCGTCGACAGCGATGACCTCGAGATGCGGCGGTGCTTCTGCTCGGACAGGCGGTTGGCCGGTTGAGTCCATCAGGAGGTCGGCGGGGACGGAATCGACCAGGACTGCGAGGAAGTTTCTCAAATGAGAGGCGTTTCAGGTTTCCGGCCACCTGGCGGGCAAAGGAGCTCTCCCATGAGAAGCGCAAGGTTTCTGGCGGCAGTGGTTGGCACCCTGCTGATCTCCGGCACGCCGATCACTGCGGCGGTCAGGGAGCCAGCTTCCGATGCGCAGACTCGTGCAGAGGCCCGCACCTCCGGTACCACGCTCGAGATTGACTGGGACCAGCCGATGCCGGCCGCCGAGTCGGAGGCGTTGACGAAGAGCCTGCAGGGCGCCGCGGAGGAAGAAAACGTTCAAACCTTCATGCCGAAGCCCAACGGTC
This sequence comes from Corallococcus aberystwythensis, assembly GCF_003612165.1. Classification (GTDB taxonomy): domain Bacteria; phylum Myxococcota; class Myxococcia; order Myxococcales; family Myxococcaceae; genus Corallococcus; species Corallococcus aberystwythensis. Next base: position 19,510 of record NZ_RAWK01000107.1, on the reverse strand, counting down.
ATGGGCCGCAGTATGACGTTGTCAAATGCGATAAGGCGAATCACATCTTCACAGACCGGAACGGCATTTTCAGCGTCCGCTACAACTGCCGGTTCAACAACGTCAACTGGGGGTTCAAGGTTTCGCCGAAGCTCGTGACCATCGCCATCGGAGACATGAAGGAGTCTGGAATGGTCTGGCATACAGCCACGAGGAAGCTGGGCCAGAACGGGCACCACACCGTGCCCATCTATTACCAACTTCACGGGACTCAGGGAGGGGTCAAGGATGGTGACATCTTGCATTGGTCCGACAGGCTCACCTTCCGCGTCAACGCGGGGGGCCGGGAGGGGACCGCCGTCCTCAACATCGGTGGAACCTTCAAAATCTCCCGTCGTTGACAGCCTCTGCTTTTGAAGCGCCCGATGCTCATCCAGCCATGGAGGTCGTCATGAGACGTTCGATTCTGACTCTGCTGTGGGTCGTTTTTTCGTGCTTCTTTGCGTCATTCGCCGCGGAGGCGCGTTCACTCCAGACGGCCAACACCAACTACTGTATTGGCGTCAATCACGCGAGCGAGGTCGCTGGCGCGAATATCAGGTGAACAAGAAGAGTGGGCTCTGTGCCACTGCCGATCCCCTGGCGCACGATGTCCAGCTGGAACAAGAGCAGTGTATCGGTGGGCCGACCCAGGTCTGGAACGACGTCTAGGGCGCGGGCCTGGAGGACCGGCTTCACGTCGGTGTTCTGGCCCGCGACGATGCGCCACTGCTTCTGGGAGCGCTTGAGCACATACCGCATCTGCGTGCGCAGCAGTCCCTCCTTGGTGTTCTGCACGCCCGGCGGGAGGCCCGTGTGGCCGGTGACCTCATGCACCGTGTCCACCACGGCGATGTCCGCGCTGGGGAAGTGGACCTTGCGCACGGTGACCTCGGCATGGCTGGTCTTGAAGATGCTCGCGAAGATGGCGGCGTGGCGCGTTTCAATTTCCGCGCGGCCCTGGAACACCGTGCCGACGATGTTGATGAAGTCGGCGTCGTCCGTGAAGTCCCGCGTCCATGCCGCCGCGTCGTGGGCGTTCCAGGCCTTGGTCTGCGCCTTCACCAGCTGACGGAGGTCCAGTTCGTCCTGGGTGTGGTCGGGGGCGTGCACGCCGTGGACATCAAGACCAGACTCAGGGCCGCAACTGCTGCAAAAGAAGAGCGTGTCATGGCGGCAGTCCGCCATGGGAATCGGTGATGGTAGGACCGACTCCGTCTCGCCTGTTTCCTGTACTTCGTGTTTTCATGAACGCCAACGCACCCCGCTTCGACATGGACGCCTCCGACCTCGAAGGAGCGTCCCGGTACTTCGAGCATCGCGCCGTGCAGGCGCTCATGGACGGCGATACCTGGACAGGCCTCGTCACGCCGCTCACCGGCGAGCGCGGCGCCGTCTGGGGCGCGCGCACGACCTGCCGCGACGCCGAGGGGACACTGCGCCAGTCCGTCTACGTGCTGGCCTCCCACCGCGGCCAGGGGCACCTCTCCCGCTACGTCGCGGCGACCGACCTCCCCTTCGTCACCGGCCCCGACTGCGACCTGGAGGCGTACTTCACGAAGCGGGGTGTCCCCTACAGCGTCTCCGGGCGCTTCACGACGACGCGGGAGTACCGCGCCATCGAGCGGCACTACGGCTCCCGCCGCGCGGTACGGAGCGGCGTCGACTACATGAGCCACATCGATGAGGGACTCGGGGTGCTGCGGCACTTCAACGCCAGCGACGCCGCGAGGCGTGCGTGGTGCCTCCACCCGCTCGTGCAGGCCGACGGCGACCTCGCGGAGAGTTTCCCCCGCCTCCACGAGTTCACCGACTCGCCCCAGGTGCTCGCGCTCGCCATGGAGTACCGCAACATCGCCAATGCGTACCTGTCCCACCGCGAGGTGGCTTCGACGGATGACATCGCGCTCGGGCCGCTGCCGGACGTGGCCGACATGCTGCGCGCGGACAAGGTGCAGAACTACAAGGACTTCCTGCTGCACCACCGTGAGAGCCACCCCCGGCGCAGCGCGCTGGATAGGTACTTCCGCCTCTGGCTCGACCGGCTGAGCGTCTCCCGTGAGGTCTTCGCCACGCTCTTCGCGCGGCTCCAGGTGCGGCCCGAGAAGATTCCCCTCGACGGGTGAGGGCGCGGCGAGCCAGTCCCCGGTGGACGCCATCAACCTCGAACGGGATCGCCTCACGCCCCGGGAGAAGAGGCCCGGGGCGTAGCGCTCAGCGCCGCGCGAGCCGGGCCTCGGCCGCCTTGAGGACGTGCTCCTTGAGCAGGTAGCCGAAGCCCGCGTTGCGCAGCCGGACGATGAGCTCGTCCCGGGTCGTCTTGAGCTGCTCGGCGGTGCGCTCCAGGCTCCAGCCCCCTTGCGCGAGCTGCTTGAGCAGGTAGGCCCGGCGCGTCTGCGCCGCCGAGAGCCGGTAGGTCTTGAGGTACTCGACCGTGCCGTCGCCGCGCAGGATGGCCTCACCCATGTGGTTCTCCTCCGAGGGCGACAGGCCCGTGATGAAGCGCTGGAGGTGGAAGGGACCGGCCTCGTAGACGGGGGAGGCGAACACCTCGGCGCCGATGACGCCCTCGGCCATGAAGCCCATGAAGTCCGCCCAGTCCGCGCGCATGCGCTCGACGGCGGCTCGCAGCTCCTTCATCGAGTTCACCCGTGCATCCTCCACGCCCAGCCCCATCACGGGCACGTCTCCCAGGAAGCCGTACTGCACGAGCAGATCCCCGTAGAAGTCCTCGAGCAGGGCCCGGTGCAGGGCGCGATAGTCCTCGGGGTGCGAGACGATGGCGCAGGAGAGCAGCGCGTCCGCCTGGAAGATGAGCATGCCCACCTGGCGCTCGTGCAGCTCGAAGATGCGCAGCGCCTCCGCGAAGGCCGCGCTGGCCCAGCCCGAGTAGGCCCACTCGCTCCGGGGGTTGAGCCCCTGGGAGAGGGCCTCCTGGGAGTACTCGCTCCACGCCACCTGCGGCCCGCCGAAGTACTGCGCGAGGAAGCCCTCCATTGTCAGGTGCATGGGGAGCAGCCGCAGCCGGTTCTTGTCCTCGCGGTGCACCATGCGGTGCAGCACCCGCGTCGAGAAGGGCCCGTGCTTGAGGCTCTTGCCCTCCTTGCCCTCGGGCTTGCGCAGCCGGGTCTCGGGCGTCACCGCCGCGCCCTTGTCGTCCCAGTCCACCACCAAGCCATGGGGGACGTAGGACGCGTAGTGGAGCCCGGGCTCCATCAACCCGCCCTGGAGCGACACGACGCTCACGTCCTCGTCGTAGCTCCTGCGGGTGATGCGCAGGTCTCCGGGGATGTCATCGCGCAGCACGGGCACCAGGCGGATGCTCCCCCAGACCTGCGAGGGCGCGAGCCGCAGCCCCGTGAGCGGCAGCCGCCGCACCGTGCTCTTTCCGCCCTCCCTCATGCCACCTCCTCGTCGAGCGACTCTTCCGGGAGCTCGGACGGGGCCCTCGGGGTCTCGGTCCCGGCGTGGCCCATGGGCGCGTGCTCGAGCATCCGCCGCACGCGCGCCGCCAGGTAGTCCTCGAGCTCCGCCAGGGGAGAGGCCCCCTCGGCGAAGCGCGCGAAGCCGAGCACCGTGGGCAGGTCCTCCGCGTCCCGCACGCCCACGGTGGGCACGTGCGTCCCGATGCCCCGGGGCGCGTAGAGCTCCGAGGCGAACACGGGGTTGGCGTGGATGATGGTGGTGCGGCGGGCGGGGTCCAGCTTCGTGCGAAACAGGCGGGTGACCTCGGCCACGGCGTTGGGCGGATCATTGTCGTAGCCATCCGACACGACGACCACCAGCTCGGGCATCCAGTCCAGCGCGTCCAGCAGCGGGGTGGCGAGGTCCGTCTGTCCCCGGGCGCGCGAGAGCAGGGGATGCTCGGGAGGGTGCATCCAGAAAGCGCGGTATTCGCGCGCCGTGGCGGCCAGCAGGTAGTGCGCCGCGAGCGCCACCCCGAGGGGCCGGCGGCGCTTCTCGCTCGAGCCCGAGGCGGAGTAGCTGTTGTCCAGCACGGCCGCCACCCGGCCCAGGGGCACCGAGGCCCGGCGCAGGCTGTTCACCGCGGCCCGCTCGAGCGCCGCGTGCAGCTCCGCCAGCCGCTCCTGGCGCACCGCCAGGGGAAGGGAGAGCACGTAGAGCGCCAGCCGGGTGAGCGGCGTGCGCCCCAGGTCGATAGCGATGGCCCCCTGGGCGCGCGTGGCCGAGCCCTGCAAGCGCAGCCGCTCGGCGGCGGTGAGGCGCGGCTCGATCTTCTTCAGGAAGACGTCCCGGGGAAGCTGGTGCTTCGCGGCGAGCCCCTCGGCGACGGTGTAGGGCAGCTCGAAGAGAGCAGAGGCGTCGTAGTGGGCCTTGCGGAACGTCTCCAGCAGGGGGGCCTGGAACACGCGCTTGCGCCAGCCGTGGAAGAGGAAGGGGTTGAGCTCCCCGGGCAGCTTGAGGTGGCCGTGCGCCACGGCGGCGCGCAGCTTGGAGCGGTACTTCACCGCGTCGAAGTGCAGGTCCGCGCGCCCCTTCAGGAACTCGCGCACGATGGCGCGGGAGCGGCGGTTGTTGATGCGCCGCTCACGCAGCACGTCCAGCACCCGGTAGGCCCGCTGGGGAGGCAGGGCCCGGAGCGCCGCCGCGATGAGCGCGCCCTCCTCGTGCCGGTCCGCGGACGGGGTCTGCTTTCCGCTCGTCAGCAGGTTGAGGATGATCTGCGCCTGGTTGAAGTGGTTGATGCCCGCGGCCAGCGTGCGCGTGTAGAGGCGGCGGTAGTTGCCGAGGATGTAGGCGTGCAGGAACTCGATGGACACCGCCTGCCCGCGCCCGTCGTTGTAGAACTCGCGCTGTCCGGTGCACGAGAAGCACGCGTTGACGAACATGACCAGGTCTTCACGGGCGACCTGCTCGGCACGTGCGCCCGCGATGTCCATCGGAGGTTCATCCTTCCTGAGGAGGGAGCGCCGCTCGGGGAAGGCGGACACGATCAGCTAGTCAAGCTACAAAGGCTCGGTTCGGAAATCGCATCACAGTCCCGCGAGCGGCACCCCTCACCGTAGCATGACGCGGCTGCCGGGCGCGGACTGACACGCCCATCGGACTCCTTCAGCATGGACGCGGACACCCATCCCTGCTTGCCGTTCTCCAGCTCCACGTTCAGCCAGGTGCCGTCCTCGTTCTGATCAACCACCCGGACCAGGTCGCCCAGCCTCAGGCCACCGACCTGACCATTGGAGGTCCCCGGCCCCGAGCGGACGTTGACGGTCCCGGTCGGGGTCACCCAGCGCTCACCCGGCGGGACGGCAGGGGTAGGAACGAGAAGCGCGGGAACTGGACCATGGGGTGCGACCTCGTAAACGGGAACGTCTTTGTCCCGATGATGGGGTCGGCACCGCTCGCTTGAATCAAGCCGAGTTGAGCGGGAGGTCTTCCCCGGTCCGGTGACTCCGGGGCGATGGCGAGGTCTCCGTTCGCCTGGATGAGAGCCCTACCCGCGACGTCGTGGACGTCGATCGCCGGGTTGTTGGTGACGACGAACAATGGGCCATAGGCCATGTTGGCCTGACTGAGACACCTGTTGACGACAATTGACCCCTGGCCTTGCTGGGGAGGACGATGGAGTGCTCCCTCAGAGGCTTGCGAATTCGGCTGGATGGAGCCCATCCGCTTGGAGTCGAACGATGCCCGTCTGTCCGACGCACAATGAGTTCTACATCCTGGGTTCGACGTGCCCGGTCTGCGGCCGAGGGCTGTCTCCCACCAGCCCGCCCCCCTTCAAGCAGGACGCACCGCGGGCGCCGATAACGTTTGCCGACTTCGTCAACCTCGTTGACGAGCAGCAGGAACAGTCCGCCAGCGCGCAAGACGAGAAGGGAGAGGCCCGGGATGAGAAGAAAGCAGTCCAGGGGCATGAGGCCGCGGTGCTCGACATCGATGACGAGGTGCTCGCGGAGCTGTACACGCAGCTCAGCCAACGTCCGTGTCGCTGGCATGCCGTGGTCTCGGCGGTCACGGACACGGTGTATAAAGAAGACCGTCGTGGCTGTGAGGTGGTGAGGCAGGCTGAGAGTGTCTGGGGCTACCTCAAGAAACAAAACAAGGTCGCCAGTGAGAAGAAGCGCCGGTTCTTTCCACCGGAGTGTGTGCTTTTCTTTGGTGACGCGAACTCGGGGCGGAAAATCAAGAACAGCAGGTTCGCCCTTGGCGGGAACGATCACCTGTGGATTGTGGCGCACGGCAGCACGCAAATCCTCGGGGCCCACGGACAAAAAGAGCACCCCGAGGATCGCACGGCCGACCAGCTCGCGGAGGTGATCATCCGTGACGTGCCGAACGACATTGGGTTCATCCACATCATGTCGTGCAACTCAGGCTACAACCCGACGCGAGAGGAAAAGCGCAAGAAGTCCTTCGCGCAGATGGTCGCCCTCCACTTGTGGGCAGCGGGCTTCAGGAACACCATCGTCTACGGGTATGTTGGATATACCGCCGAGTACAAGGGCAAGCCCGTGGTGACCATGGTGAACGGCGCGACGGGCATGTCCGATAAATGGGACGCGGAGCAGGCGCGCGTGGGCTGCCTCGGTCCGCACGGAAAGCGGATGGAGAAGCCAAGGGCGAAGGGCTTGAACCCGAGCAATGTGAATTGAACGCGCAGTGCCCCGGTTCGTGTCCACCACGCAGATGAACCCGTCCCCGCGCATGCGACACGGCTCCGCCCGTGGAACGTTGAGCCCCGCGGCTCCCTGCCATCCGCATGACGCGCCTTCGCAGGCGGCTGACGCGTCATGCACCTCCGCTGACGTGTCACACGGCGACGAAGACGACGTGCCGTCCAGACAGCCGAGGCTCATGGCCCCGGCATGTCGATTGCTGTCTCGCTGCGCACTTGAACCAGGAGGGTGCATTGCGCTTCATGAGCGGAGTCGTCGTCGCGGTCGGTCTACTCGGGTGCGGTGGTCCTGAGGCAGAGCAGGACCCCTTGGAGACAGTAGGCCACACGGACCAGGAGATCGTGGGAGGCGTCGAGGCCCGTCCGAACTCCATCCCCTGGATTGTCAGCCTGCAGCAGTACGGCAGCCATTTCTGCGGGGGCAGCCTGGTGCGGGTGAGCGACACCAAGGAGGAGAGTGACATCGTCCTCACCGCTGCCCACTGCGTCTATGACGGACTCTCCAACGCCACGGCGTCCGCCGGGGCGCATGACCTGTACCGCCCCACGTCCACACAAGTGACAGTCCGGGTGACGGAGGCCGTCTACCACCCGCAGTACAATCCGGACACGACGATGAACGACATCGCCGTCCTCAAGCTCGACAAGCCCATCAAGTTCGACACGACCGTCGCCAGGGCTTGTGGCCAGTCCTCGGGCATGCGCCCCAACCTGGCTCCTCAGCTCGGGAGCGGCAACACGCGCGTCCCTGTCTGCCTTCCAGACTCCGGGGAGCGTGTCGCTGAAAACACGATGGCGACGGTCGCGGGCTGGGGCCTGACACGGGAGGGCGGCTACGACACGTCCAGCCTCTTGCTGCAGGTGGGCGTCCCCGTCCTCAGTCATCAGGACGTCGCCAACAGCTACAGGACCCAAGGAATCAGCATCGACGAGAGTGCCATGTTCGGGGCCGGGTATCCGCAGGGAGGCAAGGACGCATGCCAGGGCGACAGCGGCGGGCCGCTCGTCGTCCGAGGTCCCCAGGGCTACGTGCTCCAGGGCATCGTGAGCTTCGGGGTGGGCTGTGCGCGGGCAGGGCTGCCCGGTATCTACGCGCGGGTCTCCAACTACATCCCGTGGATCAACACGCAGATCCGGAGCCTCAGCGCCGTCAGGTAGGGCGCTTCATGCTGCCTTCCCGGGTGGGCGCGGCAAGGGCCTGGCTCTCTTGGCTGGCCCTGACGGCTTGAGCTTCAACACCCCACGGGCTGGGGTGGCCCGCGCGCCGGGGCCAGCACTCGCCGCCTGCCTCCACACCTCACGCAGGCGAACTGGCCGCGTAGGATGGCCCCATGCTCTCCGTCCTCTTCGCCTCGCTCCTGGCCCAGGCTCCCGTGCCGCTGCCGGAGCTGACCGAGCGGCATTGCAGCGGCTCGGGGTGGTGCATCGTCCTTCCCGCGCCGCTGTACCCGGGGCTCGTCGCCGCGCGGGGTGACGCGGTGGTCTCCAACAGTGCGCACTCCGGCGTGGTGGGCCTCTGGCGCGCGGGGGCGTGGCGGGACACGCTGGACACGGGCCTGGGACCGCTGCGGCGGCTCTCGTTGGCGGATGCGCCTGGAGGCGCGCAGCGGCTCTTCGCGTGTGACAGCGCGCGGTGTGTCCAGGCGACGCTGGACGCGGAGCGCATCGGGCCGCTGTCGCTCGTCCCGGAGCACGCGGTGCCCCCGGAGCCTCCCGAACCCCCGGTGCGCTCGCCACGGCCCGGCGTGCGCTTCTTCGTGGAGGACTCAAAGCTGCTCGTCGAGCGCGGGGGGCAACGTCAGACACCTCCCGCCCTGAAGGGGACGCGGTTCGCGAATGAGCTCGACCAGGTGTTCGGGGGGGGGCCCGGTGAGCCCCTGTGGATGTTCCGCACCCATACCGCGCGACTCACGGTGACGGAGGCGCATCCACTGGGAAGGCTCGACCGGTTCCCGATGGAGCTCTCCACGCATGGGATTCGCCTGCTGGGAAACCCGCACGAGCCCACCGCCCTCTCCACCGAGATGTTCACCCACGAGCTGCGCCGCTTCGACGGGGAGCGTTGGCAGGCCCTCACCACGGAGCTGGGCTGGAGCGGCAAGGACATGGCCGTCCTGACGACCGGTGATGGCTGTGCGCCCTGCTTCACAAGCCGCTGGCGGATCCTCTGGCGCGCGCGCAACGGCGTCTGGCGGAAGGTGGACCTGCCCCCTTCCCCTCCCGACGCGACGAGCATCCACAATCCCCAACGCACGAGCATCGACGCGAGGGGCATGCCCGGCTTCACGAGCCAGTACGGCGCATACCGCCATGACGGCCGGAAGTGGCGCCGGGTGGGCGAAGCGCCCATGGCCGCGAATGCCGCGCCCGTGGATGCCCGACGGGACTGGCTGTGCAATGCCACGGGCTGTCTCCACGAGCGCGAGCCCCGGTGGAGCCCGGAGGGCAAGGCGTGGCTGCCCCTGGACCTGCCTGCGGCGGAGCCGGGAAGGGGGGACTGCGCGCATGCCCGCGCCGCGCTCTCCAATGGCGAGTTCATGCTCCTCGCCGGTCCACTGCTCTTCCGGGGCATCCCTGGCAAGGGCTGGCACACCGAGCGGCTCCCGGTGGACAACGCCTGCTCCATCACCGAGGGCCCCGCGGCGCTCTACCTCTCGGATCCGCTCCGCAAGTCCCTCTTGATCCAGCAGAAGGAGGCGGCGCCCCTCCCCGTCCCCGAGGGCACCTGGGCCACGGTGTCCGGAGTGAAGGCGTCGGACGTCCTGCGCCTGCGCGAGCTGCCGGACTGGCGCGCACTGGAGGTGGCCACGCTCGCGCCCGGCACCCGCTGCGTGCGCGAGGTGCGCCGGCGCACCGTCTCCGCTCGGGAGACCTGGTCCGAGGTGCGGACGCCGGAGGGAAGGCGCGGCTGGGTGAACCGCCGCTACCTCGCACCCGGTGAAGGCCCTTGCCCCACCGGAGGGTGAACGTGCAGTCCTGGCCCCCACCGCCCAGGGCAACATGCAGGCGGTGTCCAGCATCGAGGTCAACCAGACGGGAGGCGCGTGCGTGCCGACCACCTGCGCCGCGCAGGGCAGGAATTGCGGCACGCTCAACTGTGGCACGTGCGGCTCCGGTCAGACGTGTAGCTCCTGGTGCGGCATCGCGCAGCCGGGCTGCGTGGTGCCGAACCAATCCCACCTCCGGGTGGACCGCGTTTTGTAGCGTCATGCGCTACAAAGACACTGCGGCAAACCGTTGCATGTAGCGGAATGCGCTACAGAACGAGGAGTCGCGGGCCACGGCGACTGTCAAAACCAGGTCACAAGCAATTGGATGTTGTCTGTTCATTGCGAGTGCGCTGACATGCGTGGCCTCTTTCCCCGTGGAGGTCCACATGAAGTCGCGTTTCGTGATGATGATTGCCGGGTTGTCGCTGGGTTTGTTCGCCGCCTGCGGCCCCGTGGAAACCGAGTCCGAGATGGAGGCCCTGGGACAGGCGGAGGCAGGGGTTGGCCTCTATCTGTGCGGCGACGGCGTCTGTGACACCGCCAACGGGGAGAACAACACCAACTGTCCCCTGGACTGTGGCCGGATCCTCACGTGGTGTGGGGATGGCATCTGCAGCGGACGGGAGACGATTCGGAACTGTCCCGCGGACTGTGGCCTCATCCTCACCTACTGCGGTGACGGCCTCTGCAACGGCAATGAAACCAGCAACACCTGCCCCCAGGACTGTGGCGCCCCCACGTACTGCGGTGACGGCATCTGCAATGGCTCGGAGACGACCGGAACCTGCGCCATTGATTGTGGCTCCTTCTGTGGCGACGGCGTCTGCAACGGACTGGAGACGCCCCGGAGCTGCCGTCTGGATTGCGGCCTCGTCATCAACCCGTGCGGTGACGGCTTCTGCGGTCCGGACGAGACCGTGCAGAGCTGCTACATCGACTGCTGCACGGGGCCCCGTTGCCTGGAGCCGAATCCGCTCTGAGCTTCCGCCGTTGACGGTTCACCTCGCCCGGAGTCCTTCCCGGGCGTGGTGGGTACGCAGCGCCGGGGTCCGCCGCGGGCGAGCTGTCCATCATCCCCTTCGACGAGGGAATGGAGAAGCTGCCCAGGCCCATGAAGCGCGAGCGCGTGCAGCCCTTCGGCTTGTGGCTCCACAAGCGCGTCACCCAGTTCGTCCGCACCGCGGAGGGAAACCTGCGCGAGGCGCTGTAGAGGTGAGTAGGAGAGCGCAAGGGCGAGCTGACGTCGAGCTCGCCCCCGCCGCTTCATTCCTCGTGGCGCGCTGACGGGTTCTACAGGGTCAGCGAAATCGTGCTGTTGTCACCCGCAGCCGACGTCGTTGCTCCCGGAAAGGACAGCTTGTACGACTCGACACCGCCATGGAATGTGCCGGTGTCGTAGCAGCCGGTGAATCCGGTCGCCGTCTCGAAGCCCGCGTTCGTCACGGTTGCGCCGTTGATCGCGACATCGTTGATGTTGAAGGAGATCGGGTGGTTCGACACGCCCGCCTGGCTGATCAACCGGGGCTGAAGCTCGAGCCCGCGGGGCTGATCGTCACCGAATGAGCCTGCGCCAGGCCGTGCCGTCGCTTTCCCGCACGACCACGCCATCCACCAGCGCTTGCTTGAACCAGTCCCCGGCGGTCGGTCCCGCCACGCTGTCCTTCTCCCAGAACGTGAGCACCTGGCCCGAGGCCGAAGAGCCATTGCACCCGCCCTCATCCTCAGCAGGCCTTCTATTCGCCCTATGCGTATGCGTAGTTCAGTATGACGGCCATCTGGCTGAGAGGCAGGGTTCCCAGCGGAGCGCCTAGGTGCCAGGTCGGCCTTCCGGGACCTTGTTGTCCCCATTGCGAGATTCTGACTTGGGGCGTGGAGTTCATTCCTGGTTGAATGTGGTGCGACAAGGCTGAGATAGGAATTGGGCCGCTGGGGTTCTATGGCGAGTAAGAGCGAAGACGTGGCCTCGATGGACGAGCTGGAACCTGATGAGTTGCTCCAGATGTGTTGCGAAGGAGTTCCGTTCACGGGGGTTGCAGTCGAGTTTCATCTGAACGGCGCGAGGCGCAGTGAGATTGAATACGTGCAGGGTGTCCAGTCGGGGGGGAGCCGAGACTATTCCCTAGAGGGTGTGTTGGTTTATGAGGCTCGTTATCTGAACGGAGGGCTGCATGGCCTCGTTCGTGAGTGGTTTCCAAACGGATGCGTGAAGAGCGAGGCGCAGTATGAGTTCGGAATAGAGGTCAATTACCGGGAGTGGAATACGAGCGGGGAGTTGGTGGAGTCGCGCGCTATTTCACCTGAGTCGCAGTTGTTTCCGATATTGAAGGATCGACGGCGTGCGCATGAGCAGGCGTGAACGGATGCTCACGCAGAAGCAACCTTGAGCGTATCGGCGGGATAGAGGCGCTGTGGAGGGTGAGGGCAGGACCGGAGGTGCCGAGGAGGGCCTTGCGACATGCCCTGGACGGTGCAGGAGGGCCCCGACGAGGCCCGCCCCTCCCTGGTTACACCTCGCCCAGGAGCTTCGCGCTGAGTGTTTTCGCGTGCGGCAGGTGTGGAGGCATGCTTGAGGGTGCTGGCGTACCTGACGGCACCTGGCGGGTTCCCACTCGCGCCACGCCGGAGTTCTCCTGGGTCCGCCCCCCGCCCCTCGCAATCCGGTACCGCGAACGGTCCACACGGTCGTTCCGCTCCGCCACCGCCTGAAACCGCGGGCTGTGCGCCCGTCGACGGGACGACGGATGGTGAAATGCGGCACACCGCGGATATCCGAACTGGCAGTCGCCGCTCAGCATGAGGGCGCTCATTCCTCTTGTGCTCATCCGCTGATCAGCGGTAGAGCGGCACCGTTACGGGGAGTTAGTTCAGTTGGTTAGAACGCCGGCCTGTCACGCCGGAGGCCACGGGTTCAAGTCCCGTACTCCTCGCCACAGAAGGCCCAGCAATCCTAACGGGTTGCTGGGCCTTCGCTTTTTCTGCGCCCCGTCATGTGCCCCCCATGTGCCCCTCCGGCGTGGCTAGCCTGGAACGGCGAGCGCTTGCGGCATGGGGCGGTCAAGCGCCTGCACCGCGCTCTCCCGCGCTTCGGGTGACAGGTGCGCGTACCGCATCGTCATGTCGATGGCGGCGTGCCCCATCAGCTCCTGGATGACCTTGAGGGGGACGCCCCGCATGGCGAGGTGGCTCCCGTAGGTGTGGCGCAGGTCGTGCCATGTGATGGCCCCCTGTTCACGGGTGATGGCCGCCCGCCCCACGGCCCGCGTCAGCCGGTGTTCGGTCATGCTGGCGGTGAGGGGCTGGCCGTCGGGCTGGCAGAACACGTAGGGGCCGCGCAGGTGGCGGTGGCCCTTGAGCGCGTCCACGGCCGATACGGGCAGGTCCACCGTCCGTTCCCGGCCTCCCTTGGGCAGTCCCGTCACCCCCTGCCAGATGGAACGGCGCACCTGGAGCTTGCCTCGCGGCAAGTCGAGGTCGCCCCACTGGAGCCCGATTAGCTCTCCGTGGCGAAGTCCCGTCTTGAGCGACAACAGGATCAGCGTCCGCCACTCTGGTTCCGCCGCGTCGATCAGTCGCTCGGTTTCCTCAAAAGAGAGGAAGTCGAAAGCGGGCTTCGCCGTCTTGAACAGCTTCACGCGCGGGACGTGTTGGAGCACGCCCTGTTCCTGGGCCAGTGCGAGCAACTTGTGCAGCACGGTCAGGACGTTGTTGATGGACTTGAGACTCAGGAGCTTCCCCCCGGCTCCCTTGCGCTTGCGCAGGGCATCCTTTGAGGGGGCGTCCTTCCTGCCGGGAATGCCCGCTGGCTTCTTCCGCATCGCGGCCTTGAAGTCCTCGATCTCCGCTGGACCGATGGCATCAAGAGGCGTGTTCGCGAACGCGGGGAGCAGGTGGTCATCAAGGATCTGCCGCTTGGTGACGACGCTGGAGTACTTGTTGTTGTTCTCGCTGTACGTGATGAAGCGCGGGACGAACTCCCCGAAGGTGAGGATGCGGCCCGGCTCGTGCTGCTTCTCCTTCCCGAAGGTTCCAGTCAGCAGGGCGTGACGGACCTGACGCTCGTACTCTTCCGCGCCCCGACGGGTGTTGATGGGCGATGCCTTGCGCACTCGCTCCACCTTCCCGCTGGGGTGCTGGTACTTCACGTCCACCCACCACGCCTCCTGCACCTTTCCCTCCTTCGTCTTCCACTTCCGCTGCCTGACGCTCATGGCTTCTCTCCGAGCGCAGGACCGCTGTTACCCGGCTGCCATGCTAACAACGTGTCGCGGCGGATGCGGATGGATCTGCGGAGGTGGAGGACTCCCGGCACCTGCCCCAGTCGGATCGACTCGTAGAGCGTCTTTCGGTTCACGCGCAGGAGCGCGGCGGCCTCGTCCACGGTGAGGAAGTCGAAAGCCGCATGAGTGGGCGCGTCCGCTGGTGGCTTGGGCCCGTTCTGGCAAGCGCGACGGCTCATGACGTCACCTTCCCCATTTGCGAAGGGAGCGTATGGATCCGCTGGGCGTTCTCCGCACCTGCCTTCTCGTCATCCAGCACCAAGCAATAGGCACGCACACGCTTGCCCGCGACGGAGACCTTGCGCGTCAGGTGGCCCTCTTCCTTGAACACCAATCCCTTCGCGGCAAGCTCCGTCATCACCTGTCGGGTGTCGAAGCGTCCTTCCCTCGCGATGTCGTGCATCGTCGTCTGGAAGATGGCGACGACACGTCTCCCGCTGGAGTCCCTGTCGTCCATCAGCATCCCGGGGCGTTTGATGGGGACAGGGCTTTCAAAGCCAGCCCAGTTCGCGGCGACGTAGCTCATGATGAAGTCATAGGCCGCGTCGGCTGTCGTCCTCGTCTCGCGGGACTCCTTCAACACCGCCGCGCAGAAGGCGTGCCCCGCTTCGAGCGCGGCTGCCTGGGCGTGGGCATTGGCCTCGCCGCAGATGTGGATGCGCGCGAGTATGTCGGCCAACACGAGGAGCGCGGCGTAGCGTGCTTGCTCCGTTGTCTCCGTCACCATCTGGGCGGCAAGCTTGCGGTGCAACTCGCGGAGTTCGTCGAGTCGTTCCGCGCCCGTGTAGTGCTCCATGAGCGCGCGGATGAAGGCGGGCCCCGCGTGGCCGTGGTGCTTCTCCAAACCTTGATGCGTCAGCGTGGCGAGGCCCGCGTCCCCCAATGGCTGAGCACACACCTCCAGCGTCCGGTTCTTCGCCCCTGCCGCGCCTCCGATCTGCAACAGCGGCTTCTCCCCCGAGATGAAAGCCAGCGAGCGCCAGGTCTTCCGCGCGCGCAGCTCTCCGGTCTGCGTCGCCCGCGCGCCGCTCGTCTCCGTCCCCACGATGTAGGCCATGAGGTTCGTCATCCCCTCGCGCGTGACTTGGGTGTCGTCAATCCAGGTGGGCAGGTCGCGGTGACGGGACAGCTCTCCCTGCAACGCGGCTGACGAGACGTCTCCGCTGACCTTGAGGCCAGAAGGACGCCCCCACACCGACGTGGTGGTGGCCTGCACGGCGGACTTCCCCGTTCCAGAGGCACCCCAGATGGACAGGCACATGCTGCGCAGGCCCAGGAGCCGCAACAGGGGCGCCGCGAAGCCAGCAGCCCACGCCATTTCAGCGAAGGGGCCCCTTTCACGAACGGCCAGCATCAGGCGCAGGTGTTCATCCGCCGAGCCCCGCGACTCAAGTGCATCGAGGAAGGCTGCTTCTCCGGGCATGATGACGCGGCCGGGCTCGCCAATCACCTGCCGTCCCACGACGAAGCTCTTCATGTCGTGGGACCAGCCGCTCTGGGTGAAGATGCGCACCCGGGGCAAGCTCGCGTGACAGTGCTGCTCCTGGGCTTGAAGGAAGTCCTGGACCTTCTTGCTGTTGCTGCTGGTGAGGGGGGCGCCGCGACCGGCCAGCTCCAGGATTTCGTTTCCCGAGACCTTGGCACGCGGCATCGTCTCCACTCGCTCGCGGTGCCCGTACATCCACCGTGCCGTCACGTAGCAGGTGCCGTGCTCGTCCTCCCCTGTCTCGGTGATGTTGATGGGGGCGGCGGCGATGGTGGAAAGGTTGCCCTTGTCGGTGAATTTGAAGATGCCGAGCGATTGGCCATCGTAGATGGCGTAGCCCGGAGCTGCCATCCAGCCGTCAGCGATAGGGGGCGCGTCGGGGTTGGGAGGAGCCTCGGTTGAGGAACGGGAGCTTGCCGTGCCTCTCAGTGCAGCGGTGATCAGCGCGGACTCGGCCAGCGCGGCGCCGTAATCCTCGTTGATTCGTCGGAGGCGCTCCGCAACATGCGCGAGGTCGTGCTTCGCGCAGTTCATCGCCATCACGGACGGAGCCAAGAGCCGCAACAGGGTTGCGTCCGATGCCTCGGGGGCCTTGAAGCGCAGGTACGAGAGGAAGGCCCAGAGGTTCCCTTCATGATGCCCAGCGGGGAACAAGGGTTGGCCCTGCTTCATGCGCTTCACCGCTGCCGCATGCTCCGGGGCGCTTGTCGCGTGCCATCGCATCCAGAGCTGGGATTCGGTGAGTCCATCCCCGGTTGGCGACTGCCACATGCTCACCGCGGCTTCCCCTTTCGCGAACGTGGGGCGCGTGCGCTTCGCCTGGGCTGCGTCGCGAACCCACTGTGGCGCTGCGGCGGGCGGAACCTCGGAGGGGGACGCTCCCTCAAGCCATGCGTAGCGCGCTCCCGTGCGGTGGAGGCTCGGGGGCGCAATGACGTAGCCACCATTGCCCCGGGTGTCGATGCCAGGCGCGAGGCTGCCAGCCTTCGACACCATGCCCGCGTGGCGGAAGTAGACGTGACAGCCGCCGCCACTGGTACGGGCCGTGACGGTATCGGGCAGCTCGCCTCGCTCTTCCTCCAGCTTCACGAGGGTCGCCACTCCGTCGGCCTTCGCGTCCGCGTCCACAACATCCACGCCGGAGAGGGCACCCGTGGCGATGGCGACGTTGGCGAACGGCCACTGCTGCCACCACTCGCGGATTTGGGCCTCGTCCGTCGTGGCGTCCTTCACTCCGTTGCGTGTGCGTGGGTGTTTACCCGCTTGGCTGCATTCCGCTCCCTTGGGGCAAGCGCAGATGAGGGCGCCGGAGGGCGAGCGAACGGGCTCGAAACAGGGAAAGACATGCCAGCCGCGCCCCGCGTACTCCAAGGCGGCGGCTTCCAGTGCGGGGGGCGAGTTCGGATCAGAGGCTTCCACGGGGCATCCGAGGGCAAAAGAAGGGAATCGCGGCGAGCCCAAGGGCTGCTGCGTTGGACATCCGGTGCGAGACCGGGGCGGATTGAGTGGCGGGCGGAAAGCGGGGCGGGACTAAGCGGCGAGAATCACTAGAGAATCTGGCAACCTGCCCCGCTGCCCCGCTGTCTCACCGGAACACACGCGGTGGTGCATGGAGAGAATGAGAGGAGTTGAATGTCTGCAATTGATCTCTGGGGTATGTTCTTCTCTTTCTCTCTCTTCTTTGAAACAGGCGGGGCAGGCGGGGCAGTGAGCAAAAGGGGCTCGCCAAGCCGTTGATTTCTTGGGCGTTTCTCGCGTTCGGGGGTGCCCCGCTTTGTGCCCCGGTGTGCCGGGAGGCGGGGCAGAGAGCTGACAGCCGGAGTGGCGTCCTGGATGCGCTGGGGGATGCTCACGGCTCGCCTTCGCGATTCGCGTCGGTGAGGCTGTAGGCCCGAGGCACCGCGCCGCGCGCTCCGGGCGTGTACCTCGCGGTCTCGCGAATGACGCCAGCCAGCACGAGGGCGGCGAGGCAACGGCGGAGGACCTGTTCTCCGGCTCCAAGCGCGGCGCACAGCTCCTTCACGGTCAGCCCCTGCGGAGTGGCCTTGGTGAGTGCTTCGATGATGCGGGGTCGGTACTGCTCAACAAGCTCCAGCATGGTTTGAATCTCCCTTACCCCAGTTCAATGGGGGCACCTTCTGGGAGTGTCTCGCTCGCTCCGTCGTTCTCTCGGGCGAGCGCTTCGATGATGCGGGGCCGGTACTGCTCAACCAGCTCCAGCATGTTTCGAATCTCCCGTACCCGCGTAAATGCCTGCGGCTTCTGGGACTGGCTCACGTGCCCTGTCGTTTTCTCAGGAGCGAGACGGCTTGCTCGGCCTGGCGGGGGGCGGGAATGGATCCCCCCGGCTCGGATTTCCGGAGCCCGGCCTCTTCAAGGCTTGCTCGGCGGTCCCACACGCTCGAAAAATTCTCAGGAAAAATGCGGGGCCTCGTTATGTGCGGCGTACAACCTGATT
Source organism: Corallococcus aberystwythensis (assembly GCF_003612165.1). Lineage (GTDB taxonomy): Bacteria > Myxococcota > Myxococcia > Myxococcales > Myxococcaceae > Corallococcus > Corallococcus aberystwythensis. Next base: position 1,641 of record NZ_RAWK01000107.1, on the reverse strand, counting down.
CCTTGCCGAAACGACCGCGTGCGAAGGATGCGCGGAGACCTGCGCCCCCATGGCACCTGCTACGGTCGGCGCCGTCTTCTCGGAGGTTGCCCGCCGGTGCTCCTGGTTTCCCGTCCGTTGCTGCTGCTGTCCCTTCTCTTGCTGGGCACGAACGTCACGGCTCAGGAGATCCTACGCGGGCGTGAGCTGGTGCAGCGTCGCGTCGCGCTCTCCCAGTCCGCAACCGGCAAGCCGGTGGAACTGCATGTCGCGTCAGGCTCACTCACCGCGCTGGAGTTCGACTCCACTGTTGACCGCGCGGGTGTGAAGATGGGGGACGCAAGAGACCGCTTGGAGCTGATCGTAGCCACTGACCGGCTGATCATGATCAAGCCCACGGCCGACGTGGCAGCGAGTGAGCGCGTCCTGCTGACTGTGCCCTTCGCGGACGGCATGTCCCCGGCACGTGTGGTGTTCGCGCTCGTCACCAATGCCACGCAGGTGGATGCTCAGGTTCAGGTGTCCCGGTTGCCGCGCACAGCCGAGGCGGTGCAGGCCGAGCTGGACGAGGTGCGCTCCGCGTGCGCGGGCAAGGATGCCGAATTGGCTTCGCTGCGGGCACGAGGCGCGGCCACAGGGCCTTCGGGCATGATCTTGGCCGGGACGATGGGCCCTGAAGGCGTCCAGACGAACGAGCCCACATTGCAGCCAACGAAGCCTACTGACGGGCTGAAAGCAGACCGTGTCATCGTCTTCCGAGGGAAAGGGTGGGTCGCGCTCTCGCTTGACGTCACGAATGAAGGGTTGGCGCCCTGGACACCCACAGAGGCCCGGCTGTCCCCAGTCCGTTCCAGTGCCGTCACGGTGACGATGAGAGCGCCGCACGTCGTCCCAGGAGGGCTGGCGCGGGTCGTAGTGGAATTCCGTGGCGAAGACTGGCCCAAGGGCGACGCACGCCGGGTGGAGCTACGTGACAGCACGGGAGGGCGGCGCCTTCTCATCCCCTCCGTGGTGTTCTAGAAGCGCGGGCCATGCTGCTTTTCATTCCCGCCAGCTTGAAGCCCGGGCAGATGGTGGATGGATGGCGCGTGGTGAAGGCCCTGGGTTCGGGCTCCTTCGGCGCCGTCTACCTCGTGGAGAAGGAGGGCCAGCGTTTCGCGCTGAAGATGGCCATGCACCGCGCCAGTAGTGGAGACGCGGAGCAGTCGGACGCGCGCCTGATGCGGGAGATGGTCTGCCTGGCCCAGGTGAGCGGCCATCCCAACATCGTGCGCACGTACGCCCACGGCCGATGGAACGACGCGACACGGGGCTGGCTCTACGTCGTCGAGGACTACGTGGAGGGCTACACGCTGGGCGAGTGGATGGAGAAGACGCACCCCACGGCGCATGAGGTGGTGGCCCTCTTCGTCAAGCTCGCTTCCGCCCTGGCCCACGTGCACGCGCGGGGCGTATTCCACCGTGACTTGAAGTTGAGCAACATCCAGGTGCGTGCCTCCGACGGCGAGCCCTTCCTGCTGGACTTCGGGGTGGGCAGCTACGCGCAGGCGCCCGAATTGACGGACTCCCCCCTGCCGCCCGGCACCCGGCGCTACCGCTCCCCCGAGGCCACGAAGTTCCTGCGCGAGCATGGCGAGGAGTCCGAGGCGCGCTACGCTTTCA
>NZ_RAWK01000106.1 GCF_003612165.1 Corallococcus aberystwythensis | reverse complement strand
GTCCCCATCCCTCCCCCCGAGGAGATGCCATGGCCAGGAAGATGAAGGCAGTGCAGGTGCCGAAGGCGGGCGGTCCGCTCGAGGTGGTCGAGCGCGAGGTCCCCGAGCCCGGGCCGGGGCAGGTCCGGCTGGCGGTGGAGGCGTGTGGCGTCTGCCACAGCGATGCCATCACCAAGGAAGGCTGGATGCCCATCCAGTACCCCCGCGTACCGGGCCACGAGGTGGTGGGCCGCATCGACCAGGTGGGGCCCGGCGTGACGGCGTGGAAGGTGGGGCAACATGTCGGCGTGGGCTGGCACGGCGGCCATTGCGGCCAGTGCGTTGCCTGCCGCAGCGGGGACTTCGTCACCTGTGAGAAGCAGCAGGTGTGTGGCATCAGCTACGACGGCGGCTACGCGGAGTACCTGGTCGCGCCCCAGGAGGCGCTGGCCCGCGTCCCGGAAGGGATGAGCTCCGAGGACGCCGCGCCCCTGCTCTGCGCGGGCGTCACCACGTACAACTCCCTGCGCAACATGGGCGCACGGCCGGGGGACCTGGTGGCGGTGCAGGGCATTGGCGGGCTGGGCCACCTGGCCATCCAGTACGCCTCGAAATTCGGCTACCGCACCGCCGCCATCTCGCGCGGCGCGGACAAGCGAGCCCTCGCGATGGAGCTGGGCGCGCACGAGTACATCGACACGGAGAAGGGCTCCGCGGCCGAAGCCCTCCAGAAGCTCGGTGGCGCGCGCGTCATCATGATGACCGCCTCCAGCAGCAGCCTCGCGGGCGAGCTGCTCGGGGGGCTGGGGCGCAATGGCACCCTGCTGCTCTTGGGCGCGGGGTCTGAACCCATCCCCGTCAGCAGCCTGTCCATGATCAGCAAGCGCACGCGCATCCAGGGCTGGCCCAGCGGCGTGCCTCAGGACTCGCAGGAGACCATGGCGTTCAGCGCGCTCGCGGGGGTGCGCTCGCGCAATGAAGTCTTCCCCCTGGACCGAGCGGCGGAGGCCTTCGAGCGGATGATGAGCAACAAGGCCCGCTTCCGGGTGGTGCTCAAGATGCGTTGAGGCGCGGGACTACGGCGCCGGTGGAGGCTCGGGGGCCTGCATGGCCTCCCGCGCTCGCAGCCGCTCCTCGCGCTGCTTCGCGACCAGCTCTCGCGCCTTCACCTTCTGCGTCTCGTCCAGGAGCCCTTCCGCATCGCGAAGGGCCGCCGTCTCGTTGTCCTCCATCGCTTGAAGCAGGGCCTGCTGCCGCTTCAGGCCCTCTTCGCTCGGAGGGGTGGGAGCCCGGGGGGACGCCCTGTACGCGGGCCGTCCTCCCAGCCCCACGGGGCCGTTGCGGCCCGGCATCCCGGCTCCGGGCGGTGGACGGTCCGCGGGAGGCGCTTCGGGATACCAGACGCGCCGGAGCTCTTCGCGGAGGGGGCGGTTGGCCGCGTCGAGGGCCTCCTCCCGCTGGCCCAGTTGGATCAACTGGTCGGTGGTGAGCACCAGCTCTGGGTGGTGCTCCAGCAGCAGCGCGAGCGGCGACTGGAAGAGGATCGCGGGCGGCGGCGAACGCCCTGGACGTTCCGCCGGGGAGGACGAAGCACAGGCGGTCATCAGACCCACCAGCAACAACCACGGCACGAGATGGCGCGGCGACATCGGTCCTCCATGGGGCGTGTGGCTTCAATCTCTATGTCGAAGTCGCGTTCCGAAGAAGGGACTGGAGGTCATGGATGTGCGGAGACGGATGGACGCCCCGGAAAGAGGCGCCCATCCGCCGTGGTGCTTCAGTAGGCGATGAAGCTCGCGTACTCGCCCGGCCGGAACGTCCGCAGCGTGCCCAGCGCGATCGGCTGTCCGCTGCAGTCATCGGTCCAGTAGGCGATGACGTTGTCGACGTTGCTCCATCCCACCAGGGCGCCGGCGGCGGCCGGGAATGGCTGGCACGACCCGTCAGGGGCCGGGTAGTTCACCAGCGGGGTCACGAAATTGTCGCTGTAGAACGTCAGGCCCGACTCCCAGTCCGTCACGGGAGCGGCGGACGCGGTCCCCGACGAGACGGCGAAACCCGCGACGGTGGCGACGGCGGTCACGGCAAGGGCAGCACGAAGAGTGTTTCTGCGCATGGTGTTTCCTTTCTCGATGTGAATGTCTTTGACCTCAGGGAGGTCACCCCGCGGAATTCCTTTGCCTTACGCGGCCACGGCCTCGGTGATGCTGAGCGCGGCCGGCGTGGGGATGACGCGCGACAGCCGCAGGCCCGCCTGGGCGAAGAGCTTGCGGAAGTCCGCCTCGGTGCGCTCCCGGCCGGGCAGCGAGGCCAACATCATCACGTCGAGCACCTTGCCCCCGTGCGGCGCGCTCCCGGGCGGAATGACAGTGTCCACCACCAGCACCCGCCCGCCCTCGGCCATCGCGCGGCGGCAGTGGCGGAGGATGTCCACGCACACCGCATCACTCCAGTCGTGGAGGATGCGCTTGAGGACGTACGTGTCCGCGCCCGACGGCACCGTCTGGAAGAAGTCCCCGGCCACCAGCTCGCAGCGCTCGGAGAGCCCCGCCGAGGCGATGCGCGCCTCGTCCAGCACGTGCTGGTGGTCGAAGAGCACGCCCCGGAGCGACGGCGTGGACCGGAGCGCTTCGATGAGGAAGCCGCCATGGCCGCCGCCCACGTCCACCACCTGCCGGCAGGCGCTGAAGTCATAGCTGCGCGCGATGGGGCCGTTCTCCAGGTCCGACAGGCTGGACATGCCCCGGTGGAAGGTGGCGCCCGCCTCGGCGTTGCTCGCGAGGTGGTCGAAGAAGGGCTTGCCGAAGATGCGCTCGAAGGCGTTGGTGCCCGTCCGCACCGTCTGGGTGAGTGCGCCGGCCGGTGCCCAGAAGATGTCCTGGGTGAGCATCAACACCGCGCTGCGCAGGGAGCCAGGGGCGTGGGTGCGCAGCAGGTCGGAAGCCGGGGTGAGCGCGAAGTTCCCCGCGTCGTCCTCGGAGAACACGCCCGCGCTCGCCAGCAGCCGCAGCACCCGGTACAGCGAACCCGCATCCGCGCCCACCGCTTCCGCGAGCAGGGCCGCGCTCTTCGGGCCCTGCTCCAGGTGGTCCGCGATCCCCAGTTCCGCCGCCGTGGCCAGCGCGCCGGAGAGGATGAAGCCAAAGCCAAGGTCGACGATGAGCTGCGCCGGGTGGACGGAGGGAGAGGTCATTGCCCGGTCGTACTCCCGGTCAAATTCAGACGTCAACACATCCGATTCTGGCTTAGGCTGGGCGCCCTTCGATTGCGAAGGGGACTCCCAGGAGAGTGCATGCGAGTGATGAGGGTCATTGGCGTACTATGTGGCGCGGTGGCGTTGCTGAGTGGATGTGGAGGCACTTCGATGCCCGAGGAGGAGTTGTCCACGCTCAGCACACGTGAGGATGCCATCTACGAATGCACTCTGGGCGCGCCTCAAGGATCGAGTTGTCCCGGCGGTGTCTGCGTCTACGCTGGCTATCAGTACGCTCCGGGATGCCGTCCCTTTTGCAACGTCGTCGACAGCCCCTGTCCGGCAGGTGGCCGCTGCTGCCCCGGCATCATGGGTCCGAATGGGCAGTTGACGCGGAACTACTGCATGCTGGCCTACCACCCCTGCACCAGCGACGATCTCGGTGTCGATGCGGCTCAGTGAGTTCGCGGCGAGAAACGCTCGCGAGCCCAGAGCGGTTCGTGAGGGGCACCCCGGCCCTTTGAGGGGCCGGGGCTGACACCCAGTGTCCAAGGAGCGCGAGGGGTGGCTTAGACTTCCGGCATGACCCCTCCGCCCGATACGAATCCGTCTCTCACGCAGCGGCTGCATGCGGCCATCATCGGTTACTGGACCACCCAGATCATCGCCACCGTGGCCCGGCTGGGCATCGCGGACCGGCTCGCGGCAGGAGCCCGCGACAGTGATTCGCTGGCGACCGAGCTTGGCGTCCATCCGGGCGCCCTGTTCCGGCTGATGCGCGGTGGCATCACCGCGGGCCTCTTCGAGTCCGTCTCCGAGCGGACCTTTGCCCTGACACCAGTGGGCGAAGGCCTGCGCTCGAACGTTCCCGGCTCGATGCGGGAGATGGCCATCTTCCTGAGCGACAAGTCGCACTGGTTGCCATGGGGCCTCCTTCCCGAAGCGGTTCGCACCGGCAAGTCCCCGGTGCAGGCCGCCCTCGGCTCCGACATCTGGGGGCACTTCGCCCGGCATCCCGACGAGGCGGAGCACTTCGCCCGGGCGATGGGCAACATGTCCAGCCTGGTGGCCAGCGAGCTGACTCAACACATCGACTTCGCCCCCTTCGCCCGCGTGGCGGACATTGGAGGCAGCCACGGCAATCTGCTCGCGCAGGTGCTCCGAGCCAACCCCTCCTGCCGGGGCATCCTCTTCGACCTGCCCCAGGTCGTCGAAGGCGCGAAGCCGGCGCTGGAGTCCCAGGGACTCGCCAGCCGGGTGGACGTGGTGGCCGGGAGCTTCTTCGAGCCTGGCATTCCCGCCGCGGAGGCCTACCTGCTCAAACACATCCTGCATGACTGGGATGATGAAGCCTCCACCACCCTGCTGCGCCGGCTCCACGCAGCGGCGCCCGCCGGGGCCCGGCTCTTCGTGCTGGAGATGGTGATTCCGGACAGCCAGACCCCAGACGTCACCCACCTGATGGACCTCAACATGCTGGTGGTCGCCGACGGGCGCGAGCGCACCCGGGACGAGTTCCAGGCGCTGCTCACCGCGACCTCCTGGAAGGTGGGGCGCATCATCCCCACCCAGGCCGGGACCAGCATCATCGAGGCGGTGAAGGGCTGAGCAAGGTCGCGTGGACGCACCTTCGCCGGGCGGGCAGCCCATCCCGCGCTCCGGCGCAGGCCCCTCGCCAATGATTAGCATCCCCCTGCCCGGCCACCCCAGGAGCCCCCGACCATGCACAGACGCCCTTCCCTTCCCTCTGCCCTCGCGCTTCTTGCCCTGCTCACCCCGCTGCTGGCCGCCGCGCAAATCCAGATGCAGCGCGTGGGGCCCACGTCGTCCTCCACCCTGACGCTCAACCGGGGCGAGCGCGTGGGCTTCTCCGCGCGGGCCACCAGCCCGGCCGGCGGACTGCGTGGCTCCGAGTGGTACCTGGACGGGAACTACCAGGGCGCGCAGTACCGCAGCGCCGTGCCGGGCTCCACCGAGTCCGATGTCACGTTCAGCTGGGGCTTCAGCTTCCCCGCCCCCGGCCATTTCACCGTGCAGGGCATGGCGTTCGACATGTCCGGCAACTACAGCGAATCCGCCACCTGGACCGTGGACGTCGGTGAGCGCCCCCGGTTCCTCTACGTGGACAAGACCGACACGCTCCTGGATGCGCCCCAGGCCACGCAGGATGCGTTCTTCGACTTCATCGCCGCCCGCCGCATCAACCAGCTGGGCATCTACCGGCTCAACCAGATCCTGGGCAACAACCGCCGGACGACGGCGCTGCGTGCCTTCATCACCCGGGCCCATGCGGCGGGCGTCACGCACGTCTTCGCCATCGTGGCGACGCCCACCAACGTCGCCACCGTGCGGACGTACCTCACCCAGGCCGCCACCGTCGCCACCGCGCGCTTCGACGGACTGCTGACGGAGCACGAGTACTGGAACGGCACGGGTTCGCCGGATGCGAACTGGGGGGACTACCTGCGCCTGCTCGCCCACGTGCGGCAGCTCGCGGACGAGCGGGGTCTGGTGGCGGCCACCTACCTGGGGTGGATCACCGCGGACGAGGCCCGGAGCCTGCGCGAGCTGGTGGACATCGTCCTGCTCCACGCCTACGTGGCGACCCCGGCCAAGGCCTATCCCTACATGACGTCCCGGCTGGAGTTCCTCGCCCGCGAGTGGAGCCGCCCCGTGCAGGTGTGGCCCATCCTCTCCGCCGAGTGCACCTTCTCCGGCAAGTGGTTCTCCGAGAACCGGGGCTCCGATGCGATGGAGCTCGCGGAGACGACCGTGCTGGACGCCTTCCGCGCCGACGACCGCCCCTTCCGCAACGGCCTGCGCGTCGCCGGGTTCGCCTACTTCGCCCGGACCGACCTCGTCAGCGCGCTCGGCGGGGCCGCCTGCGGCGCGCCCTGAAGCGGTGGGCCAGACGCGAGCCCGGCCCTCAAGGCGCTTCCCCCAGGACGATGCCGTAGTGGCGCACGGGCGATGAGGGTGATCATCAGCATCAAGACAACGTACCGGATGGCCGGAGGATTCAGTTTCGTGGCGCGCGGCAGTGACGACGACCACGCCCCAGACAGGCTGCTGACGACAGGCAGGGCCGCGCATCCCCTGCGCAGTTGCGTGAAGCACCCCGGCAGGTGTCTGCTGCCGGCCCCATGTCACGCAACACGCAGTGGAAGGTGGCCGGCTTCGGTGTGTCGGCCCTGGTGCTCGTCACCGCGCTGTTCTTCGCCAGCGGAACGCAGGAGGTACCCGGGTCGCTGCTCCCGGAGGCGAGCGACCCGGACGCCTTCGCCCAGCAGGCACTGGAGGCCCTCCGCGCCGCGGACCCCACGGGCGAATTGAAGTACGACCCGGAGCGCTTCCTCATCCAGCGCTACGCCCCGGACGGTGGTCTGGGGATGTCCCTCTTCCTCGCCAACTTCCACCGCGAGTACCAGGACGCCCCACCCGAGCGGCGCGTCGCGGTGCTCGCGCGACTGGGGCGGGCGGGCGTGCTCCCGGAGGCCCCGGCCACCTACGCGCAGGCACGTCCGTACCTGCGGCTCGTGATCCGCGCCCGCGACACCTTCGAGCAGTTCTCCCAGCAGACCGGCGAGTCGGCGCCGGTGTCCTGGCGTCCGGTGGGCGAGGTGCTGGCGGAGGCGCTCGTGCAGGACACCCCGGACGCCATGCGCTACGTGCCCGTGGAGGAGCTGACGCGCTGGGGCATCACGTACGAGCAGGCCCGCGCTGACGCGATGGCCAACCTGCGGCGGATGGACACCGTGCCGCTCCGGCAGCTGACCCTGGGCGCCTGCGCGCTCTTCACGAATGACAGCTACGCCGCCTCGCGGCTGCTGCTGGAGGACGTGGTGCGCGGCTGCGAGGTCAAGGGCGAGCCCGTGGTGGTGGTGCCCAACCGGGACACGCTGCTCATCACCGGCTCCGAGGACGCCACGGGCCTGCTCACGGTGGCGGAGGCGGCCCTGGAGGGCATCCGCGCACCGCGCCCCGTGGACGGGCACGCGCTGCGCCTCACGGCTGACGGATGGAAGCCCTTCCTTCCCGGAGCGGAGAGCCCGTCGCGGAGCATCCTGGAGCACCTCGCGTTCGCCAGCCGGATGCGCGGCTACCAGGAGCAGACGGAGCGGCTGCGGCAGCAGCATGAGCAGGAGCACAGCGAGGTCTTCGTCGCCGGGTTCATTCCGGAGAAGGACGCCCGGGGACGCTTCTTCAGCCAGACCGTCTGGTCCAATGACGGCGAGTCGCTGCTCCCGCGCGCGGACGTCATCCTCTTCGTGGACGCGGCGCTGGGCCCCGACGCGCCCCCGGTGGCCTCTGTGCGCTGGGACCTGGTGGTGCGCGACGCAGGAACGCTGCTGATGCCCGAGCTGGGGATGTACCCGGAGCGTTACCGCGTGACAGGCTTTCCGTCGAAGGAACAGCTCCAGCGCTGGAAGGCAGATTCAACAGCCATGGACGTACCCTGACCTGGAGGACCGCCCTTGGCCCCGATTCCCCTCTACAAGCCCCAGGACCTGGTGAAGAAGGCCGGGAAGCAGGCCCTCTTCCCGGCCTTCATGGGGGCGGCGGCACCGCCGTCCCAGCAGCGGTCGCTCGTCGGGTTGAAGCGCCTGATGCACGAGCGCAACCTGGATCCGCACGGACTGGAGGCCACGGTCTACGACACCCAGGGCTGTGTGCTCAGCGCGACGCTGCACGAGGCCGTCGACCTGTCGCAGAACGTCCACACCCTCACCGAGCCGGGCACCGGCGTCATCTTCAACGGGGACCATGACCTGATGGGCCTGCTGGTGGACGGGCCCGTGGTGGCGCAGTCTTTCGACCTCTACTACCTGCACTGGGGCTTCGACAGCACCCACTGCGTGCGGCTGGGCGCGCACGCGAACTACTTCGTCACCGCCGCCCTCCAGGGGTGCTCCATCTTCGTCACCGGCGATCCCGCGTCGCCGACGGTGTACCACCTGAACGCGAACTCGGCGGGAGCCAACGCGCCCAACGACGCGGCGAGGTACCAGGCGAAGGTGCAGGTGATGCAGGCCCGCTTCAACGCCGCCCGGAAGGTCATGGGCGGCAGCCAGGGCTCGTCGGCCTCCGCGTCGATGCTGGACTACATGCCCGGCATGCTGAGCGCCGCGGGCACCGCCCAGCTTGAATACGACCACGGCGTGAGCGGCACCTCCTGGCACCACGTAGGCACGCATGCGTTCCGGTCGTTCTGGAAGGTGGACCAGGACGAGCTGATGCAGTTCGGGACCGTGTTCGGGGTGCGGGAGTCAGGGCGCTGGTCCTTCTACTTCCAGAAGCGCAGCCGCCACGAGTACCGCTACAAGACCTGGATGTCCGGCAACGCCCAGCATGCGCAATGGAGCGCGGAGTGCCGCCGGTTCTGGCCCGCCTGAGCCGCATCTGCTCAAGTGCCGTCCGCTCACTTCGCTGGGAGGGAACGGATGGACGGCACGTACAAGTCGTTGCGCATCGAGAAGGCCGAGGGCATCGCCGAGCTGGTGCTCACCGGCCCGGGCAAGGGCAACGCCATGGGCCCGGACTTCTGGCGGGAGATGCCCGAGGCGCTGCGCGCGCTGGACGCCAACGACGCCGTGCGCGTGGTGCTGGTGCGCGGCGAGGGCAGCCACTTCACCTACGGCCTGGACCTGATGGGGATGATGGAGTCCCTGGGGCCGCTGCTCACCGGCGAGAGCAACCTGGCGCTGGAGCGCAGCCAGCTGCTGAAGCTGATTGGGGACATGCAGCAGGCAACGGAAGGGGTGGCGCGGTGCAGGAAGCCCGTCATCGCCGCGGTGCATGGCTGGTGCATTGGCGGGGGCATGGACCTCATCGCCGCGTGTGACTTCCGGTACTGCTCGCAGGAGGCGAAGTTCTCCCTGCGCGAGGTGAAGGTCGGCATCGTCGCGGACCTGGGCGCGCTCCAGCGGCTGCCGCGCATCATCGGCGAGGGGAACACGCGCGAGCTGGCCTACACCGGCGGCGACGTGGACGCGGCGCGAGCGCTGCGCATGGGCCTGGTCAACGAGGTCTTCCCCTCCCCCGAGGCCCTGCTCACGGAGGCGCGGGCGACGGCGCGGCGGATCGCTGACAACCCGCCGCTCGTCATCCAGGGCGCCAAGCAGGTGATGGAGTACTGCGCGGACAAGTCCATCGCGGACGGGCTGCGCTACGTGGCGGTCTGGAACTCCGCGTTCCTCCAGTCCCATGACCTGACGGAGGCGTTCGCCGCCTTCGCTGAACGCCGTCCGCCGAAGTTCCAGGGCCGCTGACAGGAGCGAGGGCCGTGCCGTTACGGCCGGCCGAAGTCCTGCGCCCAGTAGCTGAACGTGCTGCCCTGCACGGTGGCGTGACCGATGCCCACGTGGATGTGCGCCGGGTTCATGATGTTGTTGCAGTCATGGGCATTGGCCATCCACGCCTCCACCACCGCCTCCGGGGTGCTGTAGCCCGCGGCGACGTTCTCCTCCGCGTACGACAGCGGCGTGTAGCCATAGGCCGTGATCCGCCGCAGGGGGGTCGCGCCGTTCAGGCTGTTGTAGCCAAGGAAGCTGTTCGCGGCCATGTCCCTGGCGTGAGCGAGCGCGGTGCAGCCCAGCTGTGAGTTCAAGGTGAGCGGGGGCACCGGCAACTTCGCCACCCCACCACAGACGGCACCCGTGGCGCGCCGCTGGTTGATGAGCGAAAGCACGGCAGGCTCCATTCCCGACGTGAAGCAGCTGATGGTCGAGCGGCTATCGATCGTTCGCAGGTCATCCGTCGGGAGGACGGGGGTTTCGCTCGTGGGCGTGGTCGTCTGTTCCGCCTCACAGCCACCCATCAGGGCAGCGCCGAGGACCAGCAGGGACAGCGAACGGGAGGAGGACTTCATGGCAGGAACCTCTCTTGAAGTTAAATCCGGCTGTTCGGATAATCCCTCTTTCGGGGCTTCAAGTGAAGACCGGCACCTGCTTCCATGCCGAAGCAGGCGCGCGGTCCGGCAACTACTTCTCCTGCGTGATCTTGTTGTCCATGCCGGTGCGGCTGATCTTCGGCTTCGACTTGCCGTGGCCGCGCTTCCAGGTGACGGAGTTGGAGCTCCCCGTCACGTCGATGGCACGCGTGGCCTCCACCTTCACCTTGTTGCCGGTGCCGTTTACGGTGACGCTCTTGCACTCGCCGGTCAGCGTCACGGTGTTGGACGAGCCCGTGATCTCCACCGTGCTGTCCGGCGTACACGCGTGGGCCGCAGTCTCGCCAGAGCCGGTGATGTCGATATTGCCTGAACCCTCCGAGTCGTCCTGCGCGACGGCCGTCACCGGGCCGAAGGCACATGCCACCATCATGAACACTGCCGTGCCGAGCTTCCTGTTCATCCGTTGTGTCCCCTGTGGAGAGGTGCGGGCCTGATGCCGCACGGTTCCCCTCTACGTGACGGGCGACAGGAGATTCAATCGGAGAAGCCGCCTACCGCTCGCAGCGCAGCGCGACCGCGTGCGGGTTGTCGAGGTAGTCCTGCCAGAACTCCTGGCCGTACCGGGCGGTGCCCTCGGCTGAGCACTCCGGCCGCATCCACGTGAGCTGGTGGAAGCCAGCTTCGCGCAGCGCTGTCTCGTACGTGTCCCGGCTCCAGTGGGAGAAGTGGATGGTGAAGGGCGTCTTCGTGTGCAGCTCCGCGGAGATGGCCTGCCCTTCCCGGGGTGACTCCGGAAAGTCCAACATCGTGATGCCGTAGCGGGTGCTGTTGGGCCCCTTCGCGCTGAACCCGGGGTTGAACGTGTAGGTGACGAAGCGGCCCCCGGGCTTCAGGTGGGCATGGATGTTCCGGCACATGCGCAGCAGGTGTTCGGGCGAATGCGCGTAGTGCAAAAGATAGATGGCCGTCACGCAATCAAAGACACCCAGCGGGGCCATGTCCGCCACGTCCGACACGTGGTACTCGATGCCCCGTGGCTGCGACGCCTCCTGCTCCCGGGCGACGCGGATCATCTCCTCGGAGATGTCCAAACCGACCACACGGCCGGCACCTCTTTCCTGGAGCTGCCGCGTGTACAGGCCGTCTCCGCACGCGAGATCCAGGACGGACTGTCCCTTCACCGAGCCGAGCGCTTTGAAGTAGGTGTGGCCTTCGATGTACTCGGAGCGGACCGGCAGGACATCCCAGTCCGCGACCTTCACGCCAATCTGATCGTATTGCGCTGACATTTCGCACGACCTTTCCAGGCATCAACCTTCTGACGAGGAGTCTACCCATGCGTCCGCATTCCCTTCACATCCTGAGCCTGGGGGCTGGCATCACCTTGCTCTTCGTGACCTTGCCCGCGACGGCCAGCGCCGCGTCAACGGGCAGCTGTTACGACCTCGACCTGCAAGCCGACCAAGCGCCGCCCTTCGAGGCCTCATCCTTCCAGTACTTCCAACAGATGGAACTCACGCCGCAGCAGACGCTGCGCGCCACCCCGCCCCAGGCGCTCACGTCCGCGGAACACCTCGTGCTCCCCGTGTCCCAGCGGGTGACCGCCACGTCCGTCCATGACGCCTCCAGCACGGGCCCCTGGCTTGGCTACTTCTACGAGCATGAGCTCAAGGCGCGGGGCTACCTCGACGTGAATGGCAACCTGCTGGACCTGAATGGAAATGGCATCACGGACCTGCACGAGGACCTCTACAACCTGGCCCCGCCCACGGGCTCCCAGGCGCGTCCCTACGTGGGAACGACCCGGCGCTGCAGCCGGACCTTCGCCTCGGGAGGCTTCACCTACAGCCAGCCCGAGCTGGCGCTCAACGAATCCTGCACCTCCGCCTTCACGTCCGGGGTGCTCTTGATGGACGCACGCCCTGGCGACTACCCCGAGGTGCGGATTGACGTGGTGGGGAGCAACACGCCCGCGGTCCCTCGCACGGGCTACTCGGACAAGGGGCTCTTCGAGCGCATCCCCAACCTGCTGGAGCCCGCCCACGCCGCCAACAACCACCGCGGGCTGGGCCACCCGGTCTTCTTCCCTGCTGGCGGGAGCCAGACGGTGGACCTGGGGACGATCAACGCGGGATGGGAGATGGTCTTCTTCCTGGTCGTCGCGAACGACTCCGTCCACAACCCCTACGAGGGCCGGGTGTATCCGTGCCTGCGCAAGGCAGCCGACGGCCAGTGCACCCTGCACCTGAAGACCTCCACGTCCGTGTTCTTCTCCAAGGCGAAGTGGAACCTGGACCAGGACCCCGTGGGCCAGATGCCGGTCGCGACCCGCAACATCGGGTGCGCGTCCTCCGAGGACTGCAGCCCCGAGGCACCCCACCCGTTTGACGGGGCGTGCACCGTCGCCTCCACGGGCCAGGACCTGTGCGGATGGCTGGACGCGGAGGCCCTGGCCCGCCTCGGGACGGCGCCCTACGGAAGCACCTCGCTCCCCATGGAGGCCACCACCGTTGCTGTCTCGGGCAACGGCAAGATGCCGCACGCCGTCCTGGGGGCACCTGGCGGCACGCCGCAGGACTGGATCCTGGCCTTCGAGGACCTCAACGGAGGCGGTGACCGGGACTTCAACGACGCCGTCTTCCAGTTCCGGGGCGACGCGAGCAGCGCGGTGAGGTCGCGCGTCCTGTTTCCTTCCCCCTACTTCCCGGATCCGGCGTGCGCCATCTCCCAGATGCGCTTCCGCAAGGAAGACGCGCCAGGCACCGGTTGCGGTTCCAGCGCCGCCATCTCCTACGCGGTGGCCACGGACTGCCGCGTGTGCACCTCGTACGAATGCAGCATCAACATCACCCCCTCCTGGCATCCGGTGACCTTCGCCGTGGGAGCACAGGAGGCCTTCATCGACGTGTCCAGCACGCCGGGCAGCCAGCCCTGTTGGATGGCCAGCATCTCCGGGACCCACGCGGCCTGTCTGCCCACCATCACCAACGTGGATGTGGGGTACGTCTTCGCCCCCGTGTCCCCCTGATTCCGTCCTGAATGGCAGGGCGGCGCCAGCGACGCCGCCCTGTCGTCGTCCGTGAGCAGGACTACAGCCGGACCTGGAGCTCGTAGCGGCGGTTCTGCGCCTTCTTCGCCTCGGTGTTGTCCGGCTTCACCAGCGGGCGCTCGGAGCCGTAGCCCACGGCGATGATCTCTCCGCGGGGAATGCCTCGCGCGACGAGCTCCTTGACGATGGCCTCCGCGCGCTGCTCGCTGAGCGTCTTGTTCTTCGCGGCGTCACCCGTGGAGTCGGTGTGGCCGGAGACCTCGAACTTGTAGCTCTTGACGCCTGCGGCGACGAGCTGCTTCTTGGCGTCGACGAGCGCGTTGGTGAGCTTCTTGAGCTTCGCGTCGCAGCCGGGGGTCAGCTCGGCGGTGCCCGTCTTGAAGCTGCACTGGTTCTTGCGGCCCTCCTCCGTCAGCTTCGTGTTGACGCGCTTCTCGACGGTGGACTTGCTGGCGTCGCCCGCGGCCTTCTTGAGCGAATCCATGGAGAGTTGCGCGGTGGCCACACCCGGGACGGCCAGCAGCGATACGGCGATGCAGAGCGCCTTGAGCTTCATGTCTGGGACTCCTTGGGCTCCAGGGGGAAGGGAGCCGGAGCCAGAAGCTGCCGGGGGTGGCTCGCCGCGTCCAGCGACAAGGCGTGGGCGGTGAGGCGGCCCGCCCCCTACTCGCCCCGCTTCTTCTTCCCCCGCGCGACTTCTGTGGCCAGGGCGTCCAGCTTCGGCGTCCAGAACGCCCGGAAGCGGTTCAGCCAGGCGTCCACCTCCGCCAGGGGCGCGGCGTCCACGGCGTAGAGGCGACGGGCGCCATCCACGCGCACCGTCGCGAAGCCGTTGTCGCGGAGGACCTTCAGGTGCTGCGAGACGGCGGACTGCGTGATGCCGAACTCGCGCTGCACCACGGCCACGACCTCACCGGAGGCATGCTCGCCTTCCGCGAGCAGCTCCAGGATGCGGCGGCGGACCGGATCGCCGAGGACGTCGAAGGCGTGCATCAGCCTCCTGTATAGAACGCGGCCGTGCGCTCGGCCATCCCTCGGGCCACGTCCGGCGCCTCGCCGCCCGCCACGTGGGCGTCAGCCCAGGCCTGGGCGCTGGAGCGCATGAAGGTCTTCGCCTCGTCGGAGGTGCCCCAGGACGCGGCGGCTTCCGCGGCCACGTCCCTGCCCGTCAGGAGGTATTCACCCAGCCCCAGGAAGCTCAGGTCCCAGCCCACGCCCGTGGCGCCGGGGCCGAACTGGCTCCAGAACTGTTCGACGTCCGCGGCGTGCACGATGTGCTCGAGCGTCAGCCGCGTGCCCTCTCCTTCCGGCGCCAGGCGGATGGTCACCCAGCTCATGCCGCCGTTCATCTCCCAGGTGAGGTCGAACGCCGTGGGCTGCTCACACCGCGTGATGGTCCCTCCCGCGTTCCCCTTGATCTGATAGCGGCCGCCCTTGCGCAGCTGCCCTTCCACGGGCGCGAACCAGCGCGGGATGCGCTCGGCGTTGGTGACCGCGTCCCACAGGTCCTCGATGCCGGTGGGATAGACGCGCTGCGCGACGACCACATGGGCCGGCTTGCCTTCGTACTCGCGCTCGACGCATGCGCGGAACTGGGCGCCAATGATCTGGTGAAGCATGTGCGGACCTCCTGCGTTCACAGGGGGAATTACAGTCCGCACTCATATTAGTCAATTCTTATATTCCCACTCACTCCTCGCCCGCGAAGGCCCCGAGCAGTCTCTCGACGATGGCCCGGCCGGCCTCGTCCGTCGTCTTGACGGTCGTCCACAGGAGCAGGTCGCCATTGACCGTTCCGGCGCCCCGCTGACCTTCGGGCACCTGCTTCGCCAAGCGGGCCTCCGCGGCGTTCGCATCGTGGTAGCCGTCGAACAGGTAGACAGACGCCCGGACCGAGGTCGAGGTCCAGGCCTGGCCGAAGCCCGCGTGGGCGCCGAGGTCCCGGACGGAGGGAGCCGGATCGGCTGGGAGGACTTCATCGCTGCCCGTGCCCAGGCGCAACAGCACCTCGCCACGTTGGAGAGAGGGATGGTCTGGGTTCATGGAACTCCGCGGGCCTCCGGCGCATGCGCACAGCAGCAGTGAGAGGAGCAGCGCCGGACGGGCAGGCGACGGGAAGGGATTTCGCATGGGGGCATGCGATAGCACCAGCCCCCGTCAGTCAGCCATCCAGAGCGCGGAGGACACCTTGTCGTTGAAGTCCCAGGCCTTGCTGTTCAGGTTGGCCTCGTGGAGCGTGCCGTCGCCGACGAGGTCCCTGTAGCCGCCCCGGAAGTTCGAGTCGTTGTAGAGCCGCACCCGGTAGCCCGGGGGGAGGCACCAGCGGACCGAGGAGGCCTTGTCGTTGAACCCGTCGACGTCGTTGAAGTTCGCCCAGTTCTTCAGGCCCTTGTCCTCGTGGTCGAAGATGAAGCCCCGGTCGCTGAAGTCGGAGTCGTCGTAGAAGTCGACATAGGCGCGCCAGACATCCGTACGGCAGAAGGTGTCCGCCCAGACGCTGCGGAACTCCACCATCTTCACCGTCGAAGCCGGGCCGTCATCCGCGTGCTCGGTGGCGTAGAGGATGAGGCCGCGGTCGGGCCCCACGAAGAGGCCCGCGGCGGCGTCCAGGTTGCACTGCCGCGAACCGTCGTTGCTGCAGTACATGTGCTTGGAGGCGACGTGCTCCAGGCGCATGTGGCCATCCAGGTGCACCCGGTACAGGTGCGCGTAGTCGTCGCTCACCGCGCCCCAGCGCAGGCCCCCCAGCCGCGTGCCCACCAGGTAGAGCTGTGAGTCATTGCAGTCCGTCACGAAGTTGAGGTTCTGGAAGGCGCCCCACTGCCCGTCCGGAAGCTCTGACTTCTGCCACAGGTCCACGCGCTGCCATTGATTGGTCGCGGCCCGGAGGTTGGTCTCCGTGGAGCGGAAGACCTCCAGCGTGTTCGCGTCCACCTGCCCCAGCAGGAGCAGGAAGTGCCCGTCCGACAGCTTCGTGAGCGACGCCGTGCCCGCCGTCCCCGTGAGCCCGTGGACATAGGCGAACGGGCTCGGCGTCAGGGATTCATTGTAGTCATAGAGCGCGATGCGCCCCAGGCCGGGCCCCTCCTCCATGGGCAGCGCCACGATGTTGCCCGCCGCCTGCATGCCGCCGCCGTGGCGGTAGCCGTCGAGCACCGGCAGCGCCGCCACCACCGTGTCCCCGCCTGGCGGGGGCGTGTTCTCGGGCTCCTTGATGGAGGGGGACAGCCGGTTGGAGCGGAAGCGCCGCCCCTCCCCGTTGCGGGTGGCCATCTGCACCAGGTGTCCCACGTTGCCCCCGGGCGCGTCGTCCCGCTTGGACGCGACGAGGAGCGTGCCCGAGCGCGTCGACAGGCGCTGGATGCCTTCCCAGTGATTGCTGCTCGGGTAGGCCACGTTGAGGTTGAACCCTCCGGAATGGAAGCCCAGCACCTCGCCGTGGTCGCGCAGTTCCTGGAAGCGCAGCGGCACGTCCGGGCTGCACAGGTTGCAGTCCGGGCTTCCCCAGACGCAGGAGGTGAACCCTCCCTGCCCCAGGGCCAGCGGAGCCGCCACGGTTGCAAGGGATTGAGGGGGGATCGCCTCGGGCCCGGAGGCCTCCGGCTCGCAAGCGGTGAGCGTCAACAACCCCGCCAGCGACAAGGCCGCGGCGGACCCACAACGACGAAGGATGCGATGCATGGCTCTTCCTGGATGGGTGACCCGGCCGTCAAAAGGAATACGCACCGGGCCACCCGAATGGGTCGCCCCCATGCGTCGGGATCAAGGGCCCTGCGGTTCCTGCGGGCAGGTCGGGCCCGTGCAGACAGGACCGCAGTCCAAGCACCAGCCCCTCTCGTGGGAGTCGCAGAAATGGTCGCCACACGTCAGGCTTCCACAGTCCGGCAGGCAATTGGCCACCGTCTCGTTTCCGAGGCAGACGCCATCGCCGCACCAGGTGGCGGGGCCGCAGTCCTGCGGGCACCCACTGGACGTCTCACCGTTGTTGCACCAGCCGTCGCCGCAATAGGGCGCGGGGGTGCAGTCCTCGGCGCACGTGCTGATGGACTCGCCGTTGGCGCTGTCACAGACGCCGTCACCGCAGATATAGGCACACGGCAGACAGTTCCACGGGCCCACGCCTCCACACGGACAGTCGCCGAGCGCGGCCTCATCCTGCGCCAGCGTCACGGACTCTTCAGCCACGTTGCCGCATGCGGCAAGCAATCCCAACGACAACGACGCGAACACCATCCACAGACGTGCTTTCACGGAAGGCTCCCGGTTGGAGGGACTCCCAGTGATATCACACCCGGTATAACGCGACAGAGCGCCCTACCCCGCAGGCCCGCGAGGACATGCCTCGCGGGCCTCGAATCATCCTTCGAGGGACTGCATCAGTCCCAGCGGCTGGTCAGCTTCAGCTTCCACTCGCGCAGCTTGCCGTTGCCCACGCCCGACGGGTTGACGATGTGCAGCTTCCACAGGCCGTTGATGGTGCCGTCGCGCGGGATGCCCCGCGTCACCGGGATGCGCTTGGGCGGCGTGCCCTCGTTGGGGCCGTCCCACAGGAGCGCCGTCTCACCGCCCGGATCCTCCAGCGTCAGCACCAGCTTGGACGGGTTGTTGTGCGCCAGGTCCAGCTCCACCGTGATGTCCTCCGGCACCGTTGCCAGGCCCACCACCGGCTGCGTCGCCGTCAGCGGCGTCGTGTTCCCCTGCAGCGTCAGGTCCGCGTACGACGTGAACTCGCCGGACATCCACGCCGGCCGGCACCAGCCCTCCGTCGCGCCCGAGTCCAGGCCGTGGCACGCCAGCCCGTCCTGACAGGGCACGAAGCGCGAACACGACGCGCCGTCCCCCGGGATGCTCAACGTCGTCACACAGCGGCCGTAGAGGCTGGAACCGTCATACGGCTTGCCCTCGCAGTGGAGATTCGTCCCGCAGGTCCCCACGCCCGTGCACGGGTCGCCTTCCTCACCCTGCTGCGTGGCCGTCTTGAGGTTCTGGAGCGCCAGCGTGGTCACGCCCGGCAGCCGGCCCAGCGTCAGGATGTCGTAGAAGGGCCGCGCCGCCACCATCGCGTTCGCCGCCGCCGCGGGCACGTTGTACGTCGACTGCAGCGCCGTCAGCGACTGCGTGTTCACCACCGCCAGCACCCGGCGCGCCTCCGCGACGTTGAAGGACACGCCCTGGAACGTGCCCACCCAGCCGTCCACCGGCAGCTCCACCCGGCCCGTGCCCCGGGCGTAGGCCTCCAGCGCGCTCAGCGCCGCGGGCCCCACGTACATCAGGTCATCCACCTGCTCGATGGAGACGAAGCGCTTGTCGTCCGCCGTGTGCGAGATGCCGTCCGGCCCGAAGCGGTAGTTGATGATGCTCTGCGCCGCCTGGGAGTTCAGCGGCACCTGCGTGTCCAGCACGTTGAAGTTCAGGGCGTACTCGTTGAGGAACAGCACGACGCCGATGCCCGCGGGCGTGCCCGTGGCCAGCTCCTGCGCCTGCACGGCCAGCGCGTCGGGCGGCGTGTCCGACACCGCGGCAGCGCCGCAGCTCAGGAGGAGGGGAACCGAGGAAAACGACAGAAAACGACGGAGTCTGGAGGTCATGGCCTCCATGTACTCCATGACGGGCCGCGTGTCGGTGACCGTTCAGGTCCTGTCTTGATACAGCGCGATGACACCGTGGACCTGGCCGGTGACCTGCTGGAGGCGGTCCGCCGCCGCGTGGGTGGCCTCCACCCGGACCACCGAGGCCTGCATCAGCGCCGTCAGGTCCGACACGGCGGTGAAGATTTGGGACACGCCCGCGGACTGCTGGCTCACCGACGCTGAAATCTGGCGGACGGCGTCCGCGTTGCCCTTCACCAGTCCGGACAGCATCCCCAGCCGTTCACCGGACGCGCGGATGGTCTCGATGCCCCGGCCCATCCGCTCGCCGCCCTGGCGGGTGAGGTCCACCACCCCCTGGATGCGGGAGCGCGTGTCGTCCAGCACCGCGCGCACCTGCTGCGTGGCCGTCACGGACTGGGACGCAAGGCCGCGAATCTCACGCGCCACCACCGCGAAGCCCCGGCCCACGTCCCCTGCCCTCGCCGCCTCGATGGCCGCGTTGATGGCGAGCACGTTGGACTGGTCCGCCAGGTCCTGCACCGTCCGGGTGATGCCGGCGATCCGCTCCGTGTACGCCGCCAGCCCCTGGATGCGCTCGGCGATGTCCGCCGCCTGCGCGCGCAGGTCCGCCAGCCCCTCCACGCTCCGGCCGATGGCCTCCTCCACCGCCGCGCCCACGTCCCCGGCCTGCTGCGTGGCCCCCAGGACCCGGGCGGCCTGCTCCGAGGCCACCAGCGACGTCTGGCGGATCTCCTCCGCCGTCACCCGCGCCTCCTCCAGGGACCGGGCCTGCCGGGAGAACTCCTGGCGCTGCTCGCCCGTGGACTCCGTCAGCGTCTTCACGGAGTCGCGCAGCGCGCTCGCGGAGCCCATCAGCGGCCGGACGACCCGCTCCTCCACCGCGCTCCGGGACAGCTCCAGCTGCGCCTCGCGCCGCGCCGCCGCCCACAGGTCGCGCTGGCCCTGCACGCAGGAGGCGACGAGGAAGACGTCCTCGAAGGCCACCCACGCCGTGTGCTCCATCCACCGCCAGGACTCGTGGGCGTGCATGCCGAAGATGGACTCCGGCCAGAGCATTCCGCGCAGGAAGTGGTCCGCCGCCACCACGCCGCTGAAGGTGAGCAGCACCTTCCAGTCCCGGTAGATGGAGAGCAGCGCCAGCGAGCCGAAGATGTGGAAGTGCGTCTCGATGCGTCCGCCCATCAGGTGGATGAGCAGCCCGGACATCAGCGCCTGCCCCACCGCGATGACGTGCCGCGTGGACTCGCGCCCCGGCCGCGTGAGGGCGAGCACCACCGGCAGCCCGCCCAGAAGGAACCCCAACCCCACCGCGGCCAGCACGTGGAAGTGGACCGTGCTCTGCAATCCCTCCCAGGCCCGGGGGGACAGGTAGAGCGCCGCCGCGATGCCCGCCAACCACTGCAACCCCATCAGGACCACGAAGGTCCGGTCCGTCCGCCGGCCCAATGACAGACACTGCGCGTCGAACAGCTGGCGCGAGCGCGCGGACACCGCCTCTTCGGACAGCTGGATTCGCATCACGGGAGCTCGCGGGGGGACGAAGGGGGCGTCTGGAGGGCGCAGCCGAAGACCGGCGCGGTGAAGGAGCGAGAGGCCTGCGCGCGAAGGAGGCCGCGGATGGCGTCTGCTCCCGTGCTGTCTCCTTCGTGGCCCCGCGCGGGGGTGATGCCTCCGCTGAAGCGCTCCACTCCGTCCGGCGAGAAGAGGACCACCTGCCCCGAGGTGCGCGCGCCCAGCTCGCGCGCCACCGCCCCGTCCACGTCCGCCACCACCTCCACCCCGGGCAGGGCCCCGGCGCGCGTCCACAGCTCCGAGCGCTCGAAGCCCGGCGGCGCCTGGCGCGGCGCCCAGACGAACACCCGCGTGGCGAGCCGCTCGCCCTCGCGGTCCAGCAGCTTCGCCAGCTCCGCGAGCGTCGCGCGCGAACACGGGCACTGGGGATGGAGGAAGACGAGCAGCGTCCACGCGCCCGGCGCCCGGACGAACCGCTCCGGCAACCGGGAAGGAGGCGTGGCCGCGAGCCCCTGGGTGCTCGCATGCGACCACAGCTGCCCGAGCCCCAGCACGCTCGCCACGCACCATCCGCCGATGCACCACGGCAGCGCCCGGCGCCGGAGCGCACTGTGTTTCAGACCCTCTTCAGGGGATGCCCGGGCCGGGGCATCCACGGGGCCATGCGAACCAACCGGGGCAGCCATGCACGGCCATGCTGAAGACTTCCCGTGTCATTGGCAACGCATATTCAGACAGCAAGTCTATACAATCCTTGACCCTGTAAAACAGGCGTTTTCAGAGGGCAGCGCCTACTGCGAGAGAGACATGCCCCGGGATGAACAAACCCTGTTCACTGCCCGTGAATTCTTGTTATCACCGTTCCCAGAGGCGGATTTCAGTGCCCGCGCGGCGCACGAGCAGCGGGCTCCCGGCGCCGTCCACGGGCTCGATGCGGCCCGGAAGTGTCGCGGACCGGACGCACTTCCAGCCTCGCCCGGCGAGCGTGGCGTGCACCTGGGCACCGAAGCCTCCGCCGTAGGACGTGAGCAGGTGGGACGCGCGCAGGCGGTCCAGGAGGTCGCGGGTGGCGTCCTCGGACAGGTAGTAGAGCACCTCCGCGAGCAGCACCAGGTCCGCCTCCAGCGCCACGTCCTCCGCGCTGGCCTCCACGATGCGCACGCGGGCATGGCCTCCCAGCCGCTCGCGCAGGCGCGTGACGAAGCGGGGCTCGGACTCCACGGCCTGGACGTTCGCGCCGGGGAAGAGTGCGAGCAGGTGCTCGGTCATCATTCCCTCGCAGGCGCCCACGTCCACCACGCGCCGGGGCGGGACGGCGGGGCGCAGCGCCCCCAGCACCTTCGCGGTGAGGGCGAAGCGCTCGGCCTCGTAGGTGGAGCGGGCGAAGCCCCAGGGGTCCGCGAGCTCCGAGAAGACCTCCGGCTTCGTGAGCGACAGGGCGCGCACCACGTCCCCGGCCCGCGCTTCCGTGAAGGCTTCGATGCCGGGCCCGTCACGCACGGGGTCCGTGCAGGCGCCCAAGCCCGCTCCATCCGGACGCTCCCGGTAGAGCGTGTTGAGCAGGCCCAGCTTGCGCTCGAAGGCCGCGTCGTCCAGCACCGTGCACGCGGTGGGCCTGGCGCCCGTGGCGGGCACCCACAGCCGGTCGAAGACGCGGCTGACCAGGAGCGCCACCTCGCGGTGCAGCGGTGCGTCCTCCTGCGGGCTGTGCGTGAAGACGCGGACGTCGCCCCGGGAGCGCTGCTCGCGGCACCACGGCCCCACCTCCGAGGGTGACAGCAGCAGGTGCGTGCTCTTCGCGCCCAGGGCCCGGCCCACGGCCTCCAGCTCCCGGCCCGCGCTTCCGGCCTCCGTCACCACCGCGAGGTCCGCCCCTGGCGCCACCGTGCTGAACAGGCGGACCACGTCCTCCGGATGGGCCACGACGATGAGCGCCGGGGCGGGGTTGTTCTCAGCCATGGGGTGCACTCCGCGTTGAAAGGGATTTCGTCAGGGGCTCAGCCATGGGCCGCCCTCCAGTCGGATACGGACTCCGCTTCCTGTTTCGGGAAGCGGATGAGCGGCAGCAGTTGCTCGCGGATGAGCGGCTCCCAGCGCAGCCGCTCCGACAGCGCCCAGCCCGTCGCCAGGAGGAGGCGTCCTTCGTGCGCGTCGCGCGGGAGGCGGCGCACCACTTCTTGCGCCACGCGCTCCGCGGTGCGCACCTCCTGCTCCCGCAGCACGCCAGGAGGCAGCGCCTTCCAGGCCTCCACCGTGTGCGCCAGGCCCGCGGCCCTGGCGTCCGCCACGGGGTCCGACACCACGAGGTTGGGATGCGCGGATTCCGACAGGCCCTGCCGCTCGCACACCGCGCGCAGGGCCCGCCGGGCGCCGCTCACGCCGGAGATGACGCAGATGGCGCCGCAGCCCAGGGCCTCCAGCTGCGCCAGGCCGTAGGACTCATACAGGGACTGCCCCAGGGACACGTCCGTGGCGCGGTGCAGGTCGTCCCGCGTGAAGTCCAGTCCCGCGGGCCACGTGGGCTGGTTCACCAGCGCGATGTGCAGGCCCGTGTCCTTCGCGTTGAACGCGTCCACCCGTGCCTTCAGGGCGCTCAGGTTGCCGGACGGCTCCGCCTCGTTCCACTCCGTCACCATCACCAGCAGCGCGGGCTTGCGCTCCGGCGGGAGCAGCGTGACCAGGTGCTCGCACACGTCCACGTCGCGCCAGAGCCCCTTGCAGACCTCGTCCCGCGCGATGTGCGTGAGCAGCAGGCGGAAGTCCTTTCCCCACTGCCTGCGCGCGTGAGCCAGCACCTTCGCCCGCGCGGCCTCCTTCGCGTCCCAGCCCGTCTCGATGGGCCGGTGCCCGTGCGGCACCACCGTCACCGGGTGCAGCGCATAGCGCCTGTCCAGGAACCGCAGCTCGTCCGCCACGGAGGCGCTCACCGCGCCCACGCGGTCGCACAGGTGGCCGTTGCGCAGGATTTGAAAGTTGGGCCAGGTGCCGACGGGGTACACCTGGTCCAGCGTCCTGCCCTGCTCCAGCCCCAGGCGCTGGATGTTGTAGAAGCGCGCGTCGGACGCGCCCTGCCCCCCCTCGCCGTACTCCACGAGCACCCGGGGCGTGCGCACCTCGCCCGCGTAGTACACGGTGCGGCACCAGCCGCGTCCGTCGAGCAGCGCCTTGTACGCGAGCGGCAGCGACAGGTGCTCCTGCGCCAGGATGACCGTCTGCGCGCAGTCCTTCGGGCGCAGCCGCTCCAGCGCGTCGAAGACGGGCTCCGCGAGGACGATGGCCAGCATCGCGTCATGGTCCAGCGCGGGCGCGTCCATGAAGCCGTGCCGCACCGCCTTGCGGAAGAGGCCGTTGACCCAGGGCGCCGCGCCCAGCCGCGTGCCGAAGCGATTGCGCCACACGCGCGACAGCCCCCGCCAGGCCGCCGGACGCCGGCCCCGGCAGTCGAACGGGAGGTCCACCCCGAGCAGCGTGTGCAGCCGCGCGAGGAACCCGGGCAACGTGCCCAGCCGCACCCGGTAGCCCCGGAGCACGTCCGTGAGGTCCACGAGCAGCACCTCCACCGGGCCGCCCGGAGCGTCGCGCCGCCCGTAGACGAACGACACGTCGTGCTTCTCCTCCACCGGCCGGAAGACGCGCGTCCACCGCTCCGGGTTGTCCTGGCGCAGGCCGCTGTAGAACACCTCGCCGTGGGCCTCCAGGTCGCGCGCCAGCGACTCCTCCGGCGCGTAGCTCCCCAGGCCGCACGGCCGCACCGTGGGGCTCACCAGCAGCGTGCGCGGGAAGGCCTGCCGGTACTCCGGCGCGGACAGCAGGTGCTCCAGCACCACGCCCATGCCGCCCAGCGTGCGCGTGGCTTCATAGGAGAGGTGCACCAGCATGTCCCCCTCTTGCGTCCCAATCCATCGGGGTTCCCGCGCGCTCATGGGGCCACCGTCCACACGCGCTCGGCCAGCCCCCGGCCCGCGCCCAGCCGCCGCGCGTGCGCCTCCACCGCGGGCAGCGTCTGGGGCTCCAGCTGGCTGGCGTAGAAGGACAACCCTCGCAGCTTCGCGGACCACAGCGTCGTCATGTCCAGGCACCGGGGTGACAGCCCGAGCGCCCACGCGTAGTCGACGATTTCGTCCTCCGGGTGGTGCGCGGAGTACGGCAGGTCCTCGTAGTAGACGACGCCCCGCTCGCCGCGCAGGGCCCGCACCGCGTCGCGCACCAGCAGGTGGTCCACGTGGCTGGAGATGCCCAGCGGCACGTAGAGGAGGGCCTCCTCGGACACGCTCGCCAGCACCTCGCCCAGCGCCAGCCGCACGCGCGCGGCCAGCGCCTCCCGGGCCGCCTCCGGCTCCGCGGGGCCTCCGGGCGGCGCGCGCAGGCTGGTGTCGCGGAAGCCCAGGTGCACCAGGTCCGCGCCGTGCGCCCGGGCGAACCGCCGGTCCTCGCCCATCCGCAGCGACGTCACCGCCATTGCCCGTGACGGGTCCACCGGCAGCACGAACTCCCAGCAGCTCTGGGAGAAGACCGTGACGAGCGTGGGCACGATGCCCCGGGGCACGCCGAGCAGGCTCGCGTACGCCCCCAGCGCCACGTCATCCGGATGCGGGGAGAAGAAGACGTGCTCCGGCCCCTCTTCTCCGCGTCCGCGCGCGCGCTCAGCCACGGGCGCCTCCCGCGAGCGGCGGCGCGGGCCAGCTGTCCAGTGGCAGGTCGTGCAGGTCGCCCTCGGGCGTCACGAACCCGAGGATGACCACGCGCTCGCCATCGTTGTGCACCGTGTGCCGGAACGCCCGCACCGGCGCGTCCAGCTCCCGCGTCAGCCCTTCGGAGAAGCGGCCGGAGGTGATGAGCCAGTGCCCCGCGTCGTTGGGCATGAGGCGCGGCGTGTTCCCGTCCAGCCACACCAGCCCCGGCCGTGACTCCCCCAGGTTGAAGGTGAAGAAGCTCTTGTCCGAGTGCGGCTCCGACGCGTGCGCCACCACCTCCCGCCTGCGCCGCGCCGTGCTGGGCGCGTGGTACTTCACGAACCGCACCGCCCCTTCCGTGCGGCGGCGGAACAGCCGCGTGAGCCCCCCGGGACGCAGGCCGTAGCCCAGCTCCATCGCCTCCAGCAGCGCGATGCCCACGGCGTGGCAGGCGTCGTACGCGTCCTCGGAGGCCTCCAGGAGCTCCCGCACCGGCTCCGGCACGAGCCGGCGCCGGAAGCCCGTCCACGTGGCGGGCTTGGCCATGAACGCCTCGATGGGTTGCCTCACCACCGGCGACTCCGGATACCAGGTGGCGTTGTAGCCCGTCTGGAACACCGTGGCCGCGGGCAGGAGCGCGTGCAGGTACGGATGCGCCAGGAGCGCGTGCTGGAAGGTCGCTTCGTAGCGCTCGAACAGTCCCGCCAGGGCGTGGCGCTCCAGGAAGGCCGTGGGACGCTCCAGGTAGACGAAGCCGCGTTCGGACAGGTGCGTAATCAGCCTCCGCGCGAAGGACTCCCGCTGGCGCGGCGTCCCGGACACGAAGTCCTCCAGCCTGAGCGGCCGGATGTCCGTGAAGCGCTGGGGCTGTCTGCGCACGAGGCCGTCTCGCGCGGAGGTGAAGGGTCTGGGAGGCAGGGACGGGGCCGGTGTCCGGGGCGCTGTGGCGGGCATGGGATGTCGGATCGTCATGGGTGGGATTCAGGCTGGAACGTGTCGCAGGTTACGGGTGGCGTCTGACATGCGTGGATCCACCCGGACCCGGACCCGGGTCCAATGCCTCTCAAATCCAGTCACCTCCCAGGTCGCCCGGCACACACGCGCCGTCGCTCGGGCAAGGAGTGGATGGGAGACACGGACGGAGGCCATCCGTCCACCTGGGAACACCCCTTTTCCACTCTGGAGAACGACCCGGGCAGGTGGGTCTGGAAAGCACCTCCGGGAGCGCTGCTCTCTCCTGTTTGTAAGGGTGGGAACAGCGATTGCGACGTGGGGGCCGGTGCCTTGACGGAGGCCCCCGCGCTCGCGCTCCAATCCCTGTCATGCCTCCGCATACGAGACGTCTGCTCATCGCCGCCCTGATGACGGGGACCTGCGCCTGTGCGCGCCACCCTGTCTCGCGCGACGGCGATGCCCTGGCACTGCTGCGGGTGGAGGCCATCCGGCCCCCGATGCCCGCGCCGGTCCGCGCCGCGGCGCGAGTGGAGCGCGCGACGACGACGGGCCTGCGCCTGGACGTGATGCCGGACCGCGCCCGCATCTTCGTGGATGGCCGCGCGATGGGGCTCGCGCGGCACCTGGGGACGCTGCTTCCACTGGCGCCCGGTGTCCACCAGGTGAGCGTCCGGCTGGAGGGCCACGCCACGTGGCGGGCCGAGGTGTTGGTGGGCGACCGGCCCGAGCCCATCCAGGTGACGTTGACCGCTTCGCCATGACGCGAAGCGGTCCGTGACGCGAAGCGCACCGCCATTGCCGTTGGGGGAAGGAGCCGGCGTGAAGCTGCCAGGGAGGAAGGGCCGGCTGTTCCGGTTGCCGTTCGCGGACGCGCCGGAGTCTCGCGCGCGGCTGTGGAAGAGCATGACGGAGCACGGCCTGTTCGTTCCCGAGGACACGCCGCAGCCCATCGGGACGGAGTTCCCGCTGCGGGTGGCCTTCCAGGGGGACGGCCCTGCGGTCTCCGGCCGCGTGCGGGTGATGGAGCACGGCGTGTCCGGCTGGGTGCGCGGCTACTTCGTCAAGTTCGTCGCGCTGGACGCGGACAGCCTTCCGCTGCCCCTGAGCCCTCGCGAGCCGCCCTCGCCCGCGCCGGTGGGGACGCCGCCCGCGAGCGCACCCGGCGGCGGTTCCATGGGGAGCGAGGACACGTGGCGCGAGGAGCCGACGCCCGTGGGCATCCGGCCCCGCTCCACCGTCAGCGGCGTATCCGCGCTGAATGACTATTCGCACCTGGAGCTGCTGCACGCGCGCGACCCGGAGGCGTGGCAGGGCGGGCTGCGGCCGTTCGACGCGTTCGGGCCGTACCAGCTGCTCCAGCGGCTGGGGGCGGGCGGCATGGCGGAGGTGCTGCTCGCCCGGCGCACGATGGCGGAGGGCGTGGACAAGCTGGTGGCGCTCAAGCTGGTGTTCCAGGAGTACGCCCGGCACCCGCGCCTGTCGGAGCTGTTCCTCACGGAGGCGCGGCTGAGCGCCACGTTGCAGCACCCCAACGTCATCCAGGTGTTCGACGTGGGCAGCGCCGCGGGCCGGCCCTTCATGGCCATGGAGTACGTGCACGGCCGCAACGGCGCGGACCTGGTGCAGGCGCTGCGGCAGCGCGGCCGTCCGCCGCCGGTGGCGCTCGCGGTGACGCTCGCCATCGAGCTGGGAAAGGCGCTGGAGTACCTGCACGGACAGCGCGACCTGGACGGACGTCCGCTGCACCTGGTGCACCGCGATGTGAGCCCGGGCAACCTGCTGGTCGGCCTGCACGGAGAGGTGAAGCTGGTGGACATGGGGGTGGCGTCCGCCAGCATCGCCAGCGGGAACGATCTGCTGGTGGTGGGCAAGCGCGCGTACATGGCGCCCGAGCAGGCCGCCGGAGGCCGCCCGGAGCCCGCCTGGGACGTCCACGGTATGGGGCTGGTGCTCTACGAACTGCTCACACTGCATCGGGCGTCGGAGGCCGCCAGCGGCGTGGAGGGCCCCCCCGGGCTGTTGAAGCCGTCCCACTTCCATTCCCAGGTGACGCCGGAGCTGGAGCGGCTGGTGCAGTGGGCCACCGCGCCGGAACCGTCCGCCCGGGCACCGAGCGCGAAGGTGCTGCGGCAGGCACTGGAGCGCGTGCGGAGCACCCTGCCCCCGTTCGACCTGGTGCAGACGATGCACGAGCTGTTCGGCGAATCGCTGGACCGGGCCCGGCGTGAGACGGAAGCGCTGATGGGGGCCGCGCGGAGCAAGGACCGGCCGCATGCGTTCCCGACGTATCGCCGGTGGCTCGGCGCCGTGGAGCAGCGCATTCCGGTGGCCGTGAAGCTGGTGGTCGCACGGCACGGCAGGGCGCTGCGGTGGGGCGCGCTGACGCTCACCGTCCTCTGCGCCACGGGCGCGGCGTTGATGTGGCCGCTGCATGCGCGGGAGGTGGCGCTGGCCGGGCACCTGTCACGCGCGGACCGGCTCATCGCGGTGGCGAAGCTGACGGGCGCGGGCGAAGACACGGCGCTGGCGCAGTTGAAGGCCGCGCGGACGCTGCGACCCGAGGACCCTCGCGTGCGCATGCGGTTGGCGGCGTTGGCGGATGCCTTCGAGCGGCTGGCGGCGGAGGCCACGCAGCGCGGAGACGTGACGGAGGCGATGGCGCACCTGCGCGCCGCGCTGGAGGCGGCACCTGAGCGGAGCGCGCCTCGCCTCCGGCTCCGGCTCCTGGAAGATGAGCTTCGCAAGGCACCCTCGGGTTGGAGGGTGCGATGAGGAGGGCCCTTCCGCGTTGGAGCTCCTGGAGGTGGCTCGTGCTCCTGATGGCCGCGGGTTGTGCACGGACCTCGGAGGAAGAGGGTGCGCCGGAGAGCGTGTCGCGGGAGCTGTCCGCCATCGTGGCCACCTGCGCCGTCGCGCGCGGGCCTGTCGAGACGATGCGCACGGCGAATGCGTACTGGGAGCCGTTCGAAGCGGGCGCCACCTTCCGCTCGGGTGACTGGGTGCGCACCGGGCCGGACGCCTCCACGCGCATCGAGCTTCGGGGCGGCGGCCGCATTGAACTGGAGGAGCGCACCGTGGTGCTGGTCGAGCGACCCGCACCTCCGGCAGGAGGCGGTTCGGTGGTGGCGCTGGAGTCGGGAACCGCCCGGGGCCTGCTGCCCGAGGACGCCCTGCCGGACGGCCCGCTCGTGCTTCGCGGTGACAATGGACGGCAGGTGGCGCTCACGGTGGAAGCACACGCGGGCCCCACGGAGTTCCGCGTCACCCGCACCGCGCGCGGCATGCACCTCAGCGTTTCCCGCGGACGGTTGTTGCTGTCCGAAGGCGCTCACCGCCGCACGCTTGAAGCCGGCAACTGGCTGGACGTCGCGCGCGGCCTGGAGGACGCCGAACACGATGGCTCACCCTTTCCCACCAGCCTCTCACCGGGCGTGGACGCGCGCATCGCGTGGAGCCCGGAGCTGCGCATCCCGTTGAGCTGGAGCCCCCTGGATGGAGCGCGGAGCTACCAGGTGCAGGTGGCGCGCGACCTGGGCTTCACCCGGCGCATCGTGGACACGCAAGTGGAGAGCCTGGGCTTCATGTTCTTCCCGCCGGAGCCCGGCACGTTCGTCTGGCGCGTGTCCGCGCTGGATGAGGCAGGAAGGCCAGGAGAGTCCGGCTTCGCCCGCCGCATCTTCGTGGAGCGCCAGCGGCCCCGGGGGCTGCTCGTCACCCCCCGGGATGGCTACGAGGCCCCGGGCGACCTGCCCACCGAGGATCTCGTCTTCGCGTGGCAGTCCATTGGCGGAGAGCCACGCTACCGGCTGGTGGTCGCGCGCGACCGCGACCTGCGACACCCGGTGCTCGTACGCGAGGGCAGCCCGCAGCAAGTGGTGCTGCCTGGCCTGGCCCCCGGCGAGTACTACTGGGGCGTATACGTGGCGGACGACCCGCCCGTCCCGTTGTTCCAGAGAGCCCGAAGGCTGGTGGTGCCCGGCACGTCCGGCCCCCGCGCACGAGACCCGGCCCTTCCCGTGGAGCGCTAAGCAGGTCGCCAGAAGTTCGCCAGCCCATGCCGCAACCGGGGTTCTCAGAGAGGACACGCGCCTTTGCGAAGCGCCGCCGAGGGCCACGACGGTGCGCGTGCGTGGACGGCAGGCGGCTCCATGGACGGACAGAGGTCCCTGCCGGGACCGACGTCGCCCAACTGGTCCGACTGTCGGACCAGTTCGCAACGCCTGGCGCCCGGGAGCGCGCTGGCCCACCAGGAGGCAAGGGGGGTGGGCCAGCGCGTCCATGTCAGACCCATCTGGTTGGATGGGCGAAGCATCGGGCG
>NZ_RAWK01000105.1 GCF_003612165.1 Corallococcus aberystwythensis | reverse complement strand
ACCCTGCACTTCCCCCCCGAGCTCCCCATCTCGAGCCGGGTGGAGGACATCACCGCGGCCATCACCGCCCATCAGGTGGTCATCGTCGCGGGGGCCACCGGCTCGGGGAAGACGACGCAGCTGCCGAAGGTCCTGCTCGCCATGGGGCGCGGCCGCCCGCGCCAGATTGGCGTCACCCAGCCCCGGCGTATCGCCGCGACGAGCGTGGCGGCGCGCGTGGCTCGCGAGCTCGGTACGGAGCTGGGCACGGACGTCGGCTACCAGATTCGCTTCGAGGACCGTTCGTCCAAGCGGACGGCCGTGAAGTTCATGACCGACGGCGTCCTGCTCGCGCAGATCCACAGCGACCCGCTCCTGAACCGCTACGACACCATCGTGCTCGACGAGGCCCACGAGCGCAGCCTCACCATCGACTTCCTGCTCGGGTGGCTCAAGCGCATCCTCCCCAGGCGCCCTGACCTCAAGGTCGTGGTGAGCTCGGCCACCATCGAGACCGAGCGCTTCTCCCAGTTTTTCGGAGGGGCTCCGGTCATCCAGGTGGAGGGCCGGACCTTTCCGGTGGACGTGCTCTACGAGCCGCCCCCCGAGGACGACGAGCTCGCCGACGCCGTCGCCGATTCGGTGGCGAACGTCATCTCGCTCGACCCGAACGGAGACGTCCTCGTGTTCCTCCCCGGAGAGCGGGAGATCCGCGAGGCCGAGAATGCTCTCAACGCACGCGAGCTTCGCGGCACCGTGGTGCAGCCCCTGTATGCGCGCCTGTCGGCCTCCGAGCAGTCGCGCGTCTTCGCCACCATCCCCCAGCGCCGGGTCATCCTCGCCACCAACGTCGCGGAGACGTCGGTCACCATCCCAGGGATCGTGTACGTCGTGGACACGGGGGTGGCGCGCCTGTCGCGCTATGACCCTCGCTCCGGCACCACGCGCCTGCACATCGAGCCGGTCTCCCAGGCCAGCGCCGACCAGCGCAAGGGGCGCTGCGGCCGCGTGCGCGAGGGGATCTGCGTGCGCCTCTACGACGAGGCGAGCTTCACCTCGCGGCCTGGATTCACCGACCCGGAGATCAAGCGCACCGGGCTCGCGGGGGTCATCCTGCGGATGAAGTCCCTCGGCCTCGGTGACGTCGAGGACTTCCCCTTCCTCGACCCGCCCCAGCCGAAGGCCATCGCCGAGGGCTGGCGGGTGCTCGAGGAGCTCGGGGCCATCGAGGGCAAGGAGCGCACCTTGACGCCGCTCGGGCACCAGCTCGCGCGCTTCCCGGTGGACCCGCGCATCGCGCGGATGATCCTCGCCGGCGCCGAGTACGGGTGCCTGGAAGAGGTGCTCGTCGTCGCCGCGGCGCTCAACCTCCAGGACCCGCGCGAGCGGCCACGGGAGCTCGCGCAGAAGGCGGACGAGCTGCACCGGCGCTTCCGCGACGAGCACTCGGACTTCACGGGGCTCCTCAAGCTGTGGGCGTTCGTGCGCGAGGCCGAGGAGCGCGGGACGTCCCATCTGCGGCGCGTGTGCCGGGACAACTTCCTGTCCTTCCTGCGGGTGCGCGAGTGGCGGGACGTCCAGCGTCAGCTCGAGGAGACCGTCCGCGAGCTGCGCCTGCCGCGCAAGGGCCGGGGCGCCCCGGCGCGCGGGGACGTGCTGCACCAGGCGCTCCTCACGGGGCTCCTGTCCCGCATCGGCCAGTGGAATCCGGAGCAGCGCCACTACACGGGCGCGAAGCAGACGCGCTTCACGGTCCACCCGTCGTCGGCGCTCGCGAAGAAGCCCCCTGCCTGGGCGATGGCGTTCGAGCTCGTGGAGACGTCCCAGCTGTTCGCTCGCACCGTGGCGAAGCTCGACCCGGAGTGGCTCGCGGCGGCGGCCCCCCACCTGCTCAAGCGCAGCTACTCCGAACCGCACTGGTCGGAGAAGTCCGCGCGCGCCATCGTGAAGGAGAACGCGACCCTCTTCGGGCTTCAGGTCTTCAAGGAGCGCCCCGTGGCCCTGGCCAGCATGGACCCCGCCCGGGCACGGCTGATGTTCCTCGAGCATGCCCTGGTGCGCGGCGAGTACCGCACCCGGGGGGCATTTCAGGAGGAGAACCGTGAGGTGCTCGATCGCGTGGCGCGCTTGCGGGACAAGGCCCGGCGCAGCGAGCTGCTCGACAGCGAGGCGCTGCTGACGTTCTTCGACGAGCGCGTTCCGGCGGACGTGACGGACGGAGCGGGCTTCGAGGTCTGGCGCCGCAAGGCCGAGGCGGCCGACCCCGACGTGCTCATCCTCACGATGGAGGATGCCCTCTCGCACGACCCGGGCCTGTCCCCAGCGCACTACCCGGATGCCATCACCCTGCACGGCGCATCCGTCCCGGTGACGTACACCTTCGACCCCTCGGCCGAGGACGACGGCATCACCCTGAGCGTGCCGCTGCTGCTGCTCGCCCAGCTGGTCCCGGGTGAGCTCGACTGGACCATCCCCGGGTGGCAGCGGGAGAAGATCACCGCGCTGCTCGAGCAGGTCCCCCGCGCTCAGCGCAAGCAGCTGGGGCCGGTGCCGGATCTGGTCGACCGTCTCGAGAAGGAATTGGTGCCCTTCCGCGGGCCGATGATTCCGGCGCTCGCGCGTGCGGTGTCGCGGCTGTGCGGCGTGGACGTGACCGAGGAGTCCTTCCGCGCGGATGCCGTGGCGCCGTACCTGCGCAGCACGATCCGGGTGCTCGACGAGCGGGGAAAGGAGCTCGCGCGAAGCCGCGACGCCGATGCACTGCTCAAGCAGCACGGGGGACGTGCACGAGAGGTGCTGCGCAGCGCGGCACCGGCTTCGGACTGGGAGCGAAAGGGGCTGACCGCCTGGACCTTTGGCGAGCTGCCCCCCTTTGTGACCCGGCGGGTCGGCGGGCTCGATATCCGCAGCTACCCCGCGCTCGTCGACCGGGGCGCCGCCGTGGACCTGGTGCTGCTCGAGACCGCCGCCGCCGCCGACGCGGCCACGCGCACGGGGCTCCGCCGGCTCCTGATGCTCGCCGCGCGCGGACACGTGGCCGTCAGCGCCGCGCGCATGCCGCTGCCCTTCCCGTCCCTGGACGGCGCGCCGCCCGCGCGAGGCCAGGCCGACGCCTTCCGGGCGCTGGTCCTCGCACGCAGCGTCGACGATGCGTTCAAGCTCGCACCGGGTGCGCCGCTGCCCCGCACGAAGGCCGCCTTCGAGGCGCTGGTCCATGAGGGCTCACCGCGCATCGAGCAGGTGGCCCGGGACTGGACGAACGTCGTCGTTGCCACCTCCGCGGAGCTCGCCGAGACGCTCGCTGCACTCAAGGCCGCCTCCAAGGGGCCGAGCGGCGCGGCGGCCGTGCGGGACATCCGCTCGCAGCTCGGGCAACTGTTCCCCGCGAAGCTCATCGAGTGGATTCCCTTCGTGCGCCTGCTGCACTACTCGCGCTACCTCCGCGCGGCCCAGGCACGGCTGTCACGTGCGGTGGCGAACCCCGCCAAGGACGCAGCGAAGGCCGCGCCCTTCACCCCCCTGTGGGAGTCCTTCCTCTCCAAAAGCGCCACCGTGCGTGACCAGGACGCGGCGCAGGAGCTGCGGTGGGCCTTCGAGGAGCTCCGCGTGGCCATCTTCGCTCCGGAGGTGACGACGCCCGTGTCGGTGACGGTGGCGAAGGTCGGCGCGGCCCTCGCGGCGCTGCGCTAGCAGCGAGGTGCCGGGCGTTCCCGAGGAGGCCAGGCCCGCCGTCGCGCTCCAGGTCCGCCCCCGGGCCCGTGCACAGCCAGTCCCGGGGGCCGCGTCCGTATCCCTTCGCGGAGCCCCCGCCCGTCCGGAACACCAGGGCATCGCCACGGAGACGCCGTTGCAGACGTACGACCTGTTCGCCCCCACCACCGAGGTGGAGCGCCACGCCCTGTATGCGCGCATGCGCGCGGAGTCCGGGCTCTGCCGCATCGCCCCTTTTGGCGCCTACGCCGCCTCCCGGTACGAGGACGTGCGCGCCGTCCAGAAGGACGCGCAGCGCTTCTCGTCCGAAGCGCTCGCGACGACGGCGGAGCCGTCCTGGCTGGGTCCCAACCCGGTGGCGCAATCGCTGGTCACCCGGGATCCGCCGCGCCACACGCAGCTTCGCGCCATGATCAACCGCGCCTTCGGTCCCACCGGCATGGCTCGGCTGGAGGCCCAGGTGCGCCACGAGGCCCAGACGCTGGCCGAGGCCGCCGTCTCCCAGCGTGAGGTGGACCTGGTGGACACCTTCTCCTTCGTGCTGCCCCGCAACATCATCGGGCGGATGCTCGGCCTGGAGCCGTCCACCTTCACCGAGTTCAAGCGCTGGTCGGTGAACATGGGCCTCATCACCTCCGCCGTGCCGGCGCAGCACGCGGGCATCCGCGACACCGTGAAGGAGATGGAGGACTACCTGGGGGGCGTCATCACCGCGCGTCGCCGCCAGCCAGGGGAGGACATGGTGAGCGACCTGCTGCGCGCCGAGGTGGAGGGACAGCGGCTCACCGACGCGGAGGTCCTCTCCTTCCTCTTCCTGCTGCTGCCCGCGGGCATGGAGACGACGGCGCAGCTCATCGGCAACGCGGCCATCCTCCTCGCGCGCTATCCCGAACAGCTGGAGCAGGCCCGGGCGGACCGCGCGCACATCCCCCGTTTCATCGAAGAGGTGCTCCGCTGCGAGCCCCCCGCGCAGTTCGCCTTCCGCGTCGCGATGTCGGACGTGGAGCTGTCCGGGACGCCCATTCCAGCGGGCAGCCTCGTTATGGGGCTGGTGGGGAGCGCCAACCGCGACGAGCGCGTCTTCGAGCAGCCGGACGCCTTCCTGCCCGGCCGGGACAAGGCAAGCCAGCACCTCTCCTTCGGCCACGGCATCCACTTCTGCCTGGGCGCGCAGCTCGCTCGGATGGAGGCCCGGCTCGCGCTGGAGGCGCTCGTCCCGCGCATCCGCGCCCTGCGGCTCCGCACCCCGGACATCGAGTGGCTCCCGGGGCTCACCATTCACGGGCCCCGGACGCTCCCGGTGAAGCTGCTCCCAGCCTGAGGCCGGGCACATTGCTCCCTCTTCACGCGGGGATCAGCGTCCGGGCGACATGCTGGATGTAGTCAGCGCGAGCGCGGCTCGCGCTCAGCGTCTCCGGGTTGGCGATGGCAAGGTGCAGGAGCCCCACGTACGTGGAATACGCCTGCAAGGCCCAATTGCGGGCCTCGCGGGCCGGCAGCCCGAGTGCACGGTACAGCTTCACCAGGTAGTCGAGGCGCCGCTGTGACACCCGCGCGAGGACCGGCTGGATGCGCGGGTCCGAGGCGGCGCCCGCGACGATGGCGACTTCAATCCTTCCATGCGGGCCCAGGTCGAACGTCAGCGCCAGCAGCTGGTGCAGCCGCTGCCTTGGGTCCGGCAGGGCCTCCAGCCGCTGGATGAACTCCGTGGTCGCCAGTTGCTCCCAGCGCGCGAGCGCGGCCTGGAGCACGTCCGCACGGTCCTTGAAGTGCCAGTAGAAGCCGCCCTTCGTCACCCCCAGGCCGCGGGACAGCCGCTCCACGGACAGGGCATCCACGCCCTCCGCGAGGCTCCAGAGGGCGGCGTCCGCCCAGTCTTCCGCTGACAGGCCGGGCCCCCGGTGCCGCTTGCGGATGTCCTCGATACTCCGGAAGGTTGAAGGCTCCGGCGGGCGGGAAGCAGTGCGTCGCATCGTCGAGCGCAGTCTGGCGGACCCCCTCCCGGAGGTCCAGGGCGCATTCCCGGCGGGCCGGCGCTATACGGCACCGTATTGGTATACGGTGCCGTATCCAGTGTCAGGAATGGGGGCCGTGCATGCGGGTGACGACAGGGACGTTGCTGATGCTCGTTGGAGGGATTCACAGCGCCATCGGGCTGGTGGTCTTCCGGGAGCCGCTGCTGGCGATGGGGGAAGCGCTGGGCCTCTTCTGCGTGGTGCCCATGCCCATCACTGGAGCGTGGGTGCTCTTCCCGCTGGGGTTGGGCGTGCTCTTCCAGTCACGCGCCTCCCCTCCGCTGCCGGAAGTGCTGCGGCCCTTCGCGCAAGGTGCGGACCACGTGGACGTGAAGACGGTGGAGTCAGAGGCCACGCTGCGCGAGTTCCTCGCGGCGCTCCTGTCGTACCAGCCCGCGTGGATGACGGCCCTGTATGGAGTCCGCGCTGTCTTCGTCCGGTTGCTCGGGATGCGCCAGCACGGTTTGCCCCGGCAACAGCACCTGCGCCCGGAGGACATCCCCATGGCCCCGGGTGGCGCGGCCTTGTTCTTCACCGTGCGCCACGCGGAGGAGGAACACGTCTGGGTGGTGTCCGCGGCGGACCAGCACCTGGACGCCACCCTCGCCGTGGTGATGGAGCCGGGCGGTGGACCCCGGCGGCGCTTCCACGTCGTCACGCTGGTGCACTACCGGAACTGGGCCGGGCCCGTGTACTTCAACGTCATCCGGCCCTTCCACCACCTCGTCGTCGGGGGCATGGCTCGCAGTGCGGCGCGCGCGCCGGGCCCGGCATAGTCGAGACAGGGGGTGAAGCACGCGCTGGTGCGGATGGAGGCGGGCCTGATGGGTGGCGCACCGCTTCTGCGGGACAGTACGCCTTCCTGGGCGGCGGCCAGGAGGCCCGGGACGGCACGCCGCTGACAATCCCCATCCCGGCCCGAGGCCCGGGCGGAGGGATGCCTTGCCGGGCGCTGGCGCACGTCCAACATTGAAGGGACTGGACCTTCAAGGGGGCGACTTGAATGGTGGGCACAGGGCGCAAGCCGCCAGGGAAGCGGCGCGGGTCGCGCTGGGACAGTGAGGACCGGCGATGGGGATGCCGAGGCGAGCGCGAGGGTGGGCTGGCATCCAGGTGTTCGCGCTGGGCCACTCCACGCGCACCATTGAGGAGCTGGTGGAGATGCTGTGGGTGAACGGCGTGCGGACGCTGGTGGACATCCGCACGGTGCCGCGCTCCCGCACGAACCCGCAGTTCAACGTGGACGTGCTGGGAAAGACGCTGGCACGGGTGGGCGTCGAGCACCTGCACCTGCCGGCGCTCGGCGGGCTGCGGCGTGCGCGCAAGGACTCACCCAATGCGGCCTGGCGCAACCTGAGCTTTCGCGGCTACGCGGACTACATGCTGACGGAGGACTTCGCGCAGGGGCTGGAGGCGCTGCGCGAGGTGGCGCTGCGGGGACCGGTGGCCCTGATGTGCGCGGAGGCACTGCGCTGGCGCTGCCATCGCTCACTGGTGGCGGATGCGCTCTGGGCGCGGGGCGTCCCGGTGACGCACATCACGAGCCCCACCCGCACGGAGCCCCACCGGCTCACCGCCTTCGCGGTAGTGCGGGGGCGAAAGGTGCTGTACCCGGCGACGTAGACGGGGCGCGGGAATGGACAGACACCCCGCGCATGGCCCCGGACTTCAGTCGATGACGGGGGGCTGCCCGCCGCAGCCCCGGTTCATTTCGCAGAAGTTCAGGGAGGCATACCCCATTGCAGAGCGAATACGGCGCGGCCCCCATGCTCTCGTCGAAGCGAGTGAGCGAGGCACGCGGAGGGCATCGTCAGCTCGGCGCGTCCCCCGAGGCGACAACTTTGCTGGCATAGGGGGCTGACGTGCCCTCCCGCGACCCCTTCCCATTATTCTGCCGGTCCTAAACGAGGCCGGTCCCCCGCGCGGCTACTCGTCAGAGGAGCGCGATAGCCCGTCCGCCGTCAGTTGCCGCGGTAGGTGGTGTTGAGGATGCCGACACCCGCGCCTTCCACGTACAGGCCGACGGGCGTGCCCTGGGTGGCGGCCTGGGTGGCGCGCTCGAACAGGCCCAGGCGCTCGGCCTCGCTGTACTGGTAGCCGGCGGACGAGGCGCCCGAGCCCAGGTAGTAGTAGTTGCCGACGAAGCTCCCCGTGCAGTTCGCCCCGGTGTTCACCTGCACGACCACGTAGCCCTGGCCGTAGGTGACGTTGGGTTGCCGGGTGTACGTCGCCGCGCAGACGTAGCCATTCACGGTGATGGGGGCCGCCAGGGCCGTGGTGGCAAATCCGACCGACATCATCACCGCCGAAACAACGATGGACGCTCGCTTCATTGTGTTGTCCCCTTATGCCGTTGGCTGAGTCCTCCGCGCCCAGGATGGGCGTGGGGCTCCGGAAAGCGTTTCTGCATTTCCGCTCGAAGCAACGTGCGGGACGGCATTTCCTCCTCACCTCTTTTTTCGCGTTCGAGGGTGTGTACCGCACCGGATTGTGGAGACACCTGGTGGGTCGTCATCAGGCCGCCAGCTTCGACATTTGAGCGCATCGTCCTCACGAAGTGCGGGAGAGCCGCTTCCGTGGACAGGACCTGGCCCTCGCCGCCAGTACGACAAAGGGGAGGAGGGCCACTGACGGGGACGCCCGAGCGATGCTCCCGTCCGGTGGACAGGCCGCCTGAGCCCCCTGCCCCCGCCTCCGCATGAGACGCCGTCAATCGCCTCCAGCACCTGGACGTACTGGAAGGGCAAGATGACCAGGGAGCGTCGCGAACCGCTCGCACACCGCGAACACCACGCGCACGAAGCCACCGGAGAACGCGTCCAGGGCGCTGGCGAAGGCGTCCGCCGCGTCGTGCGGGTTGTTGCGGAAGGCGCCGCAGCCCCACGCGCCCAGCACCAACGTGCGGTGCCCGTGGTGCGCCGCCACCTGGGTTCTTCGCGGACGCGAAGTTGAGCGCCACGACGTCCGTCTCCCCTTCCACCTCCACGCACCTGCGCGACGCGGCGCCGGTCTTCTCTGGTGTCACTTCGATGCGAAGCGCGGCGCTTCCCGCGCGAGGCTCGGGCCGGGGCAACCGCGCGAAGTCGCCGGGCCGGTAGAGCACCGTCCCGCGCAGGGCATGCTCCACCTGCTCCCGGAACCGCACGGACTGCCCGAACGGCGCCACGTACTCACCCCGCTCCACGATTCCCACCGTCTCCTGCGCGATCCCCTTCAGCGACATGTTCCTCTCCCCGGCTGGCGACTCCCGGGAACGGCCCGGCGGCCTTCGTGTACGCGACACGCGAAGACTGACGCGTGGACCTGACATGCCTTGGTGATTTTTCGCGAACACCTGACGACGGGCCCTGGCTGTGCCGCTTTGACGGCTTCGCCTTGCAAGGCTACCGTTTCAGGCCGCAGCCCTTGCTGCGGTGTTCCGAACGGGCATCAGCCCATTCAGGAGGTTGTCATGATTCGCTTCGTGAAGAATGCGGGACAGACATTGCTCGCCGTCGTCGCGGCCACTGCCGTGTCATTCAGTGCCACGCAGGCCTTCTCCACGCCAGCACCCCAGGGGCCTCAGTCGTATACCTGTGATGCCTGCATCCAGTCTTGCATCGAAATGGGCTTCTCGTATGGCTTCTGCCCCAGCAGGGATTCCTGCGCCTGCTATTGAGTCTCCTCCGCTAGCTGCCCTGTGCTGTGCTCAGGCTCGGTGACCACGGGTCCCTCCAGCACGCGCCGCAGGGGCTCCAGGACGCGCGCGTCCTTGCGCAGGGCCAGCCCCAGGAGCGCCTCCCCGCGAATCTTCGGGTGGGCTTCGGAGAGCCGGTCCACCAGCGCCTCGCGCAGCTCCGGCGTGTCCACCTCCCCCGCCTGACGCATACATGCCGTGGGCAAGCCCAGGGGCTCCAGATTGGCCCGCACCCCGGCGGCCCCCTTCACGCACGCCAAGACTGCCGCCTGCCTCCACACCGCAGGCAGGCGAACACGTCGAAGTCGAACGTCCTCCTGCGCAACTCCGCGAAAGTCCACTCGCGGTGTCCTCTCCTTCCTGGCCGCTGCCTCAAGCCCCGCGCTCGCCTCCTGCGCACCTGCTTGAGGGACGCGGCGGTTTCATGCCGTGATGGCTCCCGGAAGGGAGCATCCGAACATGGCGCAGCAGGACTGGGGGCGGGAGGTCTCCGCGCAAGAGGCGTGGGCCCGCCTGGAGGTAGCAGGGCCGCCCGAATGGCGACACGCGCTGGCCTCCTGGTGGCAGGGCGTCTCCGCGAAGGGCGTCCTCTTGCACGAGGGAGACCTGGAGGCGGACTCGCTCGGCATCGGGCCAAAGCCGCTCGTCGTCTCCGGCAGCGTCCGGCTGAAGGGGCTGCTCCAGGACGGCCACGCGGCGGACCACACCCTGCTCGTGGTGCTGGGCGATCTGGACGCGGAGAACGTAGCGACGTTCTCCGCCATGTTCATCGCGGGCAACGTCCGGATCCGGGGACTGCTCTTCTGCGACTCGTACGGGGATGACGTCTTCTGTGTCGGAGGCGGATTGAAGGCGCGCACCATCGTCGAGCAGCACCATCACATCCAGGTGAACGGCCCGCTCGACGTGGATGTGCTCGTGGGCGACAAGCTCACCGCGACGGAGAAGCCCCGCAGGCGGCTGGAGCCGCACGAAGCGCTCCTGCCGGGGGCCTTCACCGTGGAGGATGAGGACGAGGATGAGGGCGACGTCACCGACTCGACGGTGGACCGCAAGGGGCTCCTCGCGAAGCTGCTCGCGGGCGAGCCCCTGCTGGCGGAAACCCGGCTCAGCCCCGTGGAGAAGGCCATCGCAGCGGTGAAGGAGAAGGCGGCGCGGGGCGAGAAGGCGACGCGACTGGGGCTCGCGCAGAAGAAGCTGAAGGCCATCCCCGAGGAGGTCTTCTCCCTCACCACGCTGGAAAGCCTCACGCTGGACACCAACGACATCGCGGAGGTTTCCCCGCGCATCGGCGAACTGCGG
Organism: Corallococcus aberystwythensis; assembly: GCF_003612165.1. Taxonomy (GTDB): domain Bacteria; phylum Myxococcota; class Myxococcia; order Myxococcales; family Myxococcaceae; genus Corallococcus; species Corallococcus aberystwythensis. Next base: position 19,614 of record NZ_RAWK01000105.1, on the reverse strand, counting down.
GCGCTGAAGAACCTCAGCCTGGACAGCCTGCCGCTGACGACGCTCCCCGTGGAGCTCTGCCGCCTCCCCTCGCTGAAGAAGCTGAGCCTCCGCTACTGCAACCACCTCACCCGGCTCCCGGATGCCTTCGGCGAGCTGGAGGCACTGGAGGAGTTACACCTGGACGCGATGGCGCTGGAGGACTTCCCCGAGGTGCTGACGCGGCTGCCCCGGCTGAAGAAGCTCTGGCTCTGGCGCTTCTTCAAGATGACACCGGGCCGGGTCCAGGCCCTGGTGGACGGGCTCGGGCGGATGCCGAAGCTGACGCACGCCGGCTTCCTTCAGGGCGAGCTGTCCGCGCTGCCCGGGGGACTCGCGCCGCTCGCCCGGCTCCGGCAGTTCAAGCTGGGGCTGGACCGCGTTCCAGAAGCGGAGGTGAAGCGGCTGGAGGCTGCGCTGCCTCCCGGGCGGCTGCACCTGGGCTACTGAGCCGTCGAGGGAGCCCCAGACTCCGGCCGCTGCGTCAGCGGCGAGGTGCGAGGCCATGGGCCTCTGCTCTAATATCCACATGAACAAGGGCTGCCCGTGCTTCTGGCGGTGCGGCCAGTTCATCCCGGGGACCAAGATGGCCTATGCCGGGCTGAAGAAACCCCAGGATCGCGCGGACCTCATCGCCTACCTGAAGGAAGCCGCGAAGTAGAGTGGGAGTAGCCCAGTTCCGTGGACATCCGAGATGTGATGGACGGAGCACGGGATGTCCATGAAAGAGGAGAAGCCCCGCCGGCCGCGTGTCCTGCCTGGGGTTTCCTATCGCCGTGTCTGCGAGTTCGATTCCCGCGTAGCCCTCCAGCACCTTGCAGATCGCGTCACCGGGCCGTCATCAGCATGGCGGCCACGGCTCCGCCCTCACTCAGGAGGATGAATCCTCACTAGAACTGGTAACAAGCGCACCTGCCGCCAAGGCAGGCACCGCCGGGGTAGCCCCGTGTCTGGCAAGAGCTATTGCACTCGTCGGGGTAGCACAGCCCCACCGATGCTTCCGACGGAGAAAATGCCAGGGTGGCCCCAAACGAAACGACAGCGCCAGTCACGAGGGCAAGCAACGTCATTCCAGCCTTCTTTGCGATGCGGACCATCGTACCCTCTCAGGTTGGTTGACAGCAGCCCAGCATCTCATCAGGGAATACGGGTTGAGCGCCAGCCTTCTGGCAGCCTGTTGCCATTCTCTTCGCAGGTGGTGAGTGATTGAAGACCCGCGGCGGTTCTGTGGGCAGGTTGACTCCGCGACAGGGCGCGGGGATGGACAAACACCCCGCGCCATGGGCCCGGACTTCAGTCGATGACGGGGGGCTGCCCGCCGCCGCAGCCCCGGTTCATCTCGCAGAAGTTCAGGGAGGCATACCCGATACAGCACTCATCCGCGCTGGTTCCACACGCGACGCCACACTTCGGGCGGCAATCCGCGGTGCGGCTGGTCGGCGAGGGATAGACACAGATGCCATTGCCTCCATTGCAGAGGGAATAAGGCGCGGCCCCCACGTTACAGGCGTAGATGGCGTCCTCCCTGGACGCGAGCTCGGCCGGCGAATCCACGTCCGCCTCCGTGCCACCACACCCCACCAGCAGGACCGCCGCGAACAATCCCTTGAGCAGCTTCGACATGATTCCTCCTGTGAATCGCAGTCACCGACGAGACTCCCATCCAAGGAACGACGACGCAAGCCAGGTGCGCTGTCGTTCGTCCCGCCCTTCGCCGTAGACTCGTCCGGGTGCCTGCCCCTCCGCGGCCCGCGCCACGTATCCCGCGTCTTCTGCGGCCCCGAGCACACGGCGGCGCTCGTGCTCGCGAACATCCACGACGGGCCGCCCATCGAGTTGCACCGCTGGAGCGCTGACCAGGGTCTCCAATGCGTGGAGACCTGGCCCGGGACATCCCGGGAGATGAGATTGTCATTCGCGCTCGAGTCGGTGACGGCAGTCAACGTCCACGACACGCACGAACTCCTTCCCCTCGTCGATTCCGTGCCTGCGGTGGGGATGCCTTCGGGGCGCTATCGAGCGAGCCGCACGGGTGACTTCACGACGGCCGATTCCACCCTGCGGAAACTGCTCGGTCGCGCGCCGACGGACATGCGCGAGGCGATCTCCAGGCCTCGGTGAACTGGCGTGGTGCCCTACGCCACTCTCTTGAGCTCATTGGACTTCATCCAGGCCATGGCGTGATCCGCGATGGCGGACGCACTGTCCGTGCCATTGATGATGGCGCGTGCACGGCGGAAGGCGTCGTGCAAGTTGGCGTGGGACGCCGTGAGGTAGTCCGACAGCTTCTTCGAGGTGAAAGCCCCCGTCTTCATCCCATGCACCAGGATAAAGAGCGACACATTGGGCTGCAAGAGCAGTTCCGGGTGACGGACCAGGTCCAGGCCGAGGAGGTCACTGTACTTCTGGTAGTTGCGCTTCCACGTCAACTGCACGTATCCGCGCCCGTGATAGGGATGGTATTTCTTGCCCCTGAGGTACGCGGCGGCCTCCTTCGTTGTCATGTAGCTGGCCTCTTCGATGGGCTTGAAGGTGTCGCCCGTCTCGTGCTCCACCGTGGCGAGCACATAGGCAATCTGGGTCGGAAGCCTTACTCCCTGGCGGATGCACTCCTCCCGGATGGCCCGGACGGTCCCCGCGCGGTCCGCCCCCTGGAACGAAGGCAGGGCGACCTTGGACGTGGCAGGGCGAACCAGGGGGGATGCGGGCTGCCTGGCAACTGAAGCCGCCACCTTGGGCTTGAACTGCCCGGCCGCGCGCCCCACGGCGGCTGCGGCTGCCACTGCGGCCGAGAGCGTCGCCGGGACGACCTTCCCTCGGGCCGGGCCCCGGCTGAACGTGGCGGCGTTGCCGACGGTGCGGTAGCGGGTGCCGTGTTTGGTGAGGCCGTCGCCTTCCAGCCGGCCATCCTTCATCGCATGCAACGTGAGGAACTTGCCACCGGCGGGATCACTGGCCTGGTAGCAATTGGCCGAGGCTCGGCTGGTGATGAGGATCCAGTGATCTCCTTCGCCATCGTACCTGCCAGGGTTCTTGCCACCGTTTCGAGTGTAGTAGTCCACATGGACCACCACGGGCCGTCCTGCGGCCAGTTCGCGGTCTATCTCCGGGGCCTTGAAACCCGTCAGACGCTTGATGTCCACCTCTGGCTTCGCGATCCGGCCCAACTTGTCCCAGTCGAGGATGCTTCCACCTGAGTTGAAGCCATGATTCTTGAGCATGAAGTGGGCCATGTCGTCCGGTGTATACATTTGCCCGGTGATGCCACTGACCGCCATGGTGACCGCGGTCATGGCGCAGCCAATCTGGGAGACACTCTTCTCACTCTTGCTCGCGATGACGATGGTGCTCCAGGTTTCGTTCTTCCTCGTGGCGCTGTTGTATCCCTGGGCAAAGAGCGGGTATCCATCACGGCTGGGAAAGTGACGGCCATTCTTGGTGAAGTCCCTGCCCGCGACCGCGCGCCCCACCGGAGCCGCGACATCCGGCGGCGTGATCTGTTGCAGCGGCCGAAGCTTGGGACCCTGACTCGGGGGGCTGCTCGCGAACCGTGACTGACCGCTCAGGAGCGCCTTCCAGGTCAGTGGTCCCACGAGCCCGTCCGCCACCAGGCCATGTGTGCGCTGCCACTCGTGGACGGAGTCATCCGTGACGGGCCCGAAGAGACCATCCGCGCGGACCCCCAGCTTCGCCTGGAGCCATTTGACATCGTTGCCCGCGAGCCCCTCCTTCAGCGTTCGCGCGCCCAGGGTCATGCCCTCGCGATAGGCCTCGAATGTATGCGCCGTGGCCGGCCGCGCAGGCGACGAGGGCTCTCGCTGTGGCTGAAGAGGGACGGCAACGCTCTGGGTGCCCTCGATCTTCGACATCCGCGTGATGCCCCAGGACGTGGTCAAATCGTACAGTGCCTTCTTCTCACTCACGGAGACGTGAGCGTGCTTCGTGTGGCGGTTCTCCCCCGTGTAGCGCTGCGGGGCCCATGCGGATACGCCACGCCTGGCATAGGAGCGCCAGATCTTCTCGTTCCAGATGATGTACTTGATGCGAGGATCGCGGCGCTCGACCAGTTGCGCCACGAAGTTGTCCATGTTCGCTCCGCCCGCGGGATCGTGTGTGAAGTCACACGCGGTGACGATCCCCGTGGCTCCATCCTTCACCCAGGGGTTGTGGTCACTCTCGCGAGCTGCATGGGCAGCATCGCCAATCCAGCCATCACATGATTTGCCGCGTGAGGGCGCACACCGGTTCAATTCGTTTCGCAACTGGTCGAGCGAGTTCGCGATCCTATAGGTCACTGCAGTCCCCTCACTTGTATTGCTGCATGACTTCCGTCGGAACTTCCAAACTCCCGGGAGCACTACGGCGTGCCAGGCGGCTCGAAGCGCTTCTCGTCGTAGCGGCCCGTCTTGGCGTTCCACGTATAGCGGGCGTCGAGCTGTCTGGACTTGCCTTCGGCTGGCGCGATGAAGGCGTCAATGCGCGACAGGTCCAGCGACGCATCCCATTCCACCTTGTCCCCCTGGCTCGCGGCGCCCTCCAGCGACATGGATTGCGCGAACTTTCCGCGCTCGTCCATGGGCACGACCTCGAAGGACACCATGGGGCAGGCACCACATGTCCCGGTCCCCAGGAGGGATTGAGTCCCTTCGGTCACCAGCAGCAGGTGCAGTCCGGGCGGCCGCCGCGTGTTGAGCACGGTTCGTGTGCCACTGTATCGCGTGTCCAGCAAGGCCTTGTCGCGGCGGGACACCAGCCAGTGGCCCAGACTCCCGGTGGGTTCCACCTGCGCGGGCACTGTCAGGACCTCGATGTCATTGAGCGAGGCCTGGGGCTCCATCTTGGAGAGGTCGACGCTCACCACCTCGGGGCTCGGGGCCTCCGGCGAGTATTGATAGCCCCTGGCGGGATTGAGCCAGACCTCGAACGTTCGCACGTCCGGTCCCGGTTGATAGGAACCGCGCTCATTGGCCTTCAACACCCGCTCGAACAACTCCGGCCAGGCCCCAAAACGCAATGGCTGGGCGAGCTTCACCGCCTGGAACGTGCTGGGATCGCCGAAGCGCTGGCCCGTGACAGACGACAAGAATGTTTCGAGTTTGTTCTTGTTCTCGTCGTTATCGACCAGGCTCACCAGGACTTTGAGGTTGCGCAGCGGGGCCTCGGCCGAGCGGGGAAAGGCGCTCGCGGGAATGAGCGCCTCGAAGCGGTAGCCGCCGTCCATCAACTCGTAGCGAATAGGGCCTACCGTCCCCTTCTTGCCGAAATGCACCACCCCTCCGGACATCAGCCCATACTGGGCGATGAAGGGGCGCACCAACTGCTTGCGGCGCTCCGTCTGCTTCTTCCACCACGCGCGGCACGCTGCGGGGTCGCCCGAGGTCACGACCTCCGCATCATCGCAGGCGTCAGCGGTCGCGAGCGGGTGCTCACCAAACTGGTTGACGAAGGCAAGCGGCGGCATTTCGGGCTGGGGCAGCGCCAGCCACAGTTCCAGGTGGTCGTGGTGGATCTGCTCGGGCGTGGCGGACAGGAACACGCGGTCGTCGTGTATCTCGCCCGCCATGGCGAGTCCTTCATGCCCCACCGCCACCCACAGCTGGGCGGAAAGATCCTGCGGCGAGGTGACCTGGGAGGTTCCTGCCACCCGCTGCTCCCCCCCGAGGGACAGCGAAGGAGGCAACGCCTTCCACTCACTGAGCGCGCCGTCCACCTTGAAACCCGCGGGATGGCCCTCGTGCAGCCGTAGACCTGGGGACGAAGAGTCCGCCATGGCGGGCGCGGCGGCCAGCAGGAACAGTGATATGGACGTATTGAGTAGAGTCATACAACGCCCTCGCTGAATTTTTTGCTAGCATAACATCAATACGCAATCCCTGGCCAGACGCGGAAGCGCTTTCTGGATGGAGGAAATCCATGTCTTCGAATCGCTGGTCTCGTATGTTGGTTGCCTTCACGTTTGCCTTGTCCGGATGCAAATCCAACCCACCCTCCACGGCGGACTCGAACGCTCCCGCGCCTGCCAAGGCCTCCGCTCCCGCGCCCGCGAACAAAGCGGAGCTGGGTCCAGCCTTGTCATACCTTGTATCCGTGGGGCCCCAGCGCTGTGAATGGGTGCGACAGCCACTCCCCACGGGGGAGCCCCAGCGCTTCGCCTTTGACGCGGCATGCGACGAGACCGGGTTGTCCTGGAACCCCCCAGCGACCGAGGGCCTTGCGTTCAGCGCCGCCATGGGTGAGCGGACCGCGCCCCTTGCCTGGCGCGTGGACTTCACGACCAGGAGCATCAAGAAGTTCGATCTCTCCTCACTGCCTGGGGGGGCACCCGTCGAGGGCAAGGAAGGGCCGTCACTGGTGCAGCTGGGTTTCGACACACAGGGCCGGCCCCAGGCACTTGTTGCGGACGTCTACGTTCAGCGCACACCGGAATCTGGAGAAGGCGGCGGGCGGTTCCTTACGTTTGAAGGGCAGCGCTACCCGGTCGCGGATGGTAGTTCCAATGCCGAGAACGCCCCGGGGCTCGCGTTCGCCTACCGGATGGAGGGGGCAGCGTGGAAGCGCATCGAGACCAAGGTGAGCAGCTTCGGCTCGCAGGATGCTCCCGACGTCAGCGAACTCGATGCCGCGAAGAAGATGCTTGATCAAACGGTGTCGTCGTCCGGCGCGCTGCCAGGAAAGCCTTCGGACAAGGCACTGGCCCACACGTTGGAGACCACCCTGATCGAGGACCCGACCGACGAGGAGGCTTGGCGGACCTTGCCGACACCGGGAGCTGTCCTGCACTACCGAGTCGCGAGGGACCCTGAGGATGATTCGAACTTCGCGAGCCTGCCCCTGCGCTGGGAACGCGACGGTGCTCTGGTGTCGCCGGAGCCACTGGCGGCTCAGCAGGGAGAGCGCCTCATGCTTCAAGCGCGGGGCGCGATGGTGCTCATCGTGTCCCTGAGCGAAGCGGGCCGCACGGCCCAGGTGTTCGACAGCCAGACGCAGAAGAGTCTGGTGCGCGTCCAGGGCGTCGACGCTCCGACGCTGTGGCCCCAGCCCACCAGCCCCGCAGCCACTCCCTGACGCGGGCCTGCATCGTCAGCGCCCGACTTTTCTGAGCTCATTCGCGAAGGTCGTGGCTCAGCGCGTGAGTGAGGTCGTCAAACGCTCTTGCCCGGCCCTCATTGAGGGCCTGTACAGCGAGGCTTTGATGGCTCTGGTCGTGGTGGAGAGCGCCTCGGCGGTCTCCTCGAGTGACAGCCCGAAGTCCTCCCGCGCTATCCGATGAGCGCCAAGAGCACCTCCAGCTGGGCCTTCAGCGTGAGGGCCTCTTCGGACCTGCCGAGCTGGGTGTAGAGCGCCACCGCGTCGCGGCGCTCTTGGATTTCGCGCTGGATGAGAGCCTCCACCGCCTCCGGGGACAAAAGCAGTCGAGCCACTTCCCCACTCCCGAGTCCCGCCGTGCTGCCGGCGATGGCTCCACCGTCTGATTCAGGCGCGACGCTCATGTCGGGCGCCTCGGCATTGTCGATGGCTGCGAGCGTCTCCCGAAGGACCGCCGAGGCGGATGCGTTTCGGGTGCGCAGTGCATCCTTCAGCGCGGCGCGCAGCGTTGCCTTCCATTCGTTCACGGTCCTCATCCGCTCACAGTAGAGGATCCGGCCGCCACCGCCTGAACTCATTCGCCCAGGAATTCCTCCAACGCTTGGGTGAGCGCCTTGGGGTCGACGGCGTGCGTCTGTCCCTCCAGCGTGCGGTGGCGTGCGTTGGGAATGGCCCGTGCGAGTGTCTGGATCGCCTCGCGCATCCAGCCCGGGCTCGAACCTCCCTCCATGACGAGCGTCGCTGCGCGGACGGCCGACAGCTGCTCGAGACGCGAGGGGCCACGGGCCGTGATGAGCAGGTCGTAGCTCAGCGTGTGCGCGAGGTGCTCGAGGCCCGCCCACATCGGTGCCTTGCGCAGCCGCGCGACGGCGGGCTCGGGCATCTGCATCACCTTCGTGAAGTACAGCTCGACGGCCTCCGTACGCCGGTTCCCCGCGACGGCCTCGTCGAGCTGCTTCGCGAGGCCTTCAAACGCTCTGGCCCGATCCGCATCGAGGATGACGGGAGGCTCATAGACGACGAGCTTCGGGATCGGGAGTCCTTGCGCCGCGGCATCGAGGGCCAGGAGGCCGCCCGACGAGTTGCCGAACACGGCGGCGGATCCACCGGCGGCCGTGATGACCGCCGCGACGTCCTCCACTTCCCTTTCGAGCGCATGAGGCGGCGAGTCCCCGCTGTCCCCACGGCCGCGCCGGTCGTAGCTGAACACGGTGAAGCGATGCGCCAGCAGGGCCGCCAGCGGTGTTCCCGAGGTCGGCGCCGTGCGGTCGCAAAACGCTCCGCCCACCAGGATGAGCGGTGGACCCTTGCCGGTGGTCTCGAACGCGATGGACGTCCCATCGGCGGATTTGACGGTGTGGATGGTCATGGCAGTTCCTTCAGGGCGAGGCAGCAGGGCCATAGCCGTGCGTGCGGAAAGGGACGTCGAGCTCGCGACAGACCTCGGTCAGGGCCTCGGGCGCGTGGAAGTAGTTCCGCAGCCGCGCGATGCGGTCGCCATCCAGCTCGACCCGCACGACAGCATGCACTTCGTCTCCCGACCACCAGAGGAAGAGTGATTCGCCCCGGTGCGCGCGGAGTTCGCAACGAGGCGGATCCACGAGCACGTAGCCGCCTTCGGGACAGCCGAAGAGCGTTCCCTGGAGTGAACCGTCGCGGACCGCCTGGGCCCCGGACTCGATCTTGAAGCCCGGATACTCCAGGGTCGCCGTATCGAGCAGGAGCGCCGTGAGACGATCGAGGTCCCGCGCGTTGAAGGCGTCGCAGAAAGCGTTGAGGACGGCGGGAGCCACCGGCGCCGGCGCTTCCGGTTCCGGCGTCACCAGCTTCGACCGCCCCCGGTGCAGGGCGGCCTTGATGGCTCCGGTCGTGGTGGAGAGCGCCTCGGCGGTCTCCTCGAGTGACATCCCGAAGGCATCCTTGAGCACGACCGCGGCCCGCTCTTGCGGCGAGAGCTGCGAGAGCAACGTCCCCGCGGCCTCACGTGTCGCGCGAGGCTCAGCGCGCGTTGCCGGCTCCGGGACATCGACGCCGCCGCCGGTGGCCGGTACCTCTCGCGCCTGCCGCATCCGGTTGAGCCACAGGTTGCTCGCGACCCGGAAGAGCCACGCCCGCGGGCTGCGCGGTGGCTCCGCCATGATGCCGAGGCTCGCGAACGCCCGGGCCATCGTCTCCTGGGCCATGTCCTCGGCATCCCAGGGGCTGCGCGTCAGCTGCCGGCAATACCGGTAGAGGTCCGGGCGCAGGGGCTCGTAGGTATCGAGGAAACGGCGCCAGGAGGCCTTGACGGCGTCTCCCAGCGGGTCTGGTGACTCAGTGCTCATGCCGGAGAGACACGCGACGGGCGAAAAAGGATACGGGGTTGCGGTGATCAGCGAACGCGGAAGACGGGCTCCACCCAGTAGTTGGAGCTCTCCCAGCTCAGCGTGGGGAAGGTGCCCTCGGGCCCGTAGGCGAAGACGCCACCGTCCGCCTGCACGTGCAGCGGCTGGGCGTAGTACGAGATGACGAAGGCCTGCGAGGCCACGGTGTAGCCACCCGCCGGCGCGTAGTACGACACGGTGTACGCCGTGTTCTCCTGCACGGCCACGTCCGGGTACAGATCCACCGTCTGCCAGCCGCTCCCCGGCCCGCCCTCCCCCACGAAGAGGCCCGTGGCCAGCAGGACGCCCTGCGCGTCCCACAGGTGCACCACGCGCTTCTCCAGCGGCGCACCCGGGTCCCGGTAGAAGCGCACGGCGTCGACGATGCCCGGCACGTCGCTCTTGAAGCGCACCCCCAGCTCCACGCCGGCCGTGTCGTCGGACGCGAAGACGCCGGAGGGCGCGGGCGTCTGCCACAGGCTGTAGGCGGTGGGCGCCGGCGTCACCGTGGCCCGGTAGGACGCAGCGCTGGTGCCGTACGTGTTGGACGCGCGCACCTGGTAGAAGTACGCGACGCCATTGCTGGCGGAGGTGTCCAGCCAGGCCGTCCGCGTGAGGCCCGACGCCACCGGCTGGTAGGGCCCGGCCTCCAAGGTGGCGCGCAGGACCGAATACGTCTGGGCCCCCGACGCGGCATCCCAGCGCACCGCGGCGGCGTTGTTGCCGGGATAGGCCCGCGCGAACAGCGGCGTCTCCGGAGGCGCCAGCTTGACGATGGGCTCCACCCAATAGTTGGACTGGTTCCACGTCTCCGCCGGGAAGGTGCCGCTCGGCCCGTACGCGAAGACCCCGCCGCTCGCGGGCACCGACAGCACCCCGGCGCTGTAGCCGCTGGCGAAGAAGCCCTCGGTAACGGTGTAGCGCCCCTGGGGCGCGAAGTAGGAGACGACGTATTCGGTGTCCGCCGCCAGGGGGATGTCCGGATAGAGATCCAGCGTCACCCAACCCGCGTGCGGCCCGCCCTCCCCCACCCAGACGCCGGAGGCGAGCAGTGCACCGCTCGCGCTCCACACGTGCACCACGCAGGTAGCGAGGGGCACGAGCGGATCCCGGTAGAAGCGCACCTTGTCGAGGACACCGGGGGCCGCGCTCTGGAAGCGCACCCCCACCTCCACGGCCGTGGTGTCCGGGTCGAGCTGCGCGGGAGATGGCGCCGTGGTGCCGTTCCACAGCGAGGCGGTCGTCTGCGCGCGCGCAAGCCCCGGCATGCAGAGCAGGAGGGCGCAGAGCAGCGAGGAGATCATTCCAACCAGCTTCATGAGGGACCTCTCGTCCGCGCAGGGCGGACGCGAATGACAGGCGGCGCGGTGGCACCCCAAGCCCGTCTACCCGGGCGGTGGAATGCTACTTTGAGCGTCACCCGCTTCGGTGGACAGGTTGAGGCTGCTGCATGCCTCTGCACCTTGGCCGTTCGCCCGTACGCGCAGTGGCCGGACTGCACTCCCGCTGCTCGTATAGACTCCTCAGAACACCCGATCCGCTCATCGAGTACGCCCCATGCGCTTGAACCTCCTTCCCGTCATTGGATTGCTCTTCCTTCCTGCCTGTGGCTCCAAGTCGGAACAGACGGAGGGCGTGGGATCCTTGCAGGGCGACAAGGCCTTCCCGGTGACCTGGTCCGGCGAACTCCTGCCGCGCGGCCCCGACGGCGGGACCTCTTTCTCGATTGCCATCCTGTCCGACAGCGACCTCTCCGGGCTCTGCACGACCCCCGCGGACGCCGGCTATGTCCTTCCGCCGTCCCGCTTCCTGACGGTCTCGGTCATTGGCCCCCCTGCGGCAGGGACATTCGAGGTCGGCAGCGCCACCGGCCCCGGGTTCGTCCAGATCCAGCAGCGTCTCACGGACGGAGGAACGGAGACACTCGCGGTGGCCACCAGCGGGAGCATCAACCTGACGACCGCTACGACGGCCCAGCTCGTTGGAAGCTTCGATGTCCAGGTCCAGGGAAAATCCGACGGAATGACGACGGGTTTGTCGGGAACCTTCGACGCCCCTTTCTGCGCGAACCGGAAGTGATGCCTCCGAGCGCAGCCCTCGTTGGAATGCGCTGGGTACGCCTCCAGAAAGAAAGCGTCCGCATGTGACTTCAGGCACATGTGCACCCTGATACGGCCCTTCATATTGCCTCGAGTTCACCCGCCACACCCGAGGCCCAACCATGAAGACCCTTCTCGCCGCTTCCCTGCTGCTGCTGGCCGCCAACGCTCACGCCGCGACGCTCACCCTGGACATCCAAGGCCTGACGAAGAAGACGGGCCACGTCCTCATCGCCGTGCACGCCGACGCGGCGTCGTTCAACGACAAGGGCAAGCCCATGGCCGTTCGCACCGTGGAGGTGAAGGACGCGAAGGTGACCGTCACCATCCCGGACCTCGCGCCGGGCACCTATGCCGTGAGCCTTTTCCATGATGCCAATGACAACAACAAACTCGACACCAACTTCATTGGCATCCCCAAGGAGGGCTACGGCTTCAGCAACAACGTAGGCGCGCGCGGCAAGCCCAGCTTCGATGAGGCGAAGTTCACGCTGGCCGCCGACGGCACGGTGCTCACCCTGACGGTGTTCTGAGGACTCGCGCCATGGACCGCCGCACACTGTTGAAGGGGATGGGGGCCGCGATGCTCACCGGCTGCGCCTCGGGCCCGCGTCCCGCCGCCGCGCCGCCCCCGGCCCCTGACTGGGCCCTGGGGTGGCGCTCGGTGACGTCGGCGGCGCTGGCGCCCGTGGACGCGCGCGTGAAGGGCCGCTTCCCGGACGCGCTCCACGGCACGCTGTACCGCAATGGCCCCGCCCGCCTGGAGCGCGCGGGCCAGCGTGTGCGTCATTGGTTCGACGGCGACGGCATGGTGCAGTCCTTCCGCGTCTCATCCCGCGGCGTCACGCACCATGGGCGCTTCGTGTCGACCTTCAAGTTCCAGAACGAGGAGCGACTGGGCCACTACGCGCTGGGCACCACCGAGCTGCCCGCGCGCGGCAACGATGCCTACAACGCGGCCAATACGTCGGTGCTCATGGTGGGTGGCGAGTTGCTCGCGCTCTGGGAGGCGGGCTCCGCGTACCGGCTGGACCCGGAGACACTCGAGACGCGCGGCACGAAGGACTGGTCCGAGGAGCTGACCGGCGTCCCCTTCTCCGCGCACCCGTTGACCGAGCGCGACGGCAGCTATTGGAACTTCGGGCTCGCACCGTACGCCGGTGAGCAGGGCCTGCTGCTGCTGTACCACTTCAGCGCCGACGGGCGAATGCTCCAGTTCGCGAACATGCCCATGCCCATCCCGGGTTATGCGCACGCCTTCGCGCAGACGGAGCGCCACCTCGTCGTGGTGCTCGCGCCGCTGCTGTGGGACGCCAGGCGCGACCTGACGTGGTTCGACAAGGAGGCCTGGCAGCCGTCGCTGGGGACGACGGTGCTCGTGGTGGACAAGGCGGACCTGACGCGCGTCGTGCGCCGGGAACTGCCCGCGGGCTTCGTCTTCCACTTCGGCCATGCGTGGGAGGACGGAGACCGGCTGCGCGCGTACGCCTGCTGGTACGAGGACTCGCACTTCATGCACCTGACGGTGGACGAGGACATCCAGGGCCGGGTGAAGGATCGCCCCCCGGCGCGGCTGGCACAGCTGGAGATTCCCCTGGGCGCCGGCCAGGGCCGCATCCTCCGCAGCCCCCATGGCGCGGAGTTCCCGGTCGTGGACCCTCGCGTCCCGGGACGGCGTGGGAGCGCGCACTTCGTCGTGCTGGAGGGCGAGGACGCGGTGCTCCCGCACGGGGGCGTCATCGCCCGCATCGACGTCGAGCGCGACCGGGTGCAGCGCTTCGACTACGGCCCGGGCATCATCGCCGAGGAGCACCTCTTCGTGCCCACGGGGTCACGGGAGGGCCAGGGCTGGCTGCTGGGCACGTCACTGGACTGCACGCGCGGCCACACGCGCCTGGCGGCCTTCGACGCGGAGCACCTCGACGATGGGCCCGTGGCGCTCGCCACGCTGCCCCGCGCGCTGCCACTGGGCTTCCACGGCACGTTCCTGAAGGAGTGACCGTCCGGCTGTTCAGGCAGGCGGAAGAGCAGCCCTCGTCACCCTGCTTGCCAAGGCTTCCCGCTGCGTCACGCGTCAGGGGTGAGCACTAGGTTTGCCTCCATGGACGTACGCAAGAAGTTGGAAATCCTCGCCGATGCCGCCAAGTACGACGCCTCGTGTTCGAGCAGCGGCGGCAAACGCAAGGCGGAGAAGGAAGGGCTCGGCAGCGTCGAGGGCATGGGCATCTGCCACAGCTACACGCCGGATGGCCGGTGCGTGTCGCTGCTCAAGATCTTGCTCACCAACTTCTGCATCTACGATTGCCAGTACTGCATCAACCGCATCTCCAGTGACACCGTCCGGGCGCGCTTCACGCCCGCGGAGGTGGTGCAGCTCACGCTCGACTTCTACAAGCGCAACTACATCGAGGGCCTGTTCCTGAGCTCCGGCGTCATCAAGAGTCCGGACTACACGATGGAGCAGCTCATCGAGGTGACGCGCACGCTGCGCGAGGTGCACGGCTTCCAGGGCTACATCCACCTCAAGGCCGTGCCGGGCGCGTCGAAGGAACTCATCGACAAGGCGGGCCTGTACGCGGACCGGCTGAGCGCCAACATCGAGCTGCCGACGGATGGCGACCTGAAGAAGCTCGCGCCGGAGAAGAGCTTCGCCATCACGGGCGGGACGATGAAGGAGATCTCCACCCGGGTGGAGCAATCCAAGGCCGAGCGCAAGGAGAGCCCCAAGGCGCCGAAGTTCGCCCCCGCGGGCCAGAGCACGCAGATGATCGTCGGCGCCACGCCCACGCCGGATGCGGCCATCCTCGACACCGCGAACCGCCTCTACACGGGCTTCAAGCTCAAGCGTGTGTACTACTCGGCCTACAGCCCCATCCCGCTCGTTGACGCCCGTCTGCCCGCGAAGTCACCGCCGCTCGTGCGCGAGCACCGGCTGTACCAGGCGGATTGGCTGCTGCGCTTCTACGGCTTTCGCGTGGACGAGCTCGCGCCACCTGAACAGCCAGACCTGTCGCTGGAGCTGGATCCGAAGCTCGCGTGGGCGTTGCGCCGGCGGGAGTTGTTCCCCATGGATGTGAACCGCGCCCCGCGCGAGGACCTGCTGCGCATCCCGGGCATGGGCGTGCGCACGGTGGACCGGCTCCTCCGCATCCGCCGCTGGCACCGCATCACGCTCGCGGACCTGGGGCGGCTGCACGTGCCCCTCACACGCATGAAGCCCTTCATCGTGACGGCGGACCACCGGCCCACGGGGCTCATCGACTCGGCCCGGCTCGTGGAGCGGGTGACACCTCCCGCCACCCAGCTCTCCCTGTTCACCTCCGCCCGGGAAGCGCTCACCGGAGAGCTCTGATGCGGGTGGAGGTGGGGCGGGACCTGGACTCGTTCCGCGCTGCCGCGCGCGGACTGCTCGCCCGGGGCGTGTCCCCGGAGCAGGTGCTGTTCACCGAGGAAGGGCTCGGACAGGGTTCGCTGCTCGCGCCGGACGTGGTGCCCGCGAGCGCGCCCGTGTCGGGGCTGTCGGTGCCTCCAGCGTTCCTGGAGCTGGCGGAGAAGGTGGCATGTCACCGCTCGCCGGAGCGTTGGGGGCTGCTCTACCGGGTGCTGTGGCGGCTCACGCGTGGGGAGCGCAAGCTGTTGGAGATCGAGAGCGACGCGGACGTGCACCGTGTGCTCATGCTGGCCAAGAGCGTGCAGCGCGACGCGCACAAGATGAAGGCCTTCGTGCGCTTCCGGCGGGTGGAGCGCGAGGGCGAGGAGTTCTTCATCGCGTGGCACCGGCCCGAGCACCTCATCGTGCGCTACGTGGCGCCCTTCTTCGCGCGGCGCTTCCCCTCCATGCGCTGGAGCATCCTCACGCCGGACGCGAGCGTGTCCTGGGACCTGGAGGGGCTCACGTACGGGCCGGGGGTGCCGCGCTCGCAGGCGCCCGAGGGGGATGCGCTGGAGGAGATGTGGGGGACGTACTACGCGTCGACCTTCAATCCAGCGCGGCTCAACGTGCGGGCCATGCGCGCGGAGATGCCCAAGAAGCACTGGGCCACGCTGCCCGAGACCCGGCTCATTCCGGAGCTGGTGCGCCAGGCGCCCCAGCGCACCTCGCGCATGGTGACCCCGAAGCTTGAGGTCTCCGAATCGAGCCGCTTCCTGCCCGAGCACCGGGACCTCGCCTCGCTCGCCCAGGCGGCGAAAGGCTGCCGGGCCTGTCCGCTGCACGAGCGGGCCACACGCACGGTGTTCGGCGAAGGGCCGGCGGGGGCACGGCTGATGCTCGTGGGCGAGCAGCCTGGAGACATGGAAGACAGGGAGGGCAGGCCCTTCATCGGTCCGGCGGGCCAGCTGCTCGACACGGTGCTCGCGCAAGTGGGCCTCGAGCGCGAGCAGCTCTACGTCACCAACGCGGTGAAGCACTTCGGGTGGGTGGCGGGCGAGGAGAAGCAGCGCCTGCACGAGAAGCCCGGACGGAGCGAGGTGCTCGCGTGCAAGGCGTGGCTGGACGCCGAGGTGGCGCAGGTGAAGCCGAAGATGATCCTCTGCCTCGGGGCCACGGCGGCGCAGTCCTTCCTGGGGCCGGGCTTCCGCATCAACAAGAGCCGGGGGCAGATCTTCGACACGCCCTGGGCCAAGGCATGGATGGCGACCTTCCACCCCTCCGCGCTCCTGCGCATGCCGGACGAGCGCGCGCGGGCCCAGGCGCGCGTCCACTTCGAGGAGGACCTGCGCCGGGTGGCGGACACGCTGCGCGCGCTCGGGTGAAGGGCGGGTCGCTTGTGGCAGGCCGCCCTCCCCCAGGCCCTCATTTGCTTTCAACCCGTCCCCGCGGAGCCGGGTGCGCCATCAACTCCGCGCACGCCACGGGCCAGGCTGGATCGTCGGGATGGAACGCCGTCTGGAGGTACGCCCACGTGAGCCGCTGGACGGCTGCGACCGTCGCGGGGTTCTCGTCGGTCGTTTCCGTCTCCCGCGACGACGAGGGTTGGCGGAGTCATCCCGGCATAGACCTGATTCAAATACGGAAAATGCTCGCGCGACGCGTGGGCATGTCGCGCTCAGGGTTCGCGGCGCGCTTCACGGAGCTCGTGGGCGAGTCCCCGCTCCAGTACCTCGCGCGCTGGCGCATCGCGCGGGCCGCGGAGCTGCTTCGCGACACCCCCGAGAAGGTGGAGACCATCGCGGGCCGTGTGGGATACGAGAGCGTCCCGGCATTCAGCCGCGCGTTCAAACGTTGGCAGGGCACCGGCCCGGCGGCGTTCCGGCGCGAGCCCTTCGTACGCGCAGCCCACAGAACGCAATGATTTCAGGCACTTGAAAAAAGTGCCGCACCTGCCCCGCGCGTGTAGTCGTGGAAAACCAGTCTCAAGCAACTCGCGCGCTCCGCGTCCGATAATCAGTTCAAGTTCCGCCCCTTCCAAACCTACGAGGCCCACCATGGGTTTCCCCGACATCAAGCGCACCTTCAACGCCGTCCGCACCAACGTCCAGCAGACCTTCGAGGCCAACAAGCAGCTCGTGAAGGGCGGGATCGCGGTCGCGACCCAGGCGTCCAAGGCGATCAACTTCAGCAAGGACGCCTTCCAGCAGATCAAGAACATCAAGGACGGCGCCCAGGGCATCCTCGGGAAGACGAACCTGGACTTCGTCCGCAACCCGACCTTCTCCCAGGGCTTCAAGGGGCTGACCAAGTTCGGCGCGCAGATGGGCGCCGCCATGCGCTACGCGGGCATCCCCGGCGCGGTGGCCGCGGGCGCCACGGCCATCAAGGACGTCCGCCAGGCCATCCGCTCCGGCAGCAAGGACGACATCATCACCGCCACGCGTTCCTCGCTGGACGCGGCCAAGTCCACCATCACCGCCGCGACGGGCGGCATCGTCGGCAGCAAGGTGATGGGCGGCGTGCTGGGCGGCACCATCTTCAAGGGCAAGCTGGACGCCGGCAAGGCGGCCTTCGACACCTTCAAGAAGGCGCTCCCCAACGCCAGCGATGACGTGCTCAAGGCCGTCAAGGGCGCCGCCACCAAGGGCATCATGGAGGGCGCGTCGCTGAAGAACGTGGGCCGCGCCGTCACCTCCGCCGCGGGCGACGCCGCGAAGGCCGGCGGCACGCTGGCCAAGGGCATCCTGGGCAGCGGGACGCGCTCCGCCGCCAAGGCCGCGCTGTCCACGGTGGGCCGCGAGGCCGGTGAGGCCGCCCTCAAGCAGGGCGCGAAGGCCGCCGCGGGCACCGCCGCCAAGGCGCTGGGCCGGTTCGCTCCGGGCGTCAACGTGGCCATCGCCGCGGTGGACGTGGCCAACGCGGGCGCGACGCTGATGGACAAGAACGCGGGCGTCGGCAAGAAGGTGACGTCGGTCATCACCGCGGTGGGCTCCATCGCCGCGGCCACCAACATCCCGATCGTCAGCCAGGTGGGCGCCGCGGTCTCCACGGTGTCCAGCATCGTGGGCGCCTTCTTCAGCTAAGCGTTCAAACCCTCGCGGTTTGTCAGAGCGGCTCGGCTGGACTAGATCTCAGTCCATGCCGAGCCGTCGCTTTGTTCCCCATTGGCGCGGACGCGGACTCGTCGTCTATCTCCCGGGAGCATTCGTGACCCCCCCTCAAGGGCCTGCAAAATCTGGCCGCGGCGTCGAGCGGCTGTTGAAGATGAGCCCGGTCGTGAGCAGCGTCTCCGCCGAAGCCCTCAAGCTTCCCAGCGTGCAGGCCCCCTCCCTGGAGGGCATCGCCGTGCGCGTCCCCACCCCGGACGACCTCACGGAAGAGGACCTGCTGCGCGCCTTCCACGAGAAGCGCCGCGCCCTGGCCACCACGCGCGAGCGCCAGAAGGGCGAGGCGCTGGAGCCGGGCGACGACGTCCAGCTCAACATCGTGGGCTATTGCGACGGCAAGCTCATCCCCTTCTCCGCGCGCTTCGGCATGACGACGGAGCTGGCGCCCATCGAGGCGCTGCCCGGGTTCTGCGAAGCCCTGGCGGAAGGCGGCAAGGTGGGCGAGTCCATGCAGATTGCCCTGGAGCTTCCGGCGGACTACCCGGTCGAAGGCCTCCAGGGAAAGCCCGCCCGCTTCCTGGTGGACATCATCGGCGCCCACCAGGTGACGATGCTTCCGGACAGCTCCCCGGAGTTCCTCCAGAAGCTGGGGATGGGCAGCACGCTGGAAGAGGTGTTCGGCAACCTCCGCGAGGAGCTGGAGGACGAGGCCGCGGGGCAGCTCTGGGCTCGGGCCCAGGACATGGTCCTGGACGAGGTGGCCCGGCGCGCGCCAGTGGAGCTTCCCCGGGTGCTGGTGGAGGAGGAGCTCCGCCGCCGCTGGGTCCAGGCCGAGGGTCAGGCCATGGTCGCCTACCACTTCGACGTGGACGAGCAGCAGGAAGCGCTCCAGGGCTGGCTCACGGACCCCACCTCGCGCGCGGACACCGAGCGCCGGTTGCACATCGGCATCGCGCTGAAGGCCGTCACCGAGGCGGAGAAGCTGCAGCTCACGCCGGAGAAGCTGGAGCAGCTGATCCGCGACTACGTGGAGCCCTTCGGGTTGAGCGCGGAGGACGCCCACGCCGCCCTGCGCGAGTCGCCCGAGACGACCCGCCGCCTGGCCGAGCTGGGCTGGTACCTGCTCGCCGTGGAGCACGTCATGAACAAGGCGAAGGTCACCTTCGAGGGCGCGGAGCAGGGCTGAGAGGGCCCCGCTTCGTGGTTCAGCTCTCGCTGAACCACAGGCCCAGGCCGCCCAGCAGGCCCAGGCCCAGGAACATCACGGCCAGTCCCCACGTCTGGCGGCGCGACCACTGAAGCCCTTCGCCGTACCGGTGGCCACACCACAGGATGAGGACGGCGAACCCCAGACAGATGGACGCGGGCCCGGCGGCGACCAGCATCCGGCGGGCCGTGCCGCTCACGTCCGAAACCGCCAGCACCGCCAGCGGCCAGAAGCCGACGACGAGCACGGCCAGCACGAGCCAGAAGGCCCCCCGCCCTTCCCAGGTGTTCAGCTCCAGGTAGTCCACGACACGCCGCCACCAGGTGCGGGGCGGTTCCGGGGGCGGCGGCTCGGGGAGGCG
>NZ_RAWK01000104.1 GCF_003612165.1 Corallococcus aberystwythensis | reverse complement strand
GGTGCCTCCCGCCGCCCGGGCCCGGGATCCGTTCGGCCTGGGGGCTCCGGCCGCCCCGGCCGCGCCGCCCGCCGCGCAGGCCCGCACGGAGAGCCTCCGCCTCGAGGACTCGCTGCCTGGCGGCACGGAGGAGATCTCCCTGGACATCGGCGGACCCTCGCCGGCCACTCCGCCCGCGCGCGCCCGTCCGGCCGCGGATGGCGGCGAGGCGCAGCTGCGCGAGGCGCTGTCGAAGGCGTCCCGTGAGGTCATCGAGAAGATTGCCTGGGAGGTCGTTCCGCAGCTGGCGGAGACCATCATCCGGGAAGAGCTGGAGCGGCTCATCAAGGACCGCGAGACCCAGCATTGATTCGCAGTCCCCCCTGATTCCCCGCCGGCCCCGTCGGGGGCCGGCTGCTTGCAATGACTGACACGACTGAACTGTCCAAGGCCTACGAGCCCTCCGAAGTGGAGGCGCGGTGGTACAACCACTGGCTGGAGCGCGACTACTTCCGCGCCGAAGCCCCTTCCTCCAAGCCGCCGTTCAGCATCGTGCTGCCGCCGCCCAATGTGACGGGCAGCCTGCACATCGGCCACGCGCTCACCGCCACCATCCAGGACATCCTGGCCCGCTGGAAGCGGATGAGCGGCTTCAACACGCTCTGGCTGCCGGGCACGGACCACGCGGGCATCGCCACGCAGATGGTGGTGGAGAAGGAGCTCAAGAAGACCGAAGGCAAGAGCCGCCACGACCTGGGCCGCGAGGCGTTCCTCGAGCGCGTCTGGACGTGGAAGGGCAAGTTCGGCGCGCGCATCGGTGAGCAGCACCGCTACCTGGGCGCGTCGCTGGACTGGAGCCGCGAGCGCTTCACCATGGACGAGCAGTCCTCGGCCGCGGTGCGCGAGGTGTTCGTCCGGCTGTACGAAGAGGGCCTGATGTACCGGGCCCAGAAGCTCATCAACTGGTGCCCGTCCTGCCGCACGGCCCTCTCCGACCTGGAAGTGGAGCACGAGGAGAAGAACGGCTCGCTCTGGCACATCCGCTACCCGGTGAAGGACAGCGACCGCTCGCTCACCGTGGCGACGACGCGCCCGGAGACGCTCCTGGGCGACACGGCGGTGGCCGTGCACCCGGACGACCCGCGCTACCTGGGCCTCGTGGGCCGCAGCGTGTCCCTGCCGCTCACCGACCGCGACATCCCCATCATCGCGGACGCGGAGCTCGTCAACATGGAGTTCGGCACCGGCGTGGTGAAGGTCACGCCCGCGCACGACTTCAACGACTACCAGACGGGCCTGCGCCACAAGCTGCCGATGCTGTCCATCCTGGACGAAGCGGCGAAGATGTCGAAGGACACCGGCAAGTACGCGGGCCTGGATCGCGCGGAGGCGCGCAAGCAGGTGCTGGCGGACCTGACGGAGCTGGGCCTCCTGGAGAAGGAGGAGCCGCACAAGCTGAGCGTGGGCACCTGCCAGCGCTGCGCCACGGTGGTGGAGCCGCGCCTGTCTCCGCAGTGGTTCATCAAGATTGAGCCGCTGGCGAAGCCGGCCATCGAGGCGGTGGAGCAGGGCCGCACGAAGTTCGTCCCCGAGTCCTGGACGAACACGTACTTCCACTGGATGAACAACATCCACGACTGGTGCGTGAGCCGCCAGCTGTGGTGGGGCCACCAGATCCCGGCGTGGTACTGCACGGCGTGCACGCCCCCGGAGGCGCGCTCGAAGGACACGGCGGACGTCATCGTGTCGCGCACGGCGCCGGAGTCCTGCCCGAAGTGCGGCGGCACGGAGCTGACGCAGGACCCGGACGTGCTGGACACCTGGTTCTCGTCCGCGCTGTGGCCGTTCTCCACGCTGGGCTGGCCGAAGCAGACGGCGGACCTCAAGACCTTCTACCCGACGTCCGTGATGGAGACGGGCCACGACATCATCTTCTTCTGGGTCGCCCGGATGATGATGATGGGCCTGCACTTCATGGGCGATGTGCCCTTCCGCACCGTGTACCTGCACGCGATGGTGCGCGACGAGAAGGGCGAGAAGATGTCCAAGACGAAGGGGAACGTGATCGATCCCCTGGACGTCATCCTGGGCGCCAAGGCGGAGGCGCTGCAGCCGTCCCTGCGCAACCGCTTCCCGCAGGGCATGCCCGCGCACGGCGCGGACGCGCTGCGCTTCACGCTGGCGTCGCTCACGCAGCAGGGCCGCGACATCAAGCTGTCGATGGACCGCCTGGGTGGCTACAAGGCGTTCTGCAACAAGCTGTGGAACGCCAGCCGCTTCGCCCTGATGAACATGGGCGACTTCAGCCTGGACCGCACGCCGCTGGAGGGCCGCACGCTGACGCTGGCGGACCGGTGGATCCTCTCCCGGCTGCAGCGGGCCACCGAGTCGACGCGCGCCTCGCTGGAGGCGTTCGGCTTCGCGGAGGCCGCGTCCACGCTGTACCAGTTCCTGTGGGCGGAGTTCTGCGACTGGTACATCGAGCTGGCGAAGGGCTCGCTGTACGGCGAGGACGCGGAGGCCAAGGACACCACGCGCGCCGTGCTGGTGACGTGCCTGGACCGCATCCTGCGGCTGATGCACCCGTTCATGCCGTTCATCACGGAGGAGATCTGGCAGAAGCTGCCGATGTCCCGGCCCACGGAGAGCATCTGCATCGCGGCGTACCCGGAGCCGGAGGCGGCATGGGTGGACGCGGCCGCGGAAGGGGAGATGGCGCCGGTCATCGCGGCCATCGAGGGCCTGCGCACGCTGCGCGGTGAGAGCAACCTGCCGCCGTCCGCGAAGGTGAAGGCGGTGGTGCAGAGCCCGGACGCGACGACGCGCGAGCTGCTGGAGCGGTGGCGCGCGTACCTGATGCCGCTCGCGGGCCTGTCCGAGGTGGTGGTGGGACCGCCGGGGGCCAAGCCTCCGCAGGCGGCGGCGTTCGTGAGCGGCAACCTGGAGATCTACGTGCCCCTGGCGGGGCTGGTGGATCTGGACGCGGAGCGCGACCGCCTGAAGAAGGAGATCGCCCGCGCCGAGCAGGAGCTCTCGAGTTTGCAGCGCAAGCTGGACAACCCGAACTTCGTGGCCCGTGCTCCGCCGGACGTGGTGGAGAAGGACAAGGCCCGGGTGGCGGAGCTCCAGGAGCGCGCGGTCAAGCTGCAGGATCACCTCCAGCGCATCGCCCCGGAGCCCCCCATGTCCGAAACGCCGTCACCGTTACCGGGCAGCACCGAGTCCGAAGCCCCTGAAGCGTCCGAGTCCCCCGCGCCCGAGACCGCGCAGGTGAAGGTGGCCTCCGAGCCGCAGGCACCGGAGGACGAAGAGGTGAACCTGGGCCAGGAGCTGAAGGGCGAGATGGAAGCCGAGGAGGCTTCTCAGGCGCCCAAGGCGGCGGATCCGGTGGTGGAGGAGGCGCTCAACAAGCTGCGCGAGGGCACCAGGGAAGGGCTGTCCCCGGCGGACCACCACGACCTGGGCGTCGCGTACATGAGCATGGGCCTCGTGGACGATGCGATGCGCGAGTTCGACCGGGCCAAGGAGGGTGGCGACACCCGCGAGGCGCCGGAGGGCTCGGCGAAGCCGGTGAAGAAGGCGGCAGGGAAGAAGACGGCAGGGAAGAAGGCGGCAGGGAAGAAGGCTCCGGCGAAGAAGGCCACGGGCAAGAAGACGGCGGCGAAGAAGGCCCCTGCGAAGAAGGCTTCCGCGAAGAAGGCGGCAGGGAAGAAGCCGGCCGCGAAGAAGGCCGCTGGGAAGAAGACGGCCGCGAAGAAGGCTCCGGCGAAGAAGGCCGCGGGCAAGAAGACGGCCGCGAAGAAGGCCCCTGCGAAGAAGGCTTCCGCGAAGAAGGCGGCGGGGAAGAAGACCACCGCGAAGAAGGCCGCGGCGAAGAAGACCACTCGGGGCAAGCCAGCGCGCAAGGCGCGCCGGTAGGAGGCGGAAGTGCAGCAGGATTATCTCGATCGGCTCATCGCGCTGTCCCTCGACGAGGACCTGGGCGCGGCGGGGGACGTGACCTCGCTGGCGGTGGTTCCCGCCGACGCGGTGGGCAGTGGTGAGCTGGTCGCGAAGGAGCAGATGATCGTCGCCGGCCTGGATGCCTTCGTCCGCGTCTTCCACATGGTGGACGCGGAGGTGGAGGTGGAGGTCCTCAAGCGCGACGGCGAGGAGATCAAACCGAAGATGGTCGCCGCGCGCGTCCACGGCAAGCTGCGCTCGCTGCTGGCCGCGGAGCGCACCGCGCTCAACCTGGTGCAGCGCGCCGCCGGCATCGCGACGCTGGCCCAGCAGGCGATGACCTCCGTGCGGGGGTCGAAGCTGCGGGTGCTGGACACGCGCAAGACGCCGCCGGGCATGCGCGGGCTGGCCAAGCACGCGGTGCGCATGGGCGGCGCGTCCAACCACCGCTTCGGCCTCTTCGACGGCATCCTCATCAAGGACAACCACATCGCGGCCGTGGGTGGCGACATCACGGAAGCGGTCCGCCGCGCGAAGCTGAACGGTCCCCGGCTGGTGAAGATTGAAGTGGAGGTCACCAACTTCAAGCAGCTGGAAGAGGCCATCGCCGCGGGCGCGGACGTCATCATGTTGGACAACATGGACGACGCGCAGATCCGCGAAGCGGTGAAGCTGACGGCGAGCCGCGTGCCCATCGAGGTCTCGGGCGGCGTCACGTTGGACCGGCTGCCCCGGCTGGCGAAGCTGGGCGTGGACTTCGTGTCGATGGGCTCGCTGACGCACTCGGCGCGGGCCATGGACCTGTCGCTGGAGATCGCGACGACGAAGAAGCCCGCGCGCAAGGCCCGCTCCGCGCAGGGCTGACGCAGGACTTCATTCCACGCAGCGGGAGGGCAGGGCGGGCCGGTGAAAGCCGACGCGACCTGCCCTTCGCTTTTGGTGAGCCTCCTACCGCGCTCCGGTGAGCGCCTCCGCGCGCGGCTTGCCTTCCGCCGACGCGGGCATCCCCATCTCCAGCAGCGCGGACAGGGTCGGGGCCACGTCCACGGGGTTGATCTCCTCCAGGTACAGCCCCGGCTTCACACCCTTGCCCGCGAACACCACCGGCACCTGCGTGTCGTAGGAGTAGGGCGTGCCGTGGTTCGTGCCGCGCGGATAATCGCTGATGACCTGGAACGGCTTCGACATGAACACCACGTCGCCGCTGCGCATCGGGTAGTAGCCCCTGCGCATCGCCGCCATGAGTCCCCCCTGGTCGGGCGCTGTGTCCAGGTCGTCCTTCGCCACCGCCCATACCGCGTAGGGCTGCTTCGCGAGCCACGCCGCCGCCGCGCGCCGCACCGCCACCGCGTCCACCTTGCCGTCCTCCAGCGCCTTGCCGCCCAGGTACACGTCCAGCTCCAGCAGCTTCACCGTCACGTCCACGCCGAACTTCGCCTTCAGCTCCTGCGCCAGCCCCTTCGCCGCCTCCACCGGGTTGAGCCGCGCGGCCGGCACGCCCGCCTGTGCCCACGCCTCCGGGATCTCCGCGCCCCCGTGGTCCGCCGACAGCGCGATGACCAGGTTCGCCTTGCCCCCAGCGGCTCGCTCGGCGGCGGCGATGAGCTGGCCCATCGCCACATCCAACCGCAGCATCGTGTCCTGCATCTCCCACGAGTACGGCCCGAACGCGTGGAACACCGCATCCGTCCCGCTGAAGCTCACCGCGAGGATGTCCGGCACGTCGTCCTTCCCCAGCCCCTCGCCCTCCAGCGCGGCCGTCGCCGCCTGCACCAGCAGGTCATGCGACAGCGGCGACACCGCGAACGCCCGGTACGACGCCGGCCCGGGCGCCTGCAGCCCGCCCTTCAGCGCGTGGGGGAACACGCGCCCCATGCCGTAGGCCTCCGGCTCCATGGCGCGGTCGTCGTCGCCCACGTATTCAGCGCGGGGGCGCAACAGCTCCCACGTCTTGCTGAACCCCGCGTCCGCCAGCTTGCGCGCGTTGAACGCCTGCATCCACGCGGGCTCCGCCTTCGCGTACCAGGTGCTCGTCACCATCCGTCCCGTCGCCTCGTCGAACCACCACGCCTGGCCCTGCCTGCCGGCCAGCGGAATCGCCGCGCGTGACTTGAACGACAGCGCCACCACCTTGGCCCGGCCTTGCGTGGACACGCGCAGCCGGTCCGACAGCGTCTCCGCCATCAGGTTCACCGGGCTCGTGTCCGACCCCGGGGCCGTCTCGCCGTTCAGCACCGGATGCGTCGGGTCCGTGTAGACCTGCACCGCCTGGCCCGTTGCCCGGTCGTAGACGTCGTTGTCCACGATGCCGTGGCGCCACGGGTTCGCGCCCGTGGCCAGCGTGGCGTGGCCCGGGGCCGTGCGCGCCTCCGCGTAGGCGTACCGGGCGTAGGGGTAGTACGCGCCCGTGGAGAGCAGACGGCCCAGGCCCCCCGTGAGGCGTGGACGGTTTCTCAACAAGAGGTCGCTGCCCATGGCGTCCACGCTGATGAACAGCGTGAGCTTGGGGGCCCTGGCGGAGGCGGGCAGGGCGAGCAGGACGAGGAGGACGGTGAGGAGGCGCGACATGGTGCGGCAGCCTCTCCGGCCGGATGCACAGAAGCAACCAACATGCGCGCCCACCGCTTGGACACGTCACCCCGCCCTGATATGGGCGCCTCAATGGTCGAGGCACGGCTGCGCGTCATCTACGGCGACACGGATCAGATGGGGGTCGTCTACTACGCGAACTACTTCCGCTACTTCGAGTTCGCCCGCAGCGAGTTCTTCCGTGCCCACGGAGGCAGCTACCGCGAACTGGAGAGCACCGGGCTGCTGCTGCCCGTGGTGGAGGCCAGCGCCCACTACAAGGCGTCCGCGCGCTACGACGACATGCTCCTCATCCGCACCACCCTGGGCGAGTTGCGCCGCGCGTCACTCGTGTTCACCTACGAGCTGCTGCGCGACGGTGACGCCCCCACGCTGCTGTGCACCGGCCGCACGATGCACGCCTGCGTGGGACGTGACGGCAGACCCCAGCGGCTGCCCGAAGCCATCGCCCGCCTGAAGGCCGCGGACGACTCCGACACCTGACCTTTTCCCCTTCCCGAATTCCCGAACGAGGAGCACCCACAATGGATCGCAACCTGGCAATGGAGGTCGTGCGCGTCACCGAGATGGCGGCCATCGCCTCCGCCCGCCTCATGGGCCGCGGCAACAAGGACGAGTCCGACCAGGCCGCCGTGGACGCGATGCGCCGCGCCTTCGACGCGCTGAACATCGACGGCACGGTCGTCATCGGCGAGGGCGAGCGCGACGAGGC
The DNA here is from genome assembly GCF_003612165.1 of Corallococcus aberystwythensis. Taxonomy (GTDB): domain Bacteria; phylum Myxococcota; class Myxococcia; order Myxococcales; family Myxococcaceae; genus Corallococcus; species Corallococcus aberystwythensis. Next base: position 23,092 of record NZ_RAWK01000104.1, on the reverse strand, counting down.
GCCCATGCTCTACATCGGTGAGCGCGTGGGCGCCCGCGCCGCCGGCGCCCCCGAGGTGGACATCGCCCTGGACCCGCTGGAGGGCACCAACCTGTGCGCCTACGGCCGCCCGGGCTCCATCTCCGTGGTGGCCATGTCCAGCCACGGCGGCCTGCTCAACGCGCCCGACACGTACATGGAGAAGATCGCCGTGGGCCCGCGCGCCAAGGGCGCCATCGACCTGACGAAGTCCCCCACGGAGAACCTGCGCGCCATCGCGGAGCGCATGAAGCTCTACGTGGAGGACCTCACGGTCATGATCCTCGACCGCGAGCGCCACGCCGACCTCATCAAGGAGGTCCGCGCCGCGGGCGCCCGCGTGCGCCTCATCGAGGACGGTGACGTGGCCGGCGCCATCGCCACCTGCTTCGAGGGCTCCGGCGTGGACGTGCTCATGGGCATTGGCGGCGCGCCGGAAGGCGTCATCGCCGCGGCGGCCATCCGCGCCACCGGCGGCGACATGCAGGGCCGGCTCGTGCCGCGCAACCAGGGCGAAATCGAGCGCGCCAAGAAGATGGGCATCACCGACATCCACAAGATCTACGCCGCGGAAGAGCTGGCCCGCGGCGAGGTGATGTTCGCCGCCACGGGGGTGACGAGCGGCGACTTCCTCAAGGGCGTGCGCTTCTTTGGCGGCGGCTGTGAGACGCACTCCGTCGTCATGCGCAGCAAGACGGGCACCGTGCGCTTCATCCAGTCCATCCACAAGTTCGACAAGAAGCCGGGCTACGCGCCGTAAGCTGTTCCTCCAGCCCAGTCCTTCACGCCCTTCGGAGACACCGTCATGGCCGGCGCCACGCGCACCATCACCATCAATGCCCCCGTCGAGAAGGTCTTCGACATCATCACCAACTACGACCGCTACGCGGAGTTCCTCCCGGAGGTGAAGAAGGTCTCCACCTCGCAGCGCCAGGGGAACACCGTCCAGGTGCACTACGAGGTCGATGTGGTGAAGCGCATCCGCTACACCATCCGCGTCACCGAGGAGCGCCCCAAGCGCATGTCCTGGACCTTCGTCGAGGGCGAGGTGATGAAGGACAACAAGGGCAGCTGGACGCTGGAGCCCGAGGGCGAGGGCAAGACGCGCGCGACCTACAACGTGGAGATGGCCCTGGGCGCGCTCATCCCCAAGGCCATCATCAACACCCTCACGGAGACCCAGCTCCCCAAGATGCTGGAGGCATTCAAGCGCCGCGCCGAAGCCCCCTGACGGCTTTCGTCACTGCTGACATTTCGCGTCAGTTTTCCGCCCGCCTGCCTGTCATCCCGTACGGCCCGTGCCGTGCAAGGGAGCAGGAAGGCGGGCGGGCCCTTTTCGGCTGGAACCGTGCCGCGTGAGGGTGGGGGGCGCACCTGAAATGAGTCGTGTTGCGGCGCGCGGCGAGGGCATTAGGATCAGGCGAATTTTGAACGCCCACGGACGCTTCCCTGACATCCGTGGCACGGTTGCCCTGTCCCGGGTGTCGGGAGCTGGACGAGCAGCCATGCGGATTCCGAGCGGCGTACCCAGAAAGAAACCGGGGTTCTTAATTTGCATCGAAGAAGTGTGGAAGTGGTAAGGGGGCGGGACGGCGGGCGTACATCGGGGTACGTAGGCTGAGGGAGAGACCGAACCCATGCTCGACGCGTTCATCATCGAAGAAATCAAGCGCCGCGAGCGGCTCCGCCGCGAGGATTACGAGCGGCCGGTGGTGGAACTCCCACTGCCTGCACCCGATGACCGTCCCCAACGGAGGACGGACACCGAGGAAGAGAAGCCGTCGCGAGGCGTCGTCGTCATCGACCTCCTCGGCTGATGACCCATCCCACCCGTGGCCCCGGAGCCACGGCGTGTCCCGGAGCCCGCGTCCGGGCCGTCCCTCACCGGACGGCCCCCGCGGGCTTCGCGCTTGCGGGGCCTGGGCTGGGCCCTAGGCCGGGGCCAGCAGCAGCAGGTGACGGGGGTGGTAGACCTCCCACAGCACCGTCCCCTTCTGGAGGGGGTTGTAGGGCTGGAGGGCCAGGAGGACCTTCTGGCGCCACTCTTCCGGGAGCGCCCCCTCGCCGTGGAAGGCGCCCACCAGCGCCCCGGTGACGGAACCGTGGACCTCCGTGTCGCCGCCCCGGTGGATGACATCCAGGAGCGCGGCCTCCGCCGTGGGGACGTGGAGCAGCTCCCAGAACGCCAGCCGGAACGCGGCACGCACTGCGTTATTGCCGGGCCGGTGCATGTGCAGCTCCGGGCCGTAGAGCTGCGGGTCGTCCTGGGCCGCCAGGGCCAGGTCCTCGCGCAGGAGCCTGGCGGCGAAGGCCACCTCCTGGACGAAGTCCTTCTCCTGCTTGCCCAGGGCGGCGGCCGCCAGGGAGATGCCCACCTCCGCGGCGGGGAGCAGGTCCGCGGCCTTGAGGTTCGGACCGCCCGTCACCGCCTTGGCGATGGCGGCGCACAGCCCCGCGCCGGCCAGCTGGCTGCGGGGGTCGAAGTGGGTGAGGGCGGTGTCCTCCAGCGCCGCCTTCGCCAGGGCGAACGAGTCCTTCGCCAGGTGCACGCCCAGGGGCACCACGCGAGGCAGGGCGCCCGCGGGGGCCAGGCGGCGGAAGTTCTTCTGCCAGACGCGTTTGCCGGCGTCCTTCAGCTGGACTGGAAGGCTTGCGTCACACTCCTGGAACAGCTCCCGCATGGGCTCGCTGACGGAGATGGCGTGGGACTGCCAGGCCCGGTAGCGCTTGAGCGCGTCCGTCGCGTCATAACGCTTCATGTCGCGCAGGCTCAGGGCCAACGCCACCGCGAGCTGGGTGGGCTCCGTCACCTGCCCCTTGCGCAGGTCGTGCGGGCCGCCTCCGTGCATGCCCTCGTACGGCCCCTCGGCGAGCTGGGGGAAGGCCGGCGCGAAGAAGGGCCTCCCCGCGGTGGGCACGGCCAGGGCGTTGCCGATGGCGAGGCCCAGGAGCGCACCCCGGGCGCGCTGACCGGGAAGCGGGTCGGGGCCCGTGGCGCGGCGCTTGGGAGGAGGAGGCATTCGGCGGCTGGACACTGTAGCAGGCGGCCCATGCGAGCGTGCTTGCCCGTTCTGGCCGTGCCTCGTAGAAACGGCCGCCTATGACCGAGATCGCTCAAATCCTGGCGCGTGAAGTGCTCGATTCCCGTGGCAACCCGACCGTGGAGGCCGAAGTGCTGCTCGTGGGCGGCTCCCGTGGCCGCGCGACGGTGCCCTCCGGCGCCTCCACCGGCGAGCACGAGGCGCACGAGCTGCGCGACGGCGACAAGGGCCGCTACCTGGGCAAGGGCGTGCAGAAGGCCGTGGACCACGTGCGGGACACCATCGGGCCCGCGCTCATCGGCATGGACGCCGTGGACCAGGTCGCCGTGGACCAGCGGATGATTGAACTGGACGGCACGTCCACCAAGTCCAAGCTGGGCGCGAACTCCATCCTCGCTGTCTCCATGGCCGCCGCGCGCGCCGCGGCGGACGCGCACGGCCTGCCGCTGTACCGCTACGTGGGCGGTCTGCAGGCGCGCACGCTGCCCGTGCCGCTGATGAACATTCTCAACGGCGGCGCGCACGCGGACACCCGCGTGGACGTGCAGGAGTTCATGGTGGTGCCCGCCGGCGCGAAGACGTTCGCGGAGGGCCTGCGCTGGGGCGCGGAGGTGTTCCACGCGCTCAAGAAGATCCTCAAGGGCCGCAAGCTGGCCACGGGCGTGGGCGACGAGGGCGGCTATGCCCCGGACCTGCCGGCCAACGAAGAAGCGCTCAAGCTCATCATGGAGGCCATCGACGCGGCGGGCTTCAAGGCGGGCGAGCAGCTGTTCCTGGCGCTGGACGTGGCCGCGAGCGAGTTCTTCGACAAGGGCTCCAAGAAGTACAAGCTCAAGGGCGAGGGCAAGGAGTACGACTCCCAGGGCCTGCTGGAGTACTACCGGGGCCTGTCCCAGAAGTACCCCATCATCTCCATTGAAGACGGCATGGCGGAGGATGACTGGGAGGGCTGGAAGAAGCTCACCGACGCGCTGGGCGACAAGGTGCAGCTCGTGGGCGACGACCTCTTCGTCACCAACGTGGAGCGCCTGGGCCGTGGCATCGAGACCGGCACGGCGAACTCCATCCTGGTGAAGGTGAACCAGATTGGTTCCCTCACGGAGACGTTCGACGCGGTGCGCATGGCGCACAAGGCGGGCATGACGTCCATCATGAGCCACCGCTCCGGCGAGTCCGAGGACACCACCATCGCGGACCTCGCGGTGGCGCTGGACTGCGGGCAGATCAAGACGGGCTCGGCGTCGCGCTCGGACCGCGTGGCCAAGTACAACCAGTTGCTGCGGATTGAAGAGGAGCTGGGTGCCGGGGCGCGTTACGCGGGCCGGTCCGCCTTCCGCTCGCTCGCGAAGAAGCAGTGACCGTGAGCACTTCGCGCCCTCGCATCCTCGTCTCCAACGACGACGGCTACTTCTCCGAAGGGCTGCAGACGCTCGTGGAGGCGGTGAGCCCCCTGGGCGAGGTGTGGGTGGTGGCGCCTGACCGCGAGCAGAGCGCCGCCTCCCATGCCATCAGCCTGCACCGGCCGCTGCGCATCAAGGAGGTGCGTGAGCGGTGGTTCGCCGTGGACGGCACCCCCACGGATTGTTCGTATCTGGCGGTGAACCACTTGCTGAAGGACAATCGTCCCCAGCTCATGGTCTCCGGCATCAATCACGGCGCGAACCTGGCCGACGACGTCATGTACTCCGGGACGGTGGCGGCGGCCATGGAGGCCGCGTTCCTGGGCATTCCGGCCATCGCGTTCAGCCTGGTGACGCGGGGGCCGTTCGACTTCGGGCCGGCGGGCCGCTTCGCGCGGGCGCTGGTGACGGAGGCGCTGTCGCGGCCCCTGCCGCCCCGGATGCTCCTCAACGTGAACATCCCGGGCGGGGTGGAGCCGGACGGCTACGTCATCACCCGGCAGGGACGGCACTCCTACGGCAGCAACGTCGTGGAGAAGGAGGACCCGCGCGGCCGCAAGTACTACTGGATTGGCGGCACGGAGTACGCGCACCAGGACATCCCGGGCAGCGACTGCAACGCCGTCTTCGACGAGAAGCGCGTGTCGGTGACGCCGATGCACTTCGAGATGACCGACCACGGTCGCATCCCCGAGCTCACGGGGTGGAACCTGCAGGGCTTCAAGCGGCACGGTTCGGATGGCGGTGCCTGAGGTTGGGGTGGGGCGGCTCCAGCCGAGCGGGTAGGGCGCTCTGGGTGTTGCTCGCGGCCGCGCTGCTCAGCGGCTGCGTGGGCACCCAGGCCGCTTCCTCCTCGCAGCTGGACACGGCGGGGGCGCGCTCCGCGACCACGAGTGACGGCAAGCCGCTGTCCTTCGCGCTGAGGCCCACGCACGAGGAGCCGGAGCTGGTGGCGGTGCGCCACCGCGTGGCCCCGGGCGAGACGATGTACCGCATCGCCAAGACGTACGGCATCTCGGTGGAGGAGCTGGCGCAGGCCAACGGCATCAAGGATCCGCGCGAGCTGTCGGTGGGCAAGGAGCTGATGATTCCGGGCGGGGAGCCGCCGAAGTACGGCGACCCCGGACCGCTGTCCGACGAGGAGCCGGAGCTGGTGCTCTCGAAGCCGGGGCAGGCGCCGGTGTCCACGCCGCGCCGTCCGGTGCCGGCGGTGTCGCGCCGCGAGGACCCGCCGCGTGCGCGCGTGGTGTCAGGACGTCCGGGCGCGCCGTCGCGGCCGAAGCTCGCGACGCAGGGGCTGCTCGACTGGCCGTTGCGCGGCGTGCTGTATGGACGCTTCGGCAAGAAGGGCAAGGAGCCGCACGACGGCATCGACCTGGCGGCGCCCGCGGGCACGCCCATCAAGACGGCGCAGGAGGGCACGGTCCTCTACGCGGGCGAGCAGAAGGGCTACGGCCTCATCGTCATCGTGGAGCACGCGCCGCCGCTCATCACCCTGTACGCGCACAACCGCGACCTGCGCGTGCGCACGGGGCAGAAGGTGCGGCGCGGGCAGGTCATCGCCACGGTGGGCGAGTCCGGCCGTACGTCCGGGCCGCACGTGCACTTCGAGGTGCGCGTGGACGGCAAGCCGGCGGACCCGCTGGAGTACCTGGGCATGATGCCGTCCGCGTCTGACTGAGCCTCTGGACGTGAGGGGTGTCCACCTCCCGCCCGGAGCGGCCCAACGGGTCCGGCAGTCGGACCCGTTCATGCGGCTCGGAGGGCGCGGACCCTGCCTGGCCACGGTTCTCCACCTGGTCCGACTGTAGGACCAGTCCATCCGGCTCTGGGGCGCGGACGCCGTCCAGCCAGGGTTCCCCAACTGGTCCGACTGTCGGACCAGTTCATCCGGCTCTGGGGGCGCGGACCCCGCCCGGCCGCGGGTTCCCAACTGGTCCGACAGTCGGACCAGTTCGCGCGGTGCGCCGCCGACGGCCCGTCTCCCCAGGGTTCTCACCTTCTCATCCCTGGGGACAGGACTCATGTCCCGCCGGCTCAGGGGGCTTCGGGCGTCGCGCGGGGCGGGTAGCCTCCAGCGTGGCGGGCGCGCTCGCGCACCAGGGCGAGGATGTTCTCGCAGGTGGGCATGGGGCGGCCCACGAGCTGACCCAGCTCCACCACGGCGCCCAGCAACGCGTCGATCTCCATGGGGCGCCCGCGCTCCAGGTCCTGGAGCATGGACGTCTTGTGCGCGCCAACCTGGCCCGCGCCCTGGATGCGCTGGTCCACGTCGATGAGGAAGCGCGTGCCCAGCACCTCCGCCACCGCTTGGGCCTCCACCATCATCGCGCGGGCCACGGCACGCAGGTCCGGCTGGCGGGAGAGGACGTCGAGCGTCGCCCCCGTGAGCACCGACAGCGGGTTGAAGGCGAGATTGCCCCAGAGCTTCACCCAGATTTCATCGCGGATGCGCGGGCGCACCGGGGACTTGAGCCCGGCCTTCATCATGAGCTGCGAGAGGGCCTGCACACGCGGGCTCTTGCTGCCGTCGGGTTCGCCCAGCGTCACGCGGTCGTTGTACGTGTGCACGATGACGCCGGGAGAGACGACCTCCGCGGCCGGGTACACCACGGTGGCGATGACGCGCTCCGGAGGCAGGGTGCGCAGGAGCACGCCGCCCGGGTCCACGCTCTCGATGTGCCGGCCCACGTACGGGCCTTCGAGTCCGTGGAAGTACCAGTAGGGCACGCCGTTGATGCCGGTGACGAGCGCCGTCTCCGGTCCCAACAACCGTGCGATCTGCGGCGCGGCAGCGGGCAGGGCGTGGGCCTTGAGCGTGAGGAACACGTAGTCCTGCGGGCCCGCGTCGTCAGGGGAGTCCGTGCAATGCGGGCGCACGGTGACCGTCTCACCGCCGCTGGTGAGCGTGACGCCGTGGGCGCGCATCGCGTCCAGGTGAGCGCCACGTGCGATGAAGGTGACGTCCGCGCCGGCCTGGAGCAACTTGACGCCGAGGAACCCGCCGATGGCGCCCGCGCCGAAGATGGCGATCCTCATGACGTGAGCCCCAGCCGCTCCGCGAGCCCGATGCGCTGCACCTTGCCAGTGGGTCCCTTGGGCAGCTCCGTGAGGAAGATGATGCGGCGGGGCACCTTGAAGTCCGCTACTCGCGACGCCACGAAGTCGCGCAGCTCGCGCTCGGTGGGGCTGTGGCCTTCGCGCGGGACGACGGCGGCGGCCACGTCCTCGCCGAGCTTGGGGTGGGGCAGGGCGAACGTCACGGCCTGCTGCACGGCGGGATGATCCAGCAACACGGTGTCCACCTCCAGCGGGCTCACCTTCTCTCCGCCGCGATTGATCAGCTCCTTCAATCGCCCGGTGAGCCGCAGGTAGCCCTGCGCGTCCAGCGTGCCCTGGTCACCCGTGCGGAACCAACCGTGGGTGAAGGCGCGTGCGTTGGCCTCGGGGTTGTTCACGTAGCCGACCATGACGTTGGGGCCGCGGATGACGACTTCTCCCAGCGCACCCGGAGCCATCCGCGTGCCCGCGTCGTCCATGATGGCGACCTCCGGCCCGGCGGCGAGCCCCACCGAGCCCGCGTACCTTGCACGCGGTGGCAGCGGGTTGGAGGCCATCTGGTGCGCGGCCTCCGTCATGCCGTAGCTCTCGATGACGGGCACGCCGAAGACGCGCTCCAACTCCTCCATCACCTGCGGAGGCAGCGACGCGGAGGAGGACCGGATGAAGCGCAGCCGGTGGTCCTTCAAGCTGTCCGCGTTGCGGCGCGCGCGCTCCACCAATGCCTGATGCATGGTGGGCACGGCCGTGTACCAGGTGGGACGGGCCTCCTCGAACCAGGAGAAGAAGCGCAGGGCGTTGAAGCCCGGCGTGCACACCACGCGACCGCCGGCTCCCAGGCTGGACAGCACCGCCGCCACGAGCCCGTGGATGTGGAACAGCGGCATGATGTTGAGGCACGCATCCATGGGCCCCAGGCCCAGCAACGCGCCGATGTGTCGCGCTGACGCGGTGAGGTTCGCATGTGACAGCGGCACGAGCTTGGGTCGCGCGGTCGTGCCCGACGTGTGCAGCACCAGCGCGACGTCAGCCGCGGTGGCAGGGCCGGGACGGTGCGCTACTCCCGGCAGCGGCTGCACGGCCTTGAGCGTGAAATGCCCCGCCGGTCCCTCCATCGCCGGGCTCAATTCGATGAGCGGGAGGCTCCGTGCACTCGCGACCTCTCGAGCCGGTCCCTCTGCTCCTTCGAGCACGACGAGCGCACGGGCCTGGAGGTCCTCCAGGTAGAACGCGAGCTCCTCGGCGCGGTAGGCGGGATTGAGCGGCGCGGTCGTCGCGGCACCGGCCACTGCGAGGAAGGCCGCCGCCATCTCCGGCCCGTTGGGCAGCACCAGCGCGATGCGGTCACCCTGGCCCAACCCCCACGCATTCAATTGCTCACGGACCTTCGTGGTGAGCTCCCGCAGCGCGCCGTAGGTCATGCCCTGCCTGCCGGGCGCACCGAGCGCTACATCCTCCGTCCGTCCGCGTGCGAGCAGTGTTTCGAGGGTGTCCATCCGCTCCATGCCGGGCTCCACGTCCTCGGGGTCCTCTTTCCGAATATGGCCGTGGATCCCCACGGGCAACCGCTTTGTTCGCGAGCCCGGGCGCTGCTGCTTCCTGGAGGCGCTTCGGGCCTTCGCCATGGGGCTGCTATACCGGCCCGCCGGGAGGCATCACCATGTCGCGGAAAGTGGCGCTCATCACCGGCGCGTCGGCGGGGCTCGGAGTGCAGTTCGCGGAGCAGTTCGCGAAGGATGGCCACGACGTCATCCTCGTGGCGCGCGGCGTGGCGAAGCTGGAGGAGCTGGCCCGCAAGCTGGAACAGGCGCACGGCGTGAAGGCGCACGTGCTGCCGGCGGACCTGGGCCAGGCTTCCGCGCCCGAACAGCTCTTCGCGCGCGTGCAGGAGCTGGGGCTCGCGGTGGACTTCCTCGTCAACAACGCGGGGTTCGGTTCCTCCGGGCCGTTCCTGGATCAGGACCTGGGGCGCGAAGCGGAGATGGTGGAGGTCAACTGCACCGCGCTCCTGAAGCTCACGCACCTGTTCGCGCGGCCCATGCGTGAGCGCAAGCAGGGGCGCATCCTCAACATCGCGTCCACGGCGGGCTTCCAGCCGGGGCCGTACATGGCCACGTACTACGCGACGAAGGCCTTCGTGGTGTCGTTCACGGAAGCGCTCGCGGTCGAACTGGAGGGCACGGGCGTGACGGCGACCTGCCACTGCCCGGGCGCCACGCGGACCGAATTCGCCGGGCGCGCCGGCAACGCGGAGTCGCGCCTGTTCAAGCGGCCGGGCGTGGCGGAAGCGCCCGAGGTGGCCAGCCATGCCTACGCGGCGATGATGAAGGGGCGGGTGCTCGCCATCCACGGCGTCGCCAACCTGCTCGCGGCCTTCTCGTTGCGGTTCAGCCCCCGGGCCGCGGTGCGTTCCGTCACGGCGAGGCTGAACCAGCGGGCCTGAGCAGGGAAGCAGCCACGGAGCCCCTGGGCGCGGGCCGGGAGGAGGGTAGAGTGTCGCGCGTGTCTCGCCTCCCCCGGCTCCTCGTCGCATGCCTCGTGTCTCTGACGTCACCTGCGTTCGCGCAGGACGGGACGGCAGTCACCCCTGTTGTTCCCTCTCCGTCCACGGAGTCCACGCCCTACACGGTGGCGGTGCTGCCCCTGGAGGCCAACGCGGCGGGGAGGGACGCCGCGCAGGGCATCACGTTGCTCTTCGCGGGCCGGCTCGCGGAGTCGCCCCGGCTGCGGGTGCTGCCCCAGCGGGAGCTCCAGGCGCGGCTCGACCCCGAGCGCCAGCGGGAGCTGGTGGGCGACACCCCTTGCGAGAAGGGCGACTGCGTCCAGGCGCTGTCCTCGCTGACGGGCGCGCGCTACGTCCTCACCGGCCGGCTGGACCGGTTCGGCGACCAGTACCTGCTCACCGCGAGCCTCGTGGACACCCGGGATGGCCGCACCCTCGCCCGGCCGCGCGCGGAGGCCTCCGAGGACGGTGAGCTGCTGCGCACGGTCGTCGCCGTGTCCGACGAGCTGAGCATCGCGCTCGAGTCTCCCGGCGAGGTCGTCACGGCCCGGCCGCTCCTGGGCGGCGCGGTCGCATCGTCGCCAGGGGGCGGACTGACGCTGGGGCTGCGCTTCAACAACAGCTTCATCGACAAGCTGTCGTCGTTGAACCCGGGCCTGGACCTGGAGGTGGGCTACTGGTTCCACCCGGAATGGCAGGGCTTCGCCCAGGTGGGCTTCACGTGGGTGCGTGCGGGCGGCACCGACGAGGGCGAGGTCAACGTGCTGCCCAGCATCGTGGGGGCGCGGCACTACCACCGCCTGGAGAAGTCGCTGCGGCCCTACTGGGGCTTCGGCCTGGGCGTGCAGCTGTCGTTCGGTGACTACGGCATCTTCCAGAACACCGGCCCGCTGCCGTCCGTGGTGGGCTTCGTGGGGTTGGAGTACCTGCTGGTGGGCCACGTGGCCTTCCAGCTGGAGCTGGGGACGAACATCGCGCAGGCGGTGCTGGGGCTCGCGGACGACGGCGCGGGCGACGGTCTCAACCTGGATGTCAACGCCGGCATCGCGTACCACTTCTGAGTCTTCCGGAGCCTTTCATGTCCTCGCGTCTGCGTGTCCTGCCGCTCCTCGCCCTGCTGGCCACCGGGGCCTGCACCGAACCGCCGAAGATGGATCCGAAGGACCAGGCGGAAGGGCTCTACCTCCGCGGCAACTCCGAGTACCTCCAGGGCAAGTTCGACGCCGCGCTCAAGTCCTTCGACGAGATGAAGGCCCTGGCGCCGGGGGACCCCCGCCTGCCCGCCGCGAGGGGCGAGGTGCTCCTGTCGATGAGCCGGCTGGAGGAGGCCGCGAAGGAGTTCGAGGCCGCGCTGCGGTTGGATCCGAAGCGCTCCACCAACTGGAGCCGGCTGGGGTTCATCCAGGCGCAGCTGGGCAAGAAGGACGAAGCCCAGCAGTCGCTGCAGAAGGCGCTGGCGCTGCATCCGAAGGACTTCAACGCGCTGGAGCAGCTGGGCGAGCTGGCCGAGGAGCGCGGCGACCACGACGAGGCGGTGCGGGACTTCACGCAGGCGGCCGAGGCCGCGCCGGAGGCGTCGAAGTCCGACCTGCTGGTGCGGGCGGTGGACGTGCTGACGAAGCAGGGGCGGCAGGACGAGGTGCTCGGGCTCTTGCGCAAGGCGACGGGGCAGGGCGTCCGGACGCCGGAGGTGCTGATGACGCTGGGCGACGCGGAGGTGCGCGCGGGCCGGTTGCCGGAGGCCGCCGCGGCGTATGAGGAAGCCGCGAAGAAGTCGCCCAAGGATCCGACGCCGTGGGAGCTGGTGGCGGAGATCCAGCTCAAGCTGGGCAAGCGCGAGGAAGCGCTGAAGGCCTATGGCGAGTCGCTGAAGGTGAAGGACCGCGCCGTCGTCCACGTGGCGCTCGCGAGGGCGCACCTGGCGGCGGCGGACCGGGCGGCGGCGGAAGGCGAGCTGCAGAAGGCCCTGGAGACGGTGTCGGGAGCGGACGTGGGGGAGATGCAGGAGCTGGCGGATCTGCTCACCACATTGGGGCGCAAGCAGGACGCCCTGCGCATCCTGACGAGCCTGGGCGCGGAGCCGGGGCACGCGAAGAACGTGGAGCTGCAGCTGTCCACGGCGAGGCTCGCCCGTGACCTGAAGGACCCGGCCACGGTCCAGGCCGCCTGCGCCCGCGTGGCCGCGGCGGCGACGGATGGTGGCGTGGTGAAGTGCCCGTAGACGCCCGGATGCTCCGCGGGTGGTTGTGCCTGTTGCTGTCGTTCCTCCTGACGGGCTGCACGGCCACCCGGGTCGTGCGGTTGGAGACGGGGCGCGCGGAGCCTGTGCTCGTGACGCCTCGGGTGGAGGAGGAGGCTCCGCTGGAGGACGCGGAACTGGAAGCGGACGAGTTCGAGGAGGCGGTCACGGAGCTCTCACGTGACGTGCGTCCGTTCCCGCATCCGCTGCGGGATGCGCGGGCGTTGTTCGGCATGCCCGAGCGCAGTGGCGTGTTCGGGTACGAAGCACGCACGCATCGGATCCGCCCGCTGGGGGACGCGGAAGCACGGGAGCTGCATCTGCTGGACGATGCGTCCGCGGAGCTGACGCGCGCCTATGGCCGCTGGTGCGAGCGCAAGAAGCAGGGCCGGGATGGAGCTGAAGGATCCGGAGAACGTCGTCGAGGTCCCGGGGCATCGCGGCCCCCATCCGCAGCGGTACCACGAGTTGGTGATGGCTCGACTCAACAGCGCCACCGCGAACTGCCGGAAGGTGGAAGACTGCCGTGTGGCACTGACCCGAGCCCTTGAAATACTGGCCAAGGACGTCAGGAAGCGTGGAACAGAACTCAATCTGCTCGTCACCCGAGGCGGCTGAAAGCCCAGAGCCCAGATGACCCTTCGCTACTACGAGCTGTCCGAAGATGTCCAGGCCGGAACCTGGTACCTGGGCGACCCCGTCGACGAGCATGGCCATGAGGTCGAAGACCCCTGGCAGTTCCGGGCCGGCCGGCCGGTGTCGGTGACTGGCCAGTTGACGGTGCCCGTTGATCAGCAGGGGCGTGCACTGCATTTCTCGACTGCGGGAGTCGGCCTGGCACCTGTTGTCCATGTGCAGGTGGCGTCCGTCTTCGTGGAACTTGCCCCCGATGATGTTCAGTTCGTTCCCGTTCGCATCAAGGCCATGCCAGACCAGTACGTCATCCTCGTGGCCACGAAGCGCATCCTCTGCATTGACGAGCCGCGATCACAGGTCCAGTTCTGGACCGCCGAAGACGGACTGCCTGAAAAGGTCGGGAAGTACTACGCCGTGGACGATCTCCACATCGACGTGAAGAAGGTCGGCACCACGAAGGTGTTCCGGACCGAGGGCTGGAACATCGCCCTCATCGTCTCCGAGGACATCAAGCTCGCCCTGGAGCGCATCCGCGCCACCGGCGTCCGCTTCACCCCCGTCTAGCCCACCCGCCCGGGCTCACCGTGCCCGGGCGGTGTCACGAGCGCTTACGCCCGGCCGCCCTGCAGCTTCCGGTACACGCCCACCACCTGCCCCAGGATCATCGTGGAGCGGAAGTCCGAGCGGTTCACGTAGATGGGCTGCATCGTCGCGTTCGCCGGCTGGAAGCGGATGCGGTCCTGCTCCGGGTAGTAGCGCTTCACCGTGGCCTCGTCCTCGATGAGCGCCACGACAATCTCACCTGGCTGCGCCGACGGCGTCTTCTTCACGAAGAGGTAGTCCCCGTCGTGGATGCCGTCGTCAATCATCGACTGGCCCTTGACCCGCAGCGCGAACACCTCGCGGCCGTTCACCCCGCCCAGCAGGAAGCTGTCGATCTTGACCGAGTCCTCCATGTGCTCCTGGGCCAGCGCCGGCGCACCCGCCGCCACCTTGCCCAGCAGGGGGATCTCCACCATGCCGGACTCCCGGCTCTTCATCCCCAGGCCCAAGAGCAGCCTTGCCCGCTTGGTGGGCACCAGCGAGCGGCTCTGCTGCTCGCCGCGGGTGAGGTAGCCCTTGCGCTCCAGGGCCTTCAGGTGGTCGTTCACCCCGTTGGTCGAGCGGATATCCATGTGCTCCCCAATCTCCCGGATGGTGGGGGGGAAGCCTCGGACCTCCGACTCCTTCACGATGAAGGTCAGGATTTCGCGCTGGCGCTCCGTGAGCTCTTCCATGGCCGCACTCCTTCGCTCGGTTGCCCGCCTGCCCTGGCGGTGATGGGCAACAGAATTTCAGTGCCCCATGCTCCCTGAACATACGTGTAGAGTCAATCTGTTCAGTACCCCCACCCCTACCGGGCGTGCTGCGCTCGGCCCGGCCTTCTCGTAGCTTGAGGAGCCGCGTTGATCTCGGCGTACACTTGGTGCCGCCGTGTCCGACCTCCGCCACACGCTGCTCTTCGTCGATGACGAGGCCGACGTCCTGGACATCCTCAGCCGGATGTTCCAGCGACGCTATCGCGTCCTCACCGCCCCCCACGGCAGGGCAGCCCTGGAAGTCCTGCGCACCGAGTCCGTGGACGTCCTGGTCACCGACCAGCGCATGCCGGAGATGACCGGCATCGACCTGGTCAACGCCGCCCGGGCGGAAGGCATGGACGTCACGACGCTCCTGCTGACGGCCTACACGGACCCGCAGGACATCATCGCGGCCATCAACCAGGGCCAGGTCTACCGCTACGTCACCAAGCCCTGGGACGTGAACGACCTGCTCATCACCGTGAAGAACGCGGTGGAGTTCGCCCAGCTCAAGAAGGACAAGGAGAAGCTCATCCGCCAGCTGCACCAGCGGGTGGAGGCCCTCTTCGTCCTCTACGAGGTCAGCCGCGCCAGCGCGAACGACCCGGCCAGCTACGACGCCATCATCGACCGCGTGCTCACCGCCGTGGCCCGCGTGCTGCCGTACGACTGCGGCGCGGCCCTCATCGCGCCGGACGGCCAGCGCGGCGCCACGCTGCGCCTGCGGTGCGTGGGCAACGTGGGCGAGGAGGCGCTGCTGGGCGTCAAGGAGTCCATGCTCGGCGCCTACCGCAAGAGCAGCGGCCTGACGCTCCCGGAGGACCGGGTCATCACCCGCGTCACCGGCACCACCACGAAGGAATCCGGGTCCCCCGTCGTCTACCCCAACCAGCTCACGGTGAACCTCACCGCCGCTGGGAAGCCCGTGGGCATGCTGTCGCTGTTCTCCCACCGCGCGGACGCGTTCACGGAGGACGACGGGCTGTTGCTGGACGTGCTCGCCAACCAGACGGCGGACGCCATCCAGTCGCTGCGCTCCGCGGAAGAAGAGGCCCGCCACCGCATGGAGCGCATGGTCGCGTCCATGGCGGACGGCGTGGTGCTCACCGACGAGAAGAACGACATCGTGGTGATGAACCCCGCGGCCCGCCGCATCCTGCGCGCGGGGGAGGAGGGACAGGGCCCCTCCAACCGCCTGCTGGAGGAGCGCCTGGGCTTCCAGCCGTTCCAACTGGTGCGCAACCTGGAGTACAGCGGCCACCAGGTGCTGCGCGAGGACGTGAAGCTCTTCGAGCGCACCGTGCAGACCACCGTGACGCCCGTCAACGACGCGCGAGGCACCCTGCGCGGCGTGTGCGTGGTGCTGCGCGACATCACCGACCAGAAGCGGCTGGAGGAGCGCAAGGACACCTTCGTCTCCATGGTGAGCCACGAGCTGCGCACGCCGCTCACCTCCATCACCGGCGCGCTGGACCTGGTGCTCAACCGGATGGCGGGGGACATCAACGAGCGGCAGCACCGCTACCTGTCGCTCGCGAAGGACTCCGCGGAGAAGCTCAACAGCATCGTGGACGACCTGCTGGACCTGTCGAAGTACGCGCAGGGCCGGCTGAAGATGAGCTTCGAGCGCATCTACCTGGAGGAGCTGGTCCAGCGCGTGGTGGAGAAGTACGGCCCCGCCTTCGCGGAGAAGCGCATCCGCGTGGTGCCGCAGCTGCCGCAGCACCCGCTGCGCGCCATGGTGGACCCCAACCGCGTGAACCAGGTGCTCAACAACCTGCTCAACAACGCGGTGAAGTTCACGCCGGAGGGCGGCGAGGTGCGCGTGGAGTTGCGCGCCACGTCCAGCCTGCCCGGCTACGTGGTGCTGTCCTGCTGGAACAGCGGCGACCCCATCCCGGAAGAGAGCCTGGAGCGCATCTTCGACCGCTTCGAGCAGGCCCGCACGCAGGCGAACCGCACCGTGCGCGGCACCGGCCTGGGCCTGCCCATCTGCCGCAACATCGTGGAGGCCCACGGCGGCCGCATCTGGTCCGAGCCGTCCCACGACGGCGTGCGCTTCATCGCCGTGCTGCCCACCGAACCGCCCCAGGACGTGCTGTCGCAGGCGACCGTGGACACGCTGTTGCCGTCGCCGCAGCCCATCCGCGCGGACTCACGCGGCAAGGTGCTCATCATCGAGGGCGAGCCCGAGGTGGGCCACATCATGAAGGCCCTGCTGGGCGCCCGGGGCTACCGGGTGCGCCTGGCGGCCTCCGGGGAAGAGGGCATCGCCGCCGCGCGCAACCTGCACCCGGACGTGGTGCTGGTGTCGGTGCGGCTGCCGGACGTGGGCGTGGACGGCCTGCGGCTGGCCGAAATCCTGCGGCATGATCCGGAGACGCGCCGCTCGCCGCTCCTGCTCTCCTCCGCGTTCGACGAGCGCCAGCGCGCCTTCCGGGCCGGCGCGGACGCGTTCCTCGTGCGCCCCCTGGCGGGCGACAAGCTGCTGGCCACGGTGGACTCGCTGGCGCGGGGCCGGGCCGGGGCGCAGCACGGGCGCGTGCTGGTGGTGGACGACGACGTGAAGATCGCCTTCATCTGCCGCGAGGTGCTGGAGGGGCTGGGCTTCGAGGTCGACGTCGCGAACAGCGTGGAGGAGGGCCGGCGCTCCCTGCGCGAGCGCAGGCCGGACGCGGTGCTCCTGGACGTCACGCTGCCGGATGGCGACGGGTTCGCGTTCCTGGAGGAGATCAAGGCCGAGCGCGCCAGTGGCCACATCTCCGTCATCTTCATCTCCGCGCGCACGGAGACGTCGTCCAAGGTCCGCGCGCTGAAGCTGGGCGGGGACGACTACATCACCAAGCCCTTCGACGCGCTGGAGCTGGGCGCGCGCGTGGAGAGCATGCTGCGGCGCAAGGAGCAGGAGCTGTCCTCGTCGCCCACCACGCAGCTGCCCGGGTCCACCGCCATCGAGCGCGAGGTGCAGCGGCGGCTGGGCGCGCGGCAGCCGTTCGCGTTCTGCTACCTGGACCTGGACAACCTCAAGGCCTACAACGACTACTACGGCTTCGCGAAGGCGGACGGCGTGGTGCGCCAGACGGGCGACCTCATGCGGGAGGTCTTCCAGAAGGAAGGCGCCGTGGGGGATTTCCTGGGCCACGTGGCCGGGGACGACTTCGTCTTCATCACGTCCGTGGAGTCCGTGGACCGGGTGTGCCAGCGGGCCATCGAGGAGTTCGACCGGATCATCCCGCTCTACTACGACCGGCAGGACCGGGAGCGCGGCCACATCGAGGCGGAGGACCGCTTCGGGGAGAAGCGCCACTTCCCCATCATGAGCGTGTCCGTGGTGGCGGTGATGACGGACGGCGTGGCGCATGACCACGCGGAATTGGCGCGCCGGGCCGCGGACATGAAGAAGCGGGCGAAGGCGATCGCCGGCTCCGTCTTCCTGCGCAGCGACCTGGAGCGCGTGGTCCGGTCCGTCACTGGATGAGGCTCTACCAGCAGCTCATCCTCTTCATGCTCGCCGCGACGGTGCTGCCCCTGGCCATCGTCGGCTTCCTGCTCCTGTCGCGCTCGGAGCAGGCGCTCGCGCAGCGCATTGATGAACAGCAGCGCGCGCTCGCCGCTTCCACCGCCGAGGCCGTGGAGGCGAGCCTGATGGAGGTCGTCAACGGCCTGGCCCGCTCCGCGGAGCTGCTGCCCTGGGAGCGCGCCACGCCCGACGAGGTGCGCGGCATGCTGATGCTCCTCTACGGCCAGTCCACCACGGTGAGCGCGGTCATCCAGGTGGACGCGAACGGACAGCCCCTGGGGCCCGCGGTGTTCCGGAGCGCGGAGCCGCTGGAGCACCACCCCGCCTTCGACGCCGCGAGCGTCCCCCAGCTGGCGCAAGCGGTGCCGGTGGGGCAGTTCCGGAGCGGGGGCAAGGGGCAGACGGCGCTGGGAAGCGCCTACGTGCACGCGGGCACCGGCGTGGCCGCCGTGGCGGCGGCGGTGAAGCTGGGGGACTCGATGGAGTCACCGTACGCCATCGCGGAGCTCGTCTTCACGAAGCTGGAGGCGCTGCTGGCCCGGCGCGCGAACGACGGGCTGGCGCGCCTGGACGTGGTGGACACCCAGGGGCGTGTCCTGGCCAGCTCCCAGCCCACGCGGCGCATGGCGGCGCTGGAGCCGGAGCTGCGCGAGGTGCTGGGGCCCCTCCAGGCCGAGGACAGCGGACGCAGCTTCCAGGTCAAGAACCCGGCCCGCCGGGTGAGCGTGGCCTGGGTGAGCGCGCTGGAGCTGGGTGTCGTCGTGACGGAGGACGAGGCCCAGGCGCTGACGCCGGTGCGCGACTTGCGCACGACGGTGCTCGCGTCGGTGGCGGGCGCGCTGGTGGTGCTGCTGGCGCTGGGCGCGCTCTTCACGCGGCGGCTGGACCGGCGGCTCGCGCAGGTGGTGCAGGGCGCGGAGGCCTATGGCCGCGGAGAGCTGGAGCGCCGCCTGCCCGTGGAGGGCCAGGACGAATTGAGCGAGCTGGCGTCCACCTTCAACCGCATGGGCGAGGAGCTGGAGGCGTCCCGCGCGCGGCTGATGAGCTGGAACGACGACCTGCGCGTCCGGGTGGAGGAGGCCACGGCGGACCTGCGCGCGGCGCAGCTCCAACTGGTGGAGGCGCAGAAGCTGGCGGCGGTGGGCCAGCTGGGCGCGGGCGTGGCGCACGAAATCAACAACCCGCTGGCCGGCATCCTGGGCAACGTGCAGCTCCTGCTGCTGGACCGGGACGCGGACGACACGGACTTCGAAACGCTGCGCAAGATTGAACAGAGCGCCAAGCGCTGCAAGGACATCACCCAGAACCTGCTGCGCTTCTCCCAGCAGCGCGAGCGCCCGGACCTGCGGCCCGTGGACCTGAACGCGGTGGTGCGCGACGCGCTGAGCCTCACGGAGAACCAGACGCGCGGAGAGGGCATCGACCTGGTGACGGAGCTGGGGGCGGACGTGCCCCGCGTGAAGGCGGACCCCGGACACCTGTCTCAGGTGGTGCTGGCGCTCCTGTCCAACGCGCGCACCGCGATGATGAAGTCGCCGGTGAAGCGGCTCACGCTGCGCACCGGGGAGCGCGACGGCATGTGCATCCTGGAGGTGGAGGACACGGGCAAGGGCATCGCGGAGAGCATCCGTCCGCGCATCTTCGAGCCCTTCTTCACCACCAAGGACGTCTGGTCCAATGTGGGCCTGGGTCTGAGCGTCGCGTGGCGCATCATCACGGAGGCCGGGGGGACGCTGGAGGTCCGCTCGGAGGCAGGGCAGGGGGCCCGGTTCACCATCGTGCTGCCCCGGGCATAGGGCCCGCGGCGTGTGTTAGGGAAGGTTTCGCATGGCCGCTCCCTCTTCTCGCAGGCGACAGGCTCCGTTCCTCGTCGGGCTCGTGCTCATCCTGGCCGCGCTGCCGGTGGGCTGGTTCGTCTTCCTGCGGGAGACTCCCGCGCCGCTGCCTCCAGCCCCGCCACCTCGCGCTGTCGTCACGCCGGTGGAGGTGAAGAAGGCCGTGGAGCTGGTGCTGAGCTCTTTCGACGGCGACGTGGATGTGCGGCACGGTGACGGGCCGTGGGAGAAGGCTCGCAAGGACATGCCGCTGCGGCCCAGGGACGTGGTGCGCACCGGCCGCGGGTCCTGGGCGATGGTGCTCAATGGCGAGGCCGTGGAGCTGCGCATGGAGGCCGACACGGAGATCTCCGTGGAGGAGCTCTCGAACGAGCTGTCGAAGGTGCTCTTGAGCAGCGGTCTGGCCACCGCCACGGTGCGGGGCCGCCCCAACGTCCGCCACACCTTCATCCTGAAGGCGAAGAACGGCGACGCGGAGGCCAGCACCTCCCAGGGTACCTTCACCATGAGCAACAACGGCGCGGGCACCGTGAGCGTGGGCACCCGCGAGGGTGACGTGAAGCTGACCGGCAAGGAGGGCAAGTACGTCATCGTCCGTGCCGGCCAGCGGTCCATCGTCCTCCCCGGCAAGGCCCCCTCCGAGCCGGACCCCATCCCCAGCACCGTGTTCCTGAAGATGGAATGGCCCGCGGCCAAGACGCGCAAGCAAAAGGTCGCCGTCGTCGGCCGCACGGATCCGGGCAGCCGGGTGACGGTGAACGGCGTCAGCGTGCCCACGGAGGAGGACGGGCGCTTCAAGCTCGATGTCCCGCTCGAGGAGGGCCGCAACACCGTCCAGGTGAGCGCGGTGGGGGTGGGAGGCACGCACCAGAAGGTGCAGCAGGTGCTGACCCGGGACCCGCCGTCGACGATCGAGGTCGAGACCGAGGGCTTCTGGAAGAGCCGCGGGGGCGCTCCGCCCTGATCCGCCGGGCGGGGCCTGGGGTTATGCGCACGGAGGACTCCCTGGTGGGTGGGGCGGGCACGCAAGGGTGTCCGCGGGCCTGACGGTGCGCTCCTTCCTGGGGCCCGCGGCAGCAAAGTGGTGCAGTCCCGGCGGAGGGCCTTGTAGAGTCGGGAAGCCCTGGAACGTCTCCTGCTCTCCGCGCTGGTGTTGGTCTGTGCCCCGGTCTGGGCGGCTTCGCTGGAGCTGCTCGGCCCGGACGTGCCCGTGCCTCCGGAGGGGTTCTCGGTCGCGGTGGTGCGCCGGGACGCGGCGGGCCAGCCGGTGGTGTTCACCCCGTCATCGGTGACGGCGGAGGGCGCGGAGCTCAAGCCCGGCCCGGAGGCTCCACCGCTGCGCACCTATGTCGTGGTGCCCAGGCCCCAGGCGCGCGAGGTGGTGGTGCGCGTGAAGGGCGACGGCGAGGAGGCCCAGGCCCGCTACGACGTGGGGCCGCCCGCGAGCCACATGGAGCTGTCGCTGGAGCCCGCGCTGCCGGTGAAGGGGCGCGACACGGAGGCGACGCTCACCGTGAAGCGGCTTCGGCCGGACGGGACGCCGGATGACAGCGGCGCGCCGCCGGTGCTGCGCGCGAGCACCGGACAGCTGGAGGGGCTCCAGCGCACGGGGCCGGGCACGTACACCGCTCGCTACGTGCTGCCCCCCACGCGCCTGCCGGAGGCGGCCATCCTCGTCGCGCTGTCCGCGTGGCCGCATCCTCAGTCGGTGCATGGGGCGTATGGGCGGCTGCTGGTGCCGCTGGCGTCGTCGGTGGACCTGCCCGGCCGGAGTGAGCCGGGGGGACAGGTGTCGCTGGAGGTGGCGGGCAAGCGCTTCGGGCCGGTGCCGGTGGACGCGGGTGGGCGCTTCGTCCTGCCGCTGGTGGTGCCCCCCGGCTATTCGATGGCGCGGGGCGAGGTGAAGGACGACCAGGGCCACGTGGAGCGCCTCGCCATCGACCTTCAGTTGCCGCCCACGGACGGCCTGGCGTGCGTGCTCAACCCGCAGCGGCTGCCCGCGGACGGCGTGTCCCAGGCCCGGCTGTTGTGCGCGACGAGTGATCCGAAGGGGCTTCCCGTGGCGGACGCGCGCGTCACGGTGAAGGCGAAGCATGGCCGGCTGGAAGGGCCCCAGCGCGACCCGAACGGCATGCTGGAGTGGCGCTACACGGCACCGAAGACGCTCGCGGAGGATGAGCGCATCGAGGCGGCGTGGCCGCAGCGGGGCCCGGGTTCGCGCGAGTCGCTGCCGATGCAGCTGGTGCAGGGCCCGGTGCGCGACGTGACGGTGTCGCTGTCCGAGCCGATGGTGCACGCGGGTTCGGTGGCGCGGGTGGTGGTGGCGGCGCGGGACGCGGCCGGGCAGCCCCGGCCGGAGGCGAAGGTGGTGGTGGCCCCGCGCGAGGGGACCGTGGGGACTGTGGTGGAGTCTCCGCCAGGGACGTTCACGGTCCCGTGGACCGTGCCGGAAAACTGGCATCAGGTGAACGCGGACGTGACGGTGCACGCGTACGGTCCGGCCGGCACGGAGCCCGCGCGGATCGCGGTGTGGCGGCGGGGCAATATGCTCATCGCGGGCGTGGTGGACCTGGCGGGTTGGCCGGTGCCCGGTCAACCTTTGCGGTTGAATGGCCTGGTGCGGACCACGGGGGAGGATGGGACGGTGGTCGTGGGCGGGCTGATGCCCGCCAGGGTGCGCGTGTCGCACGCCGTGTGGCCGGGGCTCGACGTCACGGTGCACGTGCTGGGACCCCAGGGGCCGGTGTTCCCGGAGTCCGTGCCGCTGGTGCCCGAGCCCCTCTCGCAGCGGGTGCAGCTGGCGCCGCCGCTGCCGGTCAACGTGCGCGTGCGCGTGGAGGGCACCCGGGTGACGTGCTGGGTGGAGGACCCGAGCGGGCAGGTGCTGCGGGACCGTCCGGTGCACGTCGCGCTGTCCGAGGGCGAGCGGGGTGACCTGTCCGTGAAGGACGGGCTCACGCGCTTCACGGTGCATGGCGCGAAGGGCCCCGTGAGCGTGTCCGTGGCGGACGTGCGCTCCGGCGTGACGGCGGTGGAAGAGGTGCGGCCTTGAGGTTCCCGCGCCGCCCGGCGCATGGCGCCACCGTGAGCTTCCTGCTCATGCTGCTGCTGGCGTCGGTGGCGTCCGCGCAGTCGCTGGCGTCGGACCTGCCGACGCAGGCGTCGACCATCGCCGGGCGCGTCTGCGTGGACGCGGATGGAGATGGGCGCTGTGGACCCGGCGAGGCCGGGCTCGCGGACGTGCGCCTGGTGCTGGCCACCGGCCGCGAGGTGCGCACCGATGCCTTCGGCCGCTACCACCTCACCGGCGTGGACTCACGCGTGCCGGACCTGACCGACGGCCCCCACCTGCGCCCCGGCCGCCACGCGCTGAAGGTGGATCCGCGCAGCCTGCCGTCGTCCAGTCAGGTGGTCCCCCGCGTCGCGACCGTGGAGGTGCCCTGGGGCGCCGCCGTCCTCCAGGACTTCGCCGTGCGCCCGCCACCCACGCCCCCCCGCGC
>NZ_RAWK01000103.1 GCF_003612165.1 Corallococcus aberystwythensis | reverse complement strand
GTCCCACCCTCCGGCACCACCAACCGCACGCTCCCGCGAGTCCCCGCCTCGAAGCGCACCGGCGTCCGGCTGAGGAACGGGTCCCCCAGGGGCAGCGCCAGCACGCCTCCCGCGCGGTGGAAGTCCGGCGCGTTGCGGGACAGCGCCACCGCGCGCTCACCGGAGAGCAGCCCCTCCAGCAACAGCCGCTCCCCGATGCGCTGAGGCTGGGCATGGCTGATGAGCGTCAGCGCCGGCACCACCTGGGCGGCCTGCGAAGGCGTGCCCTGGGTGCGGACTGCGGTCGTGGAGAAATCCGTGGGGTTCTTGGGCGGCATGGGCTTCCGGGGAAGCCTACAACGGGCTGGCTGCCCCTGGGCCGGCCAGGCGGGTTTCCTTCCTGCTTCCCGTTCCCCCAGCCGGGAGCCGTCCCCACGGCTGCTCGCACGGTGTGCTCACGCAGTGGGGGCGGAAGCCACGCCCGCGCCCCACCCCGTGAATAGTGTTGAGAGGCGCGCCGTGTGGATCTTCGAGAGAGCCCGACCTCCATGTCTCCATCGACCTCGAACATCAATTCCTTCGACGCCGTCCTCTTCGACCTGGACGGCGTCATCATCGACACGACCGAGCTGCACTATCGCGTCTGGGAGGACTTCGCCCGCGAGCGGGGCTACGTGCCCACGCGTGAGGAGCTGCTCGCCACCAACGGCCGGCGGGCCGGGGAGACGCTGCGCGCGTGGTTCGGCGCGGAGCTGGACGACGAGCAGGTGGCCGAGCTCACGGAGGACCGGGAGCTGGCCTTCCACCAGCTGCTCGACCACGAGCCGGTGTCCGCCGTCCCCGGCGTGGGCGCCTACCTCATGTCCCTGAGGAAGGCAGGCGTGCCCTGGGCCCTGGGCACGAGCGCCCTGGCCCAGAACGCGGAGCGGGCCCTGGCGCGCGTGGGGCTGGAGCACCTGTTCCCCGTGCGGGTGACGTCCACGGACGTCGCCCAGGGCAAGCCGGATCCGGAGGTGTACCTCAAGGCCGCCGCGGCGCTGGGCGTCTCGCCGCATGCGTGCGTGGTGTTCGAGGACGCGGTGGTGGGCCTGCGGGCCGCGCGGGCGGCGGGCGCGGCGTGTGTCGCCGTCGCCACGTCGTTCCCGCGCGAGGTCCTGGTGCGCGAGCGGCCGGACTGGCTGGTGAGGGACTTCCGGGACCTGCCGCAGGCGCTGCGTCCCGGAAGCCACGGCCTCACGGCGCCGACGGCACGTCACCCGTGAGCACGCAGATGAACGCGTCCGGGTCGCACTTCACGGGGAACAGCGGGTTGATGCCGGAGCCGCGCAGCCGGCCCGCGTCGTAGTCCGCGTACGGGTCGCACAGCGCGTCGTCCGGCAGCTTCGTCTTGCTGTTCTGGCACTTCACCACCGGCCAGATGCCCTTCACGGTGTACTCGGCGTTGCAGCCGTTCTCCGAGTAGCCGAGGTCCGCGGTGAACTGCGTGCCCGGAATCTCCGGCGTGTTGTAGATGCGCAGGTTGCTCCACGCATAGCCGTAGTCCTGCGCGGGCAGCGCCCCGCCGTCGGGCGCCGTGGAAGCGGGCACCTCCAGCCGCGTGGGCGTGAGCTCCGGCACCGAGCAGAAGTGGTCCGCCCCCGGCGTCGCGGAGGCAAACGGGCCCACCGCCGTGGCGGTGGCCTTCGAATCCGCCGACAGCCGGGACGCGAAGTCCTCCAGCAGCTTGCCCAGCCGCGCGCTGCGCACGCCCACGGTGTCGGGCGCGGCCGGATCCTGGTTGAAGAACTTCTGCAGGCCCAGCGGCTCCGGCTTGAGCCGCGCGCAGACGCCGTCCGGGTTCTGCCCGGGCTTGAGCTCGTACGTCACGGCGAACGAGCCGGTGGAGCCGTCCGACACGGCGCGCGCCACCACGCACTCGGGCTCCGGTTCACTGCCGCATGCGCCCACGGCGACGGCCGCCGCGGCAATCCCTGCACTCACTGCCATCCAACGAAGCTTCATCGCGGGAGTCCTCATGGTGCGGGGCCTAGAAGCTGAGCTTCGCGCCCAGACGGATGGAGCGCGGAGCCTGGTAGGCGGTGGGCCGCTTGAAGTTGGGGTTGATGTCCTGCACGCCAATGGGCAGCCCCGTGGCGGTGGAGATGACCTTGCAGTTCGGGTTGTTCGCGGTGAGGCAGGCGGTGAGGTCGTCCGGCTTTCCGCCCTGCTCGATGGCGTACACGCGCGTGGTGGCGAAGGTCTGGTCCACGTCCGTGTACTGCTGGAAGTTGAAGAGGTTGAACACGTCCAGGGACACCGTGAGGACGTAGTCCTTCACCAGCCTCTGGTTGAGGCCCACGTGCCCGTCCACGCCGTGCACCCAGGGCAGCCGGCCCGCGCTGCCGCGCGGCAGGATGAACGTCTCCGAGCCGCTGCGGCGCGGGTGCAGGCCCAGGTAGTTGAGCGGCGTGCCGGAGCGCGCGCGGTAGTTGCCGCCCACGTTGATGCTGGTGCGAGGCCCCAGCACCAGCTCCTTCGCGGCGAACACCTTGAAGGAGTGCGTGCGGTCCCCAGGCAGCTGGCCCTCGCGGTTGACGGTGAGCGACACCAGGTCGAAGTCGCGCGTGAGGTTGGGGGACAGCTGGCCGGTGTCCGCGCGGAACAGGCCGGAGTAGTTCCCGCGCAGCGTGGACCAGGTGTAGCTGGCCTGCGCCAGCCACCCGTTGGTGAAGGCGCGCTGGAAGTAGAGGTTGACCGCGTCGTACTCGCGCCGGGCCAGCGGGAAGTCCGTGGAGTAGCCCTTGCCCGGATTGCCCAGGAAGAAGGTGCTGCCGTCGTCGCGGCTCATGTCCTCGATGACGTCGTTGAGGTAGCGCCGGGTGTACGTGGCGCCCAGGCGGCTCGCGGTGAAGAGCTCGTACTCGCCGCCCACCACGAACTCGTCCGCGGACTGGGCGCGAATCTTCGGGTCCACCGGCACGCGGTCGCCACCCTGCGCGTCCCACAGCTGGTTGGGGCTCTCGCGGTTGCCAATGGGCTTCCGGTTCGCGTCCGCGACGCAGTCCACGAGCAGCGACCCTTCGCGCGACGGGTTGCACGGGGGCGCGGCGTAGGTGGCGGACAGCAGCTGCTGCTGCGGGAAGGACAGGTCCGCCATGTCCAGGGGGACGTTCTCGAAGAAGCGCGCGTAGTTGGCGAAGACCTTGGCGCGGCCGCTCTGCGTCGGGTCGTAGATGACGCCCAGGCGCGGGGACCACTGGTTGGGCAGGTGCAGGCCCACCTCGCCGTCCAGGCCGTAGATGGTCTGCACGTCGTAGCGCAGGCCCACGTTGACGGTGACCTTGTCCATCACGGACCAGCTGTCCTGGAGGAAGCCGCCCACGGTGGTGGACGTGGAGGTGCCCTCCTTGCTGTCCAGGAACACCGGCTGGTCCGGGCCCTCCAGGTAGCCGTACTGGTTGAGGGTGAAGAAGCAGGTGCCGTTGCCGCACTCCTGCCAGGGCGCGAGGCCCGTGCGCGCGCGGTTGTTGTAGAAGCTCATCCGCTCGATGTCCGCGCCCGCCTTGAGGATGTGGTGGCCCAGGGCCTCCAGCAGGTAGGTGCCCATCACCTTGCCCTGCACGCGGTCCAGCCGCTGGATGCTGATGGTGCCGGGGCCGCCCGTGGAATAGGCCGTCACGGGACAGCGCTGCCGCTGCTCCTCGGGCGTGCTGCCACAGTCGGTCGCGTTCGGGAGCGTCTCGAACTCATTGATGGTGTGCGGGCCCGGGTTGCTGGTGCGGCGCCAGGCGATGTTGGACTTCGCGGACAGGCCCTCACCGGAGCCCAGGTCCGAGCCGTCCGACGGGAGGATGGAGTCCGCCTGGTGGTGCCAGCCGAGCGTCGCGTCCACGAGCAGCTTCTTGTCGAAGAAGGACGACGCCTGCTTCGCCACGATGTCCATGGCGCTGTTGCTGCGCCGGGTGGCGATAGCCTCATACGCGCCCTGCACGAAGCTGGTGCAGGACAGGCTGGTGCACACCTCCGGCTCGCCGTCGTCGCTGAAGGAGTACTTGCCGCTGCCACCGGACGAGCGCGGCGTGCCGAACACGGACACGGACAGGCTGTGGTCCGGGTTGAAGTTGTAGGTGAGCTTGCCCAGGTACTGCACGCTGCGCTCGTCCGCGAAGCGGCTGACGCGGCTGCCTTCGATGGGCGACACCTGGGAGAAGCCGGTGGTGGGGTCCTTACGGCGCGCGCCCACGGCGGTGCAGCCGTTGGCGGCGTCCACCTCCGTGCACAGCTCGTAGCTGCTCAGCTGCCGGTCCACCTGGATGCGATTGAAGGACGGCGCGACGCCCACGTAGAACCAGAGCTTGTCCTTGAGGAGGGGGCCGCCCAGGTCGAAGCCGAAGTCGCCCAGGTTGTGGGCGCTGCCCTGCGCGGAGATGACGCTGCCTTCGCGCAGGACCTCCTTGCCGGACCGCTGGAAGACGCCGGGCGCGTAGTTCGCGAACACGGAGCCGTGGAACTCGTTGGAGCCGGACTTGGTGACGACGTTGAGCACGCCGCCGGTGGAGCGGCCGTACTCCGGCATGTAGCCGCCGGTGATGATGTTGACCTCCTTGACGAACTCCACGGACAGGGGCGTGCCCAGCGTGCCCACGCCGGGGTCGTTCACGGACAGGCCGTCCACGACGTACTGGCTCTCCGGGGACGAGCTGCCGCTGATGCTCACGCCGTAGCGGTCCTCGGTGGCGCCGGGGGCGAGCTCCGCCAGGCCTTCAAAGGAGCGGGACGCGGAGCCCTTGGTGCCGGGGCGGATGACGGCGATGTTGCGGATGAAGTCCTGGTCCACGGTGACGCCCGCGGCGCTGGAGCCCACGTCCACGCTGGGCGGCGAGCCGACGACTTCGTAGTCCTGGCTCATGGTGTCCGGCGCCAGCTCCGCGTTGAAGCGGATGGTGCGGTCGATTCTCAGCAGGATGCCGTCGCGGACGTAGGGCTGGAGGCCCTGGCCGTCGAAGCGCAGCGTGTACATGCCCGGCGGCAGCTGCGGGATGCGGTACAGGCCGCTCTTGTCGGAGACGACGGTGCGCTCACCCTGCAACTGGGGCGACGTGGCGGTGACGACCACGTTCTCCAAGGGCTGCTTGTCGAGCGCGTTCGACAGGGTCCCGGTGATGACCGAGTTGCCCTGGGCCCACGCCCCGGCTCCCCACAACACGACCATGAGCCACAGCCCACGGATGAAACGGATTCGTCTGAGCACGTCTGCGCCCCTCCCGGAGAAGGCGGCGAACTTTGTCGCAAAACCTGAGAAATCCACCAGCCCAAATCACAGAGACTTTGCCGCTAGAGCGGAAAATCCCCGACCCGCTGCGTCAGGCCCGGTGGGAGGGGGCTCAGGGGATGTTCCAGGGCTCCGACGTGAAGAGCGCGTGGAAGAGCGTGGTCTCTGGCGGCTTCATGAAGTTGACGTAGAGGGGGATGGGCGTCTGCGCGATGTCGAGGGGCAGCGCGGTGGCGCCGAAGTCCGCTTCGATACGACGGGCGACCGTGTCCGCGATGTCTTGCAGCTCCAGCGGGATGGGGCCCAGGAACACCTTGGAGTCCAGGCAGCGCTTGCCCAGATAGTGATGCCGGACGCAGTGCACCGTGTAGACCGGGGCCAGGATGCTGAGGTACCCGGCGACCGTCCAGATGTACTGGGGCCGACTCATGACGCGCTCATAGGGAGGATAGACGAGTGCGCCAAAGCTCGGGTTCGCCAGGGGCGGCGTGTAATCCCAGACCTTGCACTCAGGGAGTGCGACCCTGAGTTCCTTGAGCAGCGCCCCCCACCGAGGCCCTTCCTTGTTCTTCTCGTCCCAGAGGGCTTGGTAGCGAAGGTCCTCGGGACTGGGCTCCTGACGGAAGACATAGGTCAGGTCCGCACCCCAGTAGAGCCGAGCAACCGCGAGCAATTCTTCAGCGGAAGGCGTCATGGCTTCTGGCTCCAGCCCTGACAGGAGTTGTGACCTTATGGCACGCCTGAGCAACCCGGGAGCCCCGGACCGCGCCATTGAGTGCAAGGGTGAAGGCGTCCCTGAGTTCCTTGCAGGCGAGACCCAGTGACGTCGCAGGCGTGGTCGCAGCGAGCACCGTCTGGGCCGCCAGGTTTACGCAGTCCGCTGAGATGCGTTGGGCCAGTTCCGGCGAAATGGCTCCCAATAACTCTGTCTCTAGGGGCATCCCGACCCCCAGCGTGCACATGAAGACCTCTCCCGTGTCCCGTCGGAGCGGAACATGGAGGCAGGCCTCGCGCCAGCCTCCCGCTCCTGGCTCCGTCTTGCTCACAACCGTGACGAACCGGAAGTGCCGGGGCTGGAGGCTGCCCTCCACCACGGTCCCGGTCCCCGTCGCGCAGCCTGTGAGCAGCCACGCCAGCCCCAGGCACATCACCTGTCTCGTCACGTCCATGGCCTTCCCCCCCGGAAGGCCACCGACGTCACTTCAAAACCCTCTCAACGCTCCATCGCCTCAGGGGACGGGCTGTCCGCTGAGATACTGGGACAGTGTTCGTCTGACCCCTAGAAGCCCTTCAGCGCTCCACCGTCACAGGCAATGGACTGGCCGCTGATGTACGCAGCCTGCTCCGATGCCAGGAATGTCACCAGCGCCGCGAACTCCTCCGGCCGCCCCAGCCGCCTCGCAGGGATGTTCGGCGCCACCTTCTCGTCGGACAGGCCCAGGTCCTTCATCCGGTCCGTCGCGTGGTAGCCCGGCAGCGCCGCGTTCACCGTGATGCCATACGGCGCCACTTCATTGCTCAGGCTCTTCACCAGCCCCAGCAACCCCGCGCGCAGGCCGTTGGACACCGTGAGGTTGTTCATCGCCTCGCGCGCCGCCGTGGACGTCACCAGCACGATGCGGCCCCAGCCCTGCGCCTTCATGCCCGGCAGCGCTTCTTGAATCGCATCCACCGTGGCCAGCCACAGGCTCTGGAACCCTGTCTGCCATTGCTCCACCGTGATGGCCTCGAAGCCACCGGACGGCGGGCCCCCCGCGTTCACCACCAGCACGTCCAGGCCGCCCAGCTTCTGGGTCACCTCGCGCACCAGCCCGCGCGCGGCTCCGGCTTGCGTCAAATCACACGGCACCGCCAGCGCCGCGCCCAGCTCCTTCGCCGCCTTCTGGAGCTTCTCCCCGCCTCGCGAGGACACCGCCACCGTCGCGCGCTCCTTCACCAGCGTGTCCGCGATGGCGCGCCCCAGCCCCGACGACGCGCCCGTCACCAGCGCCCGCCTACCCTTCAAGCCGAAATCCATCCGCGTGCTCCTCCATGAAAGGGCTCAGCCGGCCGCGAATCAGCTTCGCCGCCAGGTCCAGGTCCACGTCGTCCGGCCGCTTCAGGTCCTTCGCCAGCTCGGACACGATGCCGCCCGCGATGGCGCCCACGCCGTACGCCAGCCGGTAGGGCACGCGGCTGAAGCTCACCAGCGTGTAGCGGCTGACGAACTCGCCCGGGAAGGCGTTGAGCAGCACCTTCTCCACGCCCTTCTCCAACAGGAAGCGCGGGTCGGCCGTGCTGTCGCGCATCTCGATGAAGTTCTCCACCGCCATGTCCGCGATGGCGTCCGCGTTCGTCTTGCGCAGCCGCTCGAACTCACCGAACGCGGCCGTCCAGTCCGGCTGCTTCTCCAAGAGCGCGTCCAGCACCACGCAGTCCTCGAAGCCGCAGTTCATCCCCTGCCCGTAGAACGGCACGATGGCGTGCGCCGCGTCTCCCAGCAGCAGCGTGCGTCCCCCCGCGTGCCACGGCGCGCACTTCACCGTCACCATGTGCCCGGTGGGCCGGGAGAAGAACTCCTCCACCAGCCCGGGAATCAGCGCCTTCGCGTCCGGGAACTGCTCCTGGAAGAACGCCTCCAGCGCCGCGGGCGTCTGGAGCGTCGCGAAGCTCACCGGCCCCTCCCACGGCAGGAACAGCGTGCAGGTGAAGCTGCCGTCTTCATTCGGCAGCGCGATGAGCATGTACGTGCCGCGCGGCCAGATGTGCAGCGCGTGCTTCTCCATCTGGAAGCGTCCGCCCTCGCCCGGCGGAATCGTCAGCTCCTTGTAGCCGTGTCCCAGCGTCTCCGAAGCCTCCTGGGCGCCCGCCTGGGATTGCAGCGCCTGCCGCACCGCCGAACCCGAGCCGTCCGTGCCGAACACCACCGCGTCGCGCACCTCGCGCGTCACGCCCGTGGCCTCGTCCAGCACCGTGAGCGCCCCCGCGGAAGGATCCGCCTGCGTCACCCGCTGACGGAAGCGGATGGACACCCGGCCCGTGGCTTCCGCCTGTGTCATCAGGAACCGGTTCAGCCAGCCGCGTGACAGGGAATTGATGTGCTGCGAGTCGTCCTTGCCATACGGCTGGAAGGCCAGCTCGCCCTTCACCGGGTGGATGACCCGCCCGCGCATGGGGATGGCGTGCTTCAGCGCCTCCTCCTCCAGGCCCACCTGCCGCAAGGCGTGCAGGCCGCGCGTGGAGATGGCCAGGTTGATGGAGCGACCCGCGTCCAGCGCTTCGCGGCGCATGTCCGCCCGGCGCTCCAGCACCTCCACCGTGTGGCCCTTGCGGGCCAGGTACAGCGACAGGAGCGAACCCACCAGTCCCGCTCCCACCACCGTCAGCTTCGACTCATTCGAGGGCATGGGCTTCCAGCGCCTTCACGAAGCGGAAGACGTCCAGGTACGTGTTGTAGAGGGGCGCGGGCGCGGCGCGGATGATGTCCGGCTCGCGGAAGTCGCAGATGATGCCCGCGGAGGACAGCTGGTGCAGCAGCCGCTTCGGCTCGCCCTTGAAGCGCAAGGACAGCTGCGCCCCGCGCTGCTTCAGGTCGCGCGGCGTGGTGATGGTGCAGTACCCCGCGGGCAGCCGGTCCAGGAGGAACTCCATGAACCCGGTCAGGTGGTCGCTCTTGGCGCGCAGGGCCGCCATGGTCGCCTTGTCGAACAGCTCCAGCGACGAGCGCAGCGCCGCCAGCTGGAAGATGGGCGGGTTGGACAGCTGCCACCCCTCCGCGCCCGGCAGCGGGTCGAAGGTGGGGCCCATCTCGAAGCGCGTGGCCTTGTTGTGGCCCCACCAGCCCTCGAAGCGAGGCAGCTGGGGCGAGTGCGCGTGCCGTTCGTGCACGAACACGCCGCCCAGGCTTCCCGGCCCGCCGTTGAGGTACTTGTACGAACACCACACCGCGAAGTCCGGCCCGTCGTCGTGCAGCGACAGCTTCAGGTTGCCCGCCCCGTGCGCCAGGTCGAAGCCCACCTTGCAGCCCTGCGCGTGCGCCACGCGCGTAATCTCTCTCAAGTCGAACGCCTGTCCGGTGAGGTAGTTCACGCTGCCCAGCATCACCAGCGCGACCTCCTTCCCGTGCCGCTCGATGGCCTCCAGGATGTCCTCGGAGCGCAGCGTGTCCTCGCCCTCACGGGGCATCAGCCGGATGATGGCCTCCTTCGGGTCGTAGCCGTGGAAGCGCGCCTGCGACGCCACCGCGTACTGGTCCGACGGGAAGGCGCCGCCTTCAATCAGGATTTTGAAGCGCTCGCGCGTGGGCCGGTAGAACGACACCATCATCAGGTGCAGGTTCACCGACAGGGTGTTCATCACCACGACCTCCACGGGCTGCGCGCCCACCACGCGCGCCACCATGTCGGTGAGCTGCTCGTGGTAGGGCAGCCACGGGTGGCGGCCGTGCACGTGGCCCTCCACGCCCAGCCGCTCCCAGTCCTCCATCTCCATCTGCACGTACTTGCGCGCCTTGCGCGGCTGCAGCCCCAGCGAGTTGCCCGCCAGGTAGATGGCCGGCGCACCCGAAGGCGCGGGAGGGAAGAGGAACTCGTCGCGCAGGGGCCTCAGCGGATCCTTTGCGTCCAGGCCGTAGGCGAACACATCGGTGTTCTCGTAGACAGGGGCCGTCATGGTGCGAAGTCCTCGTGCGAGCGCCCCAGCCACTCCAGGGCGTTGCGATAGAGCAGCTGCTCGCGCACCGAAGGCGCCAGGTCCGTCAGCGACTCGATGAGCGTGCCGGGCCGCTCCTCGCCCAGCGGGAAGGGATAGTCACTGCCCAGCGCGACCTTGTCCGCGCCGAACAGCTTCACGATGGCGCGCAGCGTCTCCGCGTCATGCACCAGCGAGTCCACCCAGAACCGCCCCAGGTAGTCGCGCGGCGCGACGGGGTTGTCCACGGCCACCAAGTCCGGGCGCACTTCGAAGCCGTGCTGGATGCGACCCAGCGTGCCGGGGAACGCGCCGCCGCCGTGCGCGAACGCAAGCCGCAGCTTCGGCAGCCGCTCCATCACCCCGCCGAAGATGAGCGAGCAGATGGCCAGCGACACCTCCGCCGGCATCCCCACCAGCCACGGCAGCCAGTACTTCGCCATCTTCGCCTCACCCATCATGTCCCACGGGTGCACGAAGACGGCCGCGCCCAGGTCGCTCGCCGCCTGGAAGAAGGGGAAGAGGGCCGGGTCGGAGAGGTTCAGGTCGTTGACGTGGCTGCCAATCTGCACGCCCGCGAACCCGAGCGTGCGCACGCAGCGCTCCAATTCCTTGACCGCCAGGTCGGTGGATTGGAGCGGCACCGTGCCCAGGCCCACGAAGCGCTTGGGCGCTGTCGCCACCGCGCCGGCCAGGTGGTCGTTGAGGAAGCGCGCCACCTCCAGGCCGTCCTGCGGTTTCGCCCAATAGCTGAACAGCACCGGCACCGTGGACAGCACCTGCACCTGGACGCCGTGCGCGTCGCACTCCGTGGCGCGCTGCTTCGGGTCCCAGCAGTTGCTCTCAATCTCGCGGAAGAACTTCCCGTCATCCCGCATCATCCGCGCGCGGCAGGGCGCGTGATGGTCCAGCGTGATGAAGCCGCCGTAGCCGAAGCGCTCGGCGAAGCGCGGCATCTCCGGGGGGAGGAGGTGCGTGTGGATGTCGACCTTCACTTGGGCGCACCACCCCGCGTCACCTGCGTGCCGCACCGCTTGCAGGTGCAGTTGTCGGCGTTGCCATAGAAGTGCTCGAACACCGGTGGCAGCTGCGTCACCAGGTTGGTGACGTGCAGCGATTCCTCATAGAGCTTGTCGCCGCACTTCGGGCACAGCCACAGGAAGGAATCCAGCTCCTGCGGCTGGCGGCGGCGCTCCAGCACCAGGCCGATGGTGCCCGCGGGCCGCTGCGGCGAGTGCGGCACCTTGGGCGGCAGGAGGAAGATTTCGCCCTCGCGGATGGGGACGTCCTGCACCTGTCCCTCGTCGATGACGCGCAGGGTGATGTCGCCCTCCAGCTGGTAGAAGAACTCCTCGCCCTCGTTGACGTGGAAGTCCGTGCGCGAGTTGGGCCCGCCCACCACGGTGACCATGAAGTCCCGGTCCGCCCACACCTGCTGGTTGCCCACGGGCGGCTTGAGCAGGGGGCGGTGCTCGTCGATCCACTTCTTGAAGTTGATGGGGGTCAGTCGGCCCATGTCACTCGTCTCCAGTGGTGGCGATGCACTTGAGTTCAATGGCGATGGGCGTGGGCAGCGCGTTGATTTCGAGCGTGGTGCGGCACGGCGGGTTGTCCTTGAAGTACTCCGCCCACAGCCGGTTGTACGTGGGGAAGTCCCGCTTCATGTCCGTGAGGTACACCGTCACGTCCACCAGCCGCTCCCACGACGAGCCCGCGTCCTCCAGGATGTAGCGCACGTTGCGGAACACGGAGTGGCACTGCGTCTCGATGTCGTAGGAGACGATGTTGCCCGCCGCGTCCAATTCCACGCCCGGGATGGCCTTGCTGCCGCGCTCGCGCGGGCCCACGCCGGAGAGGAACAAGAGGTTTCCCACCCGGCGCGCGTGGGGGTAGAGCCCCACCGGCTCCGGGGCCTTCTTCGAATCGATCCGCTCGCCAGCGCTCACGTGTCGCTCTCCCCGCTCAAAGCTTGATGCAGACGTTCTTGGGCTCGGTGAAGAAGCGCAGCGCGTCCCAGCCGCCCTCGCGGCCCACGCCGGATTCCTTCACTCCGCCAAACGGCGTGCGCAGGTCGCGCAGCATCCAGGTGTTCACCCAGACGATGCCGCTGTGCAGCCGGGCCGCGAACCGGTGCGCGCGCGCCAGGTCCTTCGTCCACACGCTGCCCGCCAGCCCGTAGCGCGTGGAGTTGGCCCACGACAGCACCTCCTCCTCGTCGTCGAAGGGCATCAGCGTGGCCACCGGGCCGAAGATCTCCTCCTGGTTCGTGCGGCACGTGGGCGCCAGGCCCTCCACCAGCGTGGGCTCGATGAACCAGCCGTCCGCGCAGCGGCCGGGAACGCTCGCGCGCTGGCCGCCCGTCAGGATGTTGCCGCCCTCCTGCTTCGCGAGCGCGATGTAGCCCATCACCTTCTCGAAGTGCTCGCGCGACACCAGGGCGCCCTGGTCCGTGCCCTCCACCAGCGGGTCGCCCACCTTGAGGGCCCGCGTGCGCGCGACGAGCGCTTCCTTGAAGCGGGGATACAGCGAGCGCTGCACGAAGATGCGCGGGCCGCACAGGCAGATCTGCCCCTGGTTGGCGAACGACGAGCGCAGCGTGGTGGCCAGCGCCTCGTCGAAGTCGCAGTCCGCGAAGATGACGTTGGGGTTCTTGCCGCCCATCTCCAGCGACAGCTTCTTGAACGCGGGCGCGGCCACGCGGGCAATCTCCGCGCCCGTGCGCGTGCTGCCGGTGAAGGAGATGGCGCTCACCTCCGGGTGGCGCGTGAGCGGTCCACCGACGTGCGGCCCCAGGCCGTGCACCAGGTTGAGCACACCGGGCGGCAGCCCCGCGTCGCGGCACACCTGCGACAGGAGGTAGGCCGTCATCGGCGTCACCTCCGACGGCTTGGCCACCACGCAGTTGCCGGCCGCCAGCGCGGGGGCAATCTTCCACGTGAGCAGGTACAGCGGCAGGTTCCACGGCGAGATGCAGCCCACCACGCCCAGCGGCGAGCGCAGCGTGTAGTTGAGCGCCACGCCGTCCATGGGGTGCGCTTCACTGGAGAACTGGGTCGCCGCGTCCGCGAAGAACTCGAAGTTGAGCACGCTGCGCGGGATGTCCACCGTGCGAGCCACCGCCAGCGGCTTGCCCGTGTCGATGGACTCCGCCCGCGCGAAGGCGTCCAGGCGTTCGTGGATGAGGCCCGCGATGCGGCGCAGGAACCGCGAGCGCTCCATCGCCGGCAGGGCGGCCCACGCGGGGAAGGCCCGGCCCGCGGCCTCCACGGCGGACCGCACGTCCTCCTCGCGCGAGTCCGGCACGTGCGCGTAGAGCTGGCCCGTCGCGGGCTCCGGCTTGTCCAGCCACTGGCCGCCCGCGGCGGGCACCAGCTCGCCACCGATGTAGTTGAGGACCTTCTCCAAGGCAGCGCCCTCCTGAGGGGAGACGCGGCAATGTATGTCGCGGCCGTCCGCCGCCTCCAGGATTCCGAACAGTGGACGTCGGTTGGCGCTCGCTTGCGCGGCCGTTTGGCTCCCAGCGCCTCCGGGACCCGCTCCACCGGTGAATCCTTGGTGGAATTGCGGGCCGGGCATGGAAAAGATTCGCGCATGACCTCGACAGTGGATGTGGCGGCCCTGGCCGGAATCCTGGACGCGGCGCGGCGCGAGCGGCAGGCAGTGCCTCCGTTGACGCACGCGCATCCGCAGCTCTCCGTGCCGGACGGCTACACGGTGCAGGCAGCGGGCATCCGGCTGCGCGAGGCCCAGGGCGAGCGCGTGGTGGGCCTCAAGATGGGCTTCACGTCCGAGGCGAAGCGCAAGCAGATGAGCCTGGATCAGCCCATCTACGGCGTGCTCACGGACCGGATGCGCGTGCAGCCGGGCGGCGTGGTGCGCGTGGGCGCGGGCATCCATCCGCGCATCGAGCCGGAGATTGCCTTCCGCACGTCGAAGGAGCTCAAGGGCACCGTGACGCGCGACGAGGTGCTGGACGCGTGCGAGGCCGTCTTCGCGGCGATGGAGGTGCTGGACTCGCGCTTCGTGGGCTTCAAGTACTTCAGCCTGCCGGACGTGGTGGCGGACAACGCGTCGTCGTCGCTGTTCGTGCCGGGCACGCTGGAGCGCGGCCCTCGCGACCTGGACCTCACGAAGCTCCAGATGCGCATGGAGGTGAACGGCAAGGTGGAGGGCGAGGCGCGCTCGGACGCCATCTCTGGCGACCCGGTGGTGTCCCTCATCCAGCTGTGCGCGCTGCTCGCGGAGCGCGGTCAGGTGCTGCCCGCGGGGAGCCTGGTGCTGTCCGGCGCCGCCACCGCCGCGTACGCGATGAAGCCGGGCGACCACGTGCGGCTCACCGTGGACGGGCTGGGCACGGTGGAGGTCACCGCGGCCGAGTAGTTCTCAGTACAGCAGGCCGTCCTTCGGCTGGACGGGCGGAGGCAGCTCGGATTCGCCCAGCATCTGCCGCAGGTTGATTTCGATGGTGCGGCACAGCGCCGTCATGGGCGTGTCGCTGACGGCGTCCTCGAAGGGGTTCTCCACGTCGCGGCCCACCGCGTCCAGGGCGATGAAGAGGAACGCGATGATGGCGGTGATGAGCGGCGTGAGCACGCCCAGGTCCGCGACGACGCCCAGGGGCAGCATGGCGAGGTAGGCGCGCACCATGGCGTGCGGAAGGATGTCGTACTGGCGGGGCAGGGGCGTGTTCTTGATGCGCTCGCACGCGCCCAGGTAGTTGGTCAGCTCGGTGAGCGTCTCGTCCATCGACACGCGCATGTAGACCTTCTCCGGATGGTCGATGTCGCTGTAGACGCGGCGCATGCGCATGCTCATCCACAGCAGGATGGCGGCGGGCACGTTCTGCTCGTCGCGCAGCGCCTCCAGCACGGACGGCCGGAAGAACGGCGTGATTTCCGGGAAGGGGTCCTGCCGCCGCAGGTGGCAGCGCAGCGCGTTCACGAAGCCCACCTGCGCATAGACCAGCTCGCGCGCGTCCTCGGTGATGCCCTCGTACATGCCGGTGATGATGCCCCGGGGGGGCTCCACGGCCGGATGGATGAACGTGGCCAGGTGCGCACGCGGTGTGCCCGGGCCGCGCAGGTCTCGCGCGTGGCCGAACTGGTCGCGCACCGCGCCGTCACCCACCTTGGACCAGGCTGACGCGAGCGCGGGCCCCTCGGGCTGCACGGCCATCTGGACCAGTCGTGACGCGGCGGTGGGCGTCTCCGGCGTCCCGTCACTGCGCTGGGCGCGGGGCGCGGGCAGGAAGCTGAGCACCTGCCGGGCCAGCGTCCGCGACGCGTTCACCAGCCCGCCCCAGATGGTGCGCGCCTCCCACCAGCGCTCGTAGGCGGAGTTGTTGCGGAAGCCGAGCAGCACGCCCAGCGCCGCGGCCAGCAGCGTCACCGGCAGCGCCGGCACGGACAGCCACCTGGCGTCCAGCACCTCGTAGCCCAGGGAGATGGCCAGCGCGATGGCGATGTGGACGACGACGGGGCGCCCCGTGTAGCGGAGGATGATCCGCCAGGACAGCATCCGACCGACGATCATCTCGCGGGGCTCCTCATGCGTCGCGCGTGCTGCGTGAGAAGCCGGATGTAGTGATGCCCCCGCGCAGGGGCAATGCAACGCGTCAGCTTCGCGTCCTCCGTCCGGCCAGAAGCTCCCTCCGCACGCCCGGTGAGCGTGCGGAACCGGACGGATGGACGCGGGAGGGGCACGTCAGGCCCGCGACTTGGAGAAGACGAGGCTCGCGCCCGTCTCCGGCACCGTCACGGTGAAGGTGCGCTCCACGGTGGCCAGGCCGTTGCCGCCGCGCGCCGCCAGCTCCAGGAAGAACGCGCCCGTGGCCTTCAGGTGGAAGGACTGGGCCCACGACTGGGACAGCTCCTTGAACGCGCCGTTGAAGACGGAGGGCGAGCGCTGCTCGCTGTTGCGCAGGTCCAGCAGGCCCGAGCGCAGGTCGCGCCACTTGGACACGGTGCCGGGGTTCTTCTGGATGACCTCCGCGAACGTCAGCATGCCGTTGCCCAGCTGCCCTTCGATGTACGCGAAGTGGCCGACGAGCGGGTTGTTCTTCAGGTTCGCGGCGGCCGTCTTCGCGGCGTCGGCGGCGGACCAGTTCTGCTCCAGGTACGCCTTCCACAGGGGAGCGTAGACGGACTCGCGCACGGCGGGCCGGTCGCGGCACGGCACGCTGTACCAGGGCAGGGCCCGGGCCAGCGCGCGGGAGAAGGCGGAGTGGGCATCCGGGTCGGCCGCGTGGGCGATGACGTCGCGCAGGGTCCGGTTGTCCAGCTTCAGCTCCACGCGCGTTTCAATCTCCTTGCCGCCGGACGCGTCGCGGATGCGCTTGAGGACCTCCTCCTCCTCGGCGTCGTCCAACGCGCCCCAGATGATGGCCTCGTCCACCGCCTGGCGCAGCCCATCGCCCGACAGCTTGCGCGCGTCGTGGGCCAGGAGCAGGTACAGGCCCAGGTCGAAGTCCGCCACCACGGGTGACTTGCGGAACTCCGCCATGTCCGCCTTGAAGTCCGCGGTCCAGTGCATGTACGGCGTGAGCAGCGCGCCGCGGTAGCTGCGCACGCCCAGGAACGAGATGCGCTGGGGCGCTTCCCTCTCCAGGCTGTTGCGCTGCACCACCTGGGTGAGCTCGCGCGTGTCGTTGCCGCCCAGCGCCCACTTGCCCAGCTTCAGGGAGAAGCCCCAGGCCTTGGACTCCTTGTTGACCTCCTTCAGCAGGCACTGCTCCAGCGTCATGCCTTCGGCCTGCATGCGCTGCATCGCGCCGTCCATCCGTCCCGACACCAGCAGCGGGTGCAGGGCGCGGGCCTGGGCGTCGGTGCACACGGTGGACAGCAGCGTGGTCTGCTCGCGCAGGCGCAGGTATTCGTAGCGGAAGCCCAGCTCGAACTTGGACTCGGCCAGGGTCTGGATGCGCGCGTGCACGGTGGTGCGGAGCTTCCCCCACTGCGTGCGCAGCGCCGTGGTGTCGGCCTCCAGCTCCCCGAAGCCCAGCCGGTCCAGGATGATGCGCAGCACCTTCGTCTCATTCTCCGACAGGGTGTGCGCTTCCAGCTTCGTCATCAGGGAGTCGAACTGGGACAGCGGCACCGACAGCAGCCCTTCCAGGACGTGCTCCACCTGCGTGGCGACAGTGGCCGGGTCGGTGAGGCTTGCCTCCACGTGGAGGCTGGCCGTCACCCCCGCCTCGCGCGCCACCACCTTCTTCACCTGCACGCGCACCTGGCCGGGGGCAGGGCGGGAGAAGACGACGGCGTAGTCGTCCACCACCTTCACCCTGGCGGACACGGTGGCGCCCGCCTTGGCCTCGAAGGCGAGCAGGGTGCTGGCGGACAGCAGCTTCGTCAGCGTCTGGAGGTTGGAGGTGTAGACGTCCGTCCAGTCCAGCGTCGCGGTGACGGACAGCTCGCCGCGCGCCTGGAAGGCGATGGCGTCCCCCACGCCCAGCTTGTCCAGCGACGAGGTGAGCAGGGGCAGCCGCAGGTTGGGCGCGTCCGCCTTCAGTGCGTCGCGCGCCTTCGTGTCCTGCGTGTGCCGGTGGTAGTCCACCAGCAGCACGCGCACGTCGC
Source organism: Corallococcus aberystwythensis (assembly GCF_003612165.1). Classification (GTDB taxonomy): domain Bacteria; phylum Myxococcota; class Myxococcia; order Myxococcales; family Myxococcaceae; genus Corallococcus; species Corallococcus aberystwythensis. Next base: position 13,008 of record NZ_RAWK01000103.1, on the reverse strand, counting down.
CGTTGGCCGCGAGCGCCACGTAGGGCAGCGGGAAGCCGACCTCCGCCTTCACGCGCGCCTCCACGCCGTACTTGAGCCACGCCTGGTCGCCACCGTAGACGAGCGCCGGGGCCAGCTGCGTCGCCGCGTCGCCGGGGGCCTCGCCAATCACGCCGGCCGCGTCCACGTCGGCCGGGGCGTCGTACCCTTCAATGAAGCCTCGCGCGGACACGTCGAACGCGAACGTCAGCGGGCCCAGCTTCTCCCCCGCGGGCAGCGCGTAGCTGGCGGTCGGCAATTCCACGCGGATGTCGGAACCCTTGAGGGGCGCATCCGGCAGCACCTTCGACACTTCGTCCAGCAGCGCGAGCTTCCACGACATGACGGCTCCCTCCCACGACGTCCACGGAAAGGCCGCATCCTACATCGCCGGTCCGACGTGGGAGGCCGGACGTGACGCGGGCGCGAGCGACCCGCCAGGGAGGCACCCGCGCCCGTCGTTTCCGCGGCGAACTCCGCCCACTGGTCCGACAGTCGGACCAGTTGGGACCGCCCCCTGCGTCAGGGCACGTCGTGCACCTGCTGGAGCGCGCGCGGACCGTCCGCCTTCACGACCAGGGGGTCGGGCATCAGGCCCTGCACGCACGAGCGGATGTGGGCCTGGGTCTCGTCCACGGGCTTCAACACCAGCGACGCCGTCCGGGTGGGGAGCGCGCGCGGCCACTGGCCCTTCTCCGCGCGGGCCACGTCCACCTCCACCAGGGCGATGAGGGCCTCGGAGCGCAGGGCGCGCAGGTCCAGCGCTCCCACGTCCTCGGGGGACAGGCGCACGGACGGAGCCTCGGGCTGGCGGAAGTACTCCCCGGCCTTCCGGGCCTCCACGGCCTCCAGCGAGCGGCGGCGCTCCTCGGCCGGTTGATCCGCCACGGCGATCAACCGGTCCGCGTCCTCCACCCACTGCCGCCACTGGAGCCGGCGCGACAGGGCACCGGGGAGCGCGGGCGCGTCGAACCACGTGGGCGGGAGCGCGGCGCGGGCGTCGTCGGAGAGCAGGTCGCGGAAGGCGTGGAGCTGCGCGGCGACAGACTCCTCGTGCAGCGTCAGGGACACCGGCGGGAAGCCCTCATGCAGCCGGGTGAGCTGCGAGATGGCCCGGCGCTTGCGAGGCAGGGAGGCCGCATCGAGCGCATCCGCGCAGACCCGCCACGTGCGGGCATAGCCGTTCGCGGACAGCCGCTGTCCCAGGAGTCCGCCACCCAGCGCCAGCTCCCGGTTGAGCGCGAGCGTGTCCACGCACGTGTCCACCGCCTGGTCCACGTCGCCACGAGCGATGAGCAGCCGCGTCTCCAGCGCCGCCGCGTCCACCACGTGGCGCAGGGCCTGGAGCAGCGCATCCCGCCGTGTCGTCTCCGGCGCGGACAGCGGGCGCAGGTCCTCCGGCAGGCCGCCGGACTCCGCATGGGTGGCGGCGAGCACCCGCAACATCAACGGACGGCCGTGCTCCAGCGCTTCACGGCTGGAGGCGGGAAGGGCCGTCACCGGAGTGCGTCCCTCCGTCACCGCCTCCAGGGTCGCGGCCTCCGCGGCGTTGGGGACGGGCGCTTCACGGGCCTGCTGGAGGAGCGCGGGCAGCAGCCCCGTCACGGCCTCCCCGAAGGTGCCGGGCCGGGTGGCGGTGACATGCGCCGGGCGCGGGTGCTCCGCGTGCGTCAGCGTGTTGACCTCGCGCAGGAGCCGTTCCTCCAGCGCGTCGGTGCGCAGGTGCTGGTGCGCCAGCGCCCCAAGGCTCACGAGGACGGACAGGGACACGCCTCCCATGAGGGCAGGGAGGGGGCGCTTCAAGGCCATGGGGGACGGACTCCAGGAGGGGGACCTGGAATGTCGCACGAAACGCCGGAGCCCTACAGCCTCCCCCGGAGTGGAACCGTTGTCCGGCGAGCAGGAGCCCCGGCCCTCCGGTTCATGACGCCTGTCAGGTCCACTACCAGGCAAGCGCACTCAGGGGAGGAGACGCGAGGCGCCGCGCATCACCGCGCGTCGCTCACGGGGACGCGGCGGGCTCGGGCGTGGCGGTCCGGGACATGCCCAGCCGGCGCAGCAGCAGGTCCGCCAGCTCGCGAGCCTGGGAGCGGATCTCCGGCACGGCGGTGGTCTCCCACAGGTCCCCCCGGCGTGTCGGCCCCAGCGTGAAGAGGTGGGAGGACGGCTGACCGCGCGCGTCCAGCACCGCGCCATCAGGCGCCGTCGCCAGGCCCATGCCCAATGCGTCCGCGCGCGCCTGTCCCGCCTCCAGCAGGCCCCGCAGGACGGGCTGGCCGCGCGAGGCCGGGTTCGACTCGGGGCCGGTGCAGTTGATGACGTGCTGCACGCGCAGCACCTGGGGCTCGCGCACGCCCCGGGGGCGCAGGCGGACCGCCACCGCGTCGGGCTCCAATTCGAAGCCGAGCACGCGGCCCGCGTGGAGCACCAGCCGCCCCTCGCGCCGCCACGCGTCCATCACGTCGCTGATCTCCGGCGCCATGCGGTGGCGGTGCACCTCCCAGTACGCCCGCAGGTGGCGCAGGAACCGCCGCCGCTCCGGCTCCGACAGCCGCTGCCACAGGGGCGTCGTCACCGGCCGCAGCGAATCCACCGCCGCGCGCCAGTCCGCGCCCGCGGCCGCCTGCGCATCGACCTCCTGGCGCATCGTGCGCAGCACGTCGCGGACCCGCAGCGTGCTGAACGGCACCACGCCCTCCGCCGAAGGGGACGCGGCCTGCGTGGCGGTCTCCGCGTCGCGGCAGCGGTCCATCTCCCGGCGCACCGACCGCAAGAGCTCGCGGATGCGCAGGGGCTCCGCCGCGGCGGGCGTCTTCGCTCCGTGCGCGCGGTGCGGGTGCGGCAGCATGCCGTGCCGGGACAGCGCGTGCACCGTGCCCTGGTGGCCGCGCTCGCCCAGCGACAGCACCGTGTCCACCATGGTGAGCGCCGTGCCGATGAGCAGCACCGACTCTCCGGAACCAATGCCCTCCAGCGTCCCGGCCATCCACGGCGAGCGGTGGTAGCGGGGGCTCGCGTAGGCCCCGCCATCCGGCACGCGCAGGTCCGCGGGCAGCGCGTTGCCCAGCGCCAGCACCACGCTCTTCGCCTCCAGGCTGGCACCGCTCGCGAGCGACACCTTCACGCCGTCCGCGGTCTCCTCCACCGCCGTCACCTCGTCGTGAGGCGTCTCCAGCAGCACGCCCGGCGCGGCCCGCGCGGCGGACTCCTTCAGCACCGACTCCAGATACTGGCCATAGCGGCGGCGCTCGGCGAACGCGGACGGTGGCGTGTCCGGCGCCTCCACGCGCAGCCAGCGCAGGAAGTGCTCCGGGTCGTCGACCCAGGCGCTCATGCGGCCTGCCGGCACGTTGAGCAGGTGACGCGCGCTGGTGGTGGAGTACGCCACCCCCCGCCCCAGGCGCTCCCCCCGCTCCACGAGGGCCACGCGCAGGGGCGCACGGGCGCCCCGCAAGAGACAGGCCGCCAGCAGCGTTCCGCTGGCGCCCGCGCCGATGATGATCACGTCCTGCCGGGATTGCACCGCCCGATTCTAGGGCCGGCCCCCCCGGATGCCATCCCTCCCGGGTGCGGCCACCCGCGCGGAGTGTCCGTCGGACCACGGCCGGCCGCCCTCCGGGACCCCCGTGGGACGTCGGGGCCCGGCGGCCTCAAAGCGCCTGGTGCGCCTCCGGGACCCCGGGGACGGAAGGGGCGGGGGACGGCACCGCCAGCCGCTCTCCGATGCGCGTCAGTCCCTCGCCCGCGCGGGCACGGGCGTGCACCCGTGGATAGTCCGGGAACGCGGTGCCCAGCCACCGGTCCAGCACCACGGTGAAGAGGCCGTAGTGCCCCTGGTAGCGCGCGTGGTGCAGCGCGTGGAACGTGGGGGTGAAGAGGACGCGGCCCACCCAGGACGTCACGAAGCGCTGGGGCAGCCACTCCGTGTTGCCATGCCCCAGGGCGTTGAGGACGTAGTTGGTCAGCATGTAGGCCAGGACGCCGGCCTGCGAGCCCGGCATCAGATGCATGGCCGCGAAGTGCAGGCTCAGCCCGCCGCTCATCAGCACCACGCGCTCCGCCGCGGAGAACGACAGCGCGGTGAGCGGCCCCGTCACCTGCGCCACGTGGTGCTGCGCGTGGAAGCGGTAGAAGCGCGGCAGGTGCAGCAGCCGGTGCGTCACGTAGAACCACACCTCGAAGCCCACGAACATCCACGCGTACGACCACAGCGCCGCGGACAGGCTGAACGGCGCGGCCAGCGGCCCGCTGAAGTACCGGAAGGCCGCGATGACCACCGCGTCCGTCAGCACCACGCCCACCGCCGCCAGCGCCTCGCTGCGCAGCTGCCCCTTTGACAGCTCCCGCCGGTACACCCGGAAGCGCTCCGCCAGCCGCATGCGCCACACGAGCCACCCCCCCGCCACCGTCAGCAGCTTGATGGTTCCGGAGATGAGCAGGATCAGCAGGAACAGCACCGGCAACGACGGATTCTGGGGCAGCAGCATCAGCATCACGGACCTCGCGAAGGCCAGCACGGCCCCGGGCCAGCCCTGCCCGGATAGCCCATTGATAGTGACGACCCGGGTTCATTGTCAAATATGACAATAGCGGCGCGCGTTGAACGGTGTGCACCGGTGGCTAGGATGCGCCGCGATGGCACCCAGGCGTCCCGCGAAGCCCGCCGCGCCCCGGAAGCGGCGCACCCCGGAGCAGGCGCGCGAGGCCATCCTCCAGGCCGCCGAGCCGCTGCTGGTGGAGCAGGGCCCGGACCGGGTGGGGCTCCAGGCGGTGGCGAAGGCGGCGGGGGTGAGCCACGCGCTCGTCACGCACTACTTCGGCACCTACGAGGCCCTGGTGCGCGAGGTGCTCCAGCGCCGCAACGCGCTGCTGGCGGCGTCCTTCCGCGAACAGCTGCTCGCGGCGGACACGCCGCCCGGGGCGGGGGAGCTGCTCGAGCGCTTCTTCACCATGGTCCAGCAGGCGCAGCACGGCCGGCTGATGGCGTGGGCGCTGCTCACCGGCCGCGCCGAGCACATGCCGCTGGCGCGGGCCCAGGGCATGCGGCTGCTGGCGGACGCGCTGGAGTTCCAGGCGGGCCGCGCGGCGGAAGCGCAGGGCACGCCGGCGCCGTCACGCGACACGGTGGACATGACGCTGCTCGTGGCGCTGTGCGCGTCGCAGTGGTTCATGCTCGCGCGCGAGGTCCTCCTGCCCGCGCTGGGCCGCCCGGTGGACGCGGCGTCGGACGCGAAGTTCCGCGAGGTGCTGGGCGGCATGCTCCAGCAATCGCTCGGGGTGAAGCCCCCGGGTGGAGGCTGAAGCGCTTCAGGTCCAGTCGGCCTGCGAGCGCGGCGACTGCACGAAGGCCCCCGCCACCGGCAGGGTCACGCGGAAGATGCTGCCCCGGCCGGGCGTGCTCTCCATGGTCAGCGTGCCGCCCAGCGACGTGACGATGCCGTGGCACACCGCGAGCCCCAGCCCCGTGCCCACGCCCAGCGGCTTGGTGGTGAAGAAGGGGTCGAAGATGCGCTCGCGGTGCTCGGGCGCGATGCCGCAGCCGGTGTCGCGCACCTCCACCAGCACCTGGCCAGGCTCTCCCGGGCGCGCCACCACGCGCACCTCGTTGCCCTCCGCGTTGCCCGGGGAGATGGACTGCGCCGCGTTGAGCAGCAGGTTCAAGAACACCTGTCCCAGCCGCGAACCGTTGCCCTGCACCGGCGGCACGCCGTCGCACTCCACCACCAGCCGCGCGCGGTGCCGCAATTCATGCATGGCCATCTTCGCCGCCGTGCGCACCACCGAGGCCAGCTCCGCGGGCCCGCTGCCCACGTCCTCCGCGCGCGACAGCGTCTGCAGGTCGCGCACGATGAGCCGGATGCGCTCCGCGCCGTCGCGCGTCTCCGCCAGCGCTTCCAATATCTCCTGCCGGTCCTGCTCCGACAGGCGCTCCTTCTGCTGCAGCTCCTGGTGGATGTACTCCAGGTTGCTCAGGATGAAGGCCAGCGGGTTGTTGATTTCATGGCCCACGCCCGCCGCGATGCGCCCCAGCGCGATGAGCCGGTCCGCGAAGAGCAGCTGGGCCTGCGTCGCGTGCAGCTGCTCCAGGCTGCTGGACAGCTTCGCGTTGGCGGCCTCCAGCGCCGCGGTGCGCTCGCGCACCGTCTCCTCCAACAGCCGGTTGTCCGCGCAGGGCTGCTCCACGGGGCACCGGTACCCGGGGCCCAGGCGCTCGAAGGCCTGACGGAGCGTGCCCCGCCGCCGTGTCATCGCCGCCAACCGACCCACCTTCGCTCGTAACGTCATCGCGGCCCGCTCCACCCACGTCCATCCGCGGCCGTCACCGCTCCTCGTGGCGATGGTCCCTGCTTCCGCGCCCGGCCCGCGGAAGGCCAACCAAACACGGGCGCACCGTGCCCGGCAAGGTGTGCGCGCGTACGGGATGCCGTCGGGCGGACACCGCCTCGGGTTCACGTCCCGGCTGTCATTTTCCAATGGGGGATTCGGGCGCGCGGAGGAGCACACCGCACGCCCGGATGCTTCTGGACACGCGGCCCTGGGGGAGGCCGGTTCATGCCCAGCACTTCACCTACCGTCCGACAGGTCTCCGCCTCAGGCGCCGCAGTCCGCGCGGCAGCTGTCCGCCGTGGTGCCGGAGCCCGCGCGCTCGGTGAACTGGCACACGCCGTCGCCGCAGCGGTACAGCTCCGTCGGCTTCACTCGCGTGGTGAGGGCGGGGTACGTCTTCCCGTTGTACGTGCACTGCGTGTAGTAGGGCTGGCTCGGGTCGCCCTTGATGCAGAACTGCGCGCAGCTGCCAAGGTTGGTGATAGGCGCGCAGGTGTCCGCCTTCAGCGTGAGGCCGCACGCGCGGGTGGAGCTCTCCGCCGCGCTGAAGTCACGGTCCCGCGCCGCGAACAGGCCGTCGGTCGTGAACAGGTTGCCGAAGAAGCACGCCTCCTTCGCGCTGAACTGCGACAGCTCCTCGGCGGAGTAGGGAATCGCCGCGCCCTCCGCCGTGCGGCCCAGCACGGACAGCTCGATGTGCAGGCCGAACTTGTTCGCGTGCGCCGCCAGGCACGCGCTCACCGCCTGCTGCTCCGTCACCGTCGCGGGCTTGCCCGACGCCCAGCCCGGCGCCAGTCCCAGGCTGCCCTGCCACGTGTACTTCGTCCCCGTGGCCGTGGACTGGAACGTGCGCGTCTGCCCTTCAGGCACCGCGCACTTCACGATGTACGCCATCAGCGTCGGCGCCGTGTCCCCGTTCTGGCTGAACCAGTCGTTGAACCCGTTCGTGGACAAGCCGTTGGTGGACAGGCCGTTGGTGGACAGGCCGTTGGTGGACAGGCCGTTGGTGGACAGACCGTTGGTGGACAGGCCGTTGTTCACCTGCTGCGCCTGATCCACTGCGGCCAGGTCCGCCTCCAGGGCGTCCTCCGGCATCGCGCCACCGCAACCCACGAGGGCCAGCAGCGCCCCCGTCATCAACACCGCCTTCAGGGGTTGGCGTGAGGCAACTCGGTTCCACCACTCGCTGCATCCACTTCCAGGCTGAAAAGCAGGGGTGAGGCGCATGTAGGGGGCTCCCGCTTGAGGGAAGTCGGAGGACCGGCTTCCAGAATGTCAGGCAGTCCAGGCTTTCACCTAGAAAGGTGCTGAAACTGTCAGACAGGGGAATCGTGACGGATTCGGGCTCGAAAATAAATACGTCTTCGTCAAAAAATTATGGTGTGGGTCCAATTCTCACGGAGCCAGACGTAGGCCTGTGAAGGGTGGGGAGCCACAGTTCATGACGTGGGGACAGCAGGGGGAGGAGGAGGAAAACGGACGGCGGGGACGGCTCACTGCGGGGGAGGACCTTCAAGAAACAGGGACGCGGGACGCGTGATGGCGAAGCCACCGGGGTCCCTTACGTTCCAGGTTGCCACATGCGTGACCGGGCCGCCTACCACCTCGGCCTCCTCGGCCTCGCCGCGTGTCTCCGCCTCACCATGATGGAGGCAGAGGTGGACGCGGGCGTGGGCGGACTCCGCCAGCCGCTGGGCCTCCGCGTGCAGCTCCCGCAGGGCGCGAAGGGTGCGGGCGGGGACGGTGTCAGGGGACAGGGGCCGCACGCCCAGGAGCGTGGTGCCCGTCTGGAGCGCCAGGAGGAACCCCTCCGCGCGCAGGCCCTGCTCCAGCGTGTCCAGCACGCCCGCGAGCGCGGCGTACACGGTGTCGTCGTCCTGGTCGGTGGGCGGCAGCACCACCTCCGCGTTCACCGCGAGCACGGGGCGCGTCTGGCCCTCCACCTGGCCGGGCTCCTCGGCGGCCTCGCGCAGGGCGGTGAGGAAGGCGTTCACGCTGGGGAAGCGGCGGGTGGCGTCCTTGTCCAGGCAGCGCAGCACCACCGCGTCCATGGCGGGTGACACCGGCGCGCGCACGCTGGGGCGCGGCGGCGGGGCCTCCAGGTGCATCCGCTCCAGCTCCAGCCGATCATCCGACTGGAACGGATAGCGGCCGGTGAGCAGCTGGTAGAGCAGCACGCCCAGCGCGTACACGTCCGTGGGCGGACCGATGCGCCCGCCCCGGAACTGCTCGGGCGCCATCGCGTGCGCGGTGCCCAGGCGCTGGCCCGCGGTGGTGAGCCCCTCCTGGCCGGGCTCCTGTTGGATCAGCTTCGCGATGCCGAAGTCCAGGAGCTTCAGCCGGGGCTTCTCCCCCTCCTCCACGACGAGGATGTTGCTGGACTTCAGGTCGCGGTGCACGACGCCCGCGCGGTGCGCCGCCTCCAGCGCGCCGCAGATGGGCTCCAGGTACGCCAGCGCGCGCGACGAGGACAGCCGCCCGCGCTCCTGCACCACCTGGCTCAGGGTGCGCCCGGAGAGCAGCTCCATCACGTAGTAGGGGCTGCCGTCCGGCATCAGCCCGAAGTCGTAGACGTCCACGATGTTCGGGTGATGGATTTGATTGACGACGCGCGCCTCGCGCACGAAGCGCTGGAGCATCTCCCCCTGGTCCGCCAGGTGCGAGTGCAGCACCTTCACCGCGGCGTGCCGTCCCAGGATGCGGTGCTCCGCCTCGTAGACGCTGCCGTGGCCACCCGCGGCCAGCATGGACTTGAGCACGTACTCACCCGCGAGGGTGCCCGGTCCTCGCTCGGGATGGGTGGGTGTGTCGTGCCCCTTGTCCGTGGCGTTCGCTGCCGCGCGCGCCTGGATGCGGAAGGTGCTCTCGGAGTCCGCCGCCATGAATACCCCGCACCCTACCATCCACGGGGTGGGGCGCGGGTACCCGTGCCTGGTTGGCTGCCCTGCCCGCTTGTTTGCCCGTTCACCAGGAGTCAGGCCCCCTGTCCTGAAGGGGGTGGGGACGTTCATTGGAGGCCGTTGGGGTATGGTTGTGGTCCGGGCCCGGACTTCAGGCCCGCACGGAGCGCGGCGTCATGCACGACAGGCGGCGAGGACACGGCCGGCCCGAGCGCAGGGGAACGCCAGGGGGCTGGCATACATGATGACGTTGTTGGACGAGCTCACGACCTGCGCGGGCCAGTCGGTGACGGCCCCGTCTTCGACCGGGGCGTGCCTCATCCTCATCAGCACCACGACGCCGGCGGCCATCGGCAAGGCGTACAAGCTGGAGCCGGGCGAGCACGTCATCGGGCGCGGCTCGGAGGCGGAGGTGCGCATCGACGACCACGGGGTGTCGCGCAAGCACGCGCGCATCCAGCGCAAGCCGGACGGCTCGTGCCTCGTCACCGACCTGGAGTCCACCAACGGCACGTTCCTCAACGGCCTGCCGGTGTCCACCGCGGAGCTGCAGGAGGGCGACCGGCTCCAGGTGGGCACCGTGACGGTGTTCCGCTTCTCCCGCCGTGAGGTGCTGGAGCAGCGCGAGGAGCAGCTGCGCCAGGCGCTGTCCGCCGCGCGCGTGGGCATCTGGGACTGGAGCGCGAAGAGCGGGCAGGTGACGTGGAGCGAGCACGTGGACCGGCTCCTGGGCCTGGCGGTGGGCAAGCTGTCCGGCCGCGCCATGGACCTGGAGGAGGTGGTGCACCCGGCGGACCTGCCCAGGCTTCGCGCGGGGCTGGCCACGGCGCTCCAGCAGCGCTCGCAGGTGGACGTGGAGTACCGCATCGAGCCCGCGGGCAGCGGCTACCGCTGGATTTCGTGCAAGGGCGACGTGCTGCTGGACGCGTCGGGGCAGCCCGCGCGGGTGACGGGCACGGTGATGGACATCACCGCGCGCAAGCAGGCGGAGCAGGAGCTGCACCGCCAGGCGCTCATCTTCGAGAGCATCTCCGACGGCGTCGTCATCACGGACCTGGCGGGCGGGGTCATCGACTGGAACACCAGCGCGGAGCGCATGTTCGGCCGCAGCCGCAAGGAGGCCATGGGGCAGACGCTCTTCAGCGTGCTGCACCCGGGTGAGCCGGACCGGCTGACGGCCGCCATCCTCACCGCGCTGGAGGTGCACGGGCGCTGGAGCGGGGAGCTGGAGTTCCGCCGCGCGGACGGCATGGCGTGCGTCTGCGAGTCCGTGGTGGTGCCGCTGCGCGACGCGGAAGGGCGCGTCATCGCGAACATCATGGTGCACCGCGACCTGAGCGAGCGCCGGCAGCTCCAGGCGCGGCTGGTGGTGGCGGACCGGCTGGCCAGCGTAGGCACGCTGGGCGCGGGCGTGGCGCACGAAATCAACAACCCGCTGGCGTACATGCTGGTGAACCTGCACCTCATCCGCGAGGGGCTGGACAAGCTGGAGGCGCAAGGCGCCCCGTCCGAGCCGGTGGCCTCCATCCAGCAGCTGGTGCGCGAGACGACGGAGGGCGCGGAGCGCATCGCGACCATCGTGCGGGACCTGAAGGTGTTCGCGCGCGGCGAGCAGGAGTCTCGCCCCATGCCGGTGGACGTGCGCCGCTCGGTGGAGCTGGCGTGCAAGATGGCGGACAACGTCATCCGCCACCGCGCGCGGCTGGTCACGGAGTTCGAGCCGGTGCCCGCGGTGGAGGCGAGCGAGGCGCGGCTGTGCCAGGTGTTCCTCAACCTGCTGCTCAACGCGGCGCAGGCCATTCCGGAGGACCCGACCTCCGTCACCGAGCATGAGATTCGCGCCATCATCCGCCCGGGCGAGCCGGGCAAGGTGGTGGTGGAGGTGCGCGACACCGGCGTGGGCATGACGCCGGAGGTGCTGGGGCGCATCTTCGACCCGTTCTTCACCACGAAGGCGGTGGGCGTGGGCACGGGGCTGGGGCTGTCCATCTGCCACGGCATCGTGGAGTCCATGGGCGGCTCCATCCACGCGGAGAGCACGCCGGGGCGGGGCAGCACCTTCCGCGTGGTGCTGCGCTCGGCGCAGCACGAGGTGGACCTCTACCCCCGGTTGTCGGCGACGGCGCCCGCGGGGGCGCGGGCGCGCATCCTGGTGGTGGATGACGAGCCGAACGTGACGGTGGCGCTGCAGCGCTCGCTGGCCACGGAGCACGAGGTGTCCACGGCGAACAGCGCGCAGGCGGCGCTGCGGCTGGTGAACGAAGGCGGCCGCTTCGACCTCATCCTCTGCGACGTGATGATGCCGGGGATGACGGGCATGGACCTGTACTTCGAGCTGGGGCGCTCGGCGCCGGAACAGGCGGGGCGCATGGTGTTCATGACGGGTGGGGCGTTCACCCCGCGCACGACGTCGTTCCTGCGCGACGTGCCGAACCTCAAGCTGAGCAAGCCGCTGGACCTGGCGCAGCTGCGCGAGCTGGTCGGCCGCTCGGCGGAGGCGTCTCGATGAGCGCCTCCTCCGGGCACCCCGCCGCTCCTCCCGAGGCCGCGGCGGGGCCGGAGGACTCCGTGCCGCCCGTGACGCCACCGGGGCTGGGGCTCGCGGAGCCGGCGGCCTCGGAAGGCCGCGAGTGGACGGCCCGGTCGCTGGGGATGGGGCTGCTCATCGGCGCGCTGCTGGCCGTCACCAACCTCTACATGGGGATGAAGACGGGCTGGTGGGACTCGGGCTCCATCACCGCGACGGTGCTGGGGTTCAGCGGCCTGGCGGCCTATGGGCGCAGGCGGGGTGTGCCGTACACGCCGCTGGAGAACAACCTCACGCAGACGGCCGCGTCGGCGGTGGGCGCGATGCCCGCGTCGGCGGGGCTTTTGGGCGCGCTGCCGGCGCTGGCCCTCTTGGGCACGGGCGTGCCGGGCTGGGGCATCGCGGCCTGGGGCCTGGTGCTGGGCGTGGTGGGCGTGCTGGTGGCGGGGCTCTTGCGGCGGCGCCTGCTGGAGCAGGAAGCCCTGCCGTTCCCCACGGGCATCGCCACGGCGGAGCTGATCTCGACGCTGCACGCGGCCACGCCCACGGAGGCGCAGGGCGCGCCCGCGGGGCGGGGCCGGACGCTGGTGGGCGCCGGCATGGTGGCGATGGTGCTCACGTGGATGCGCGACTCGCGCGGGTGGCTGCCGGGGATGGTGGCGCTGCCGGGCCGCGTGGGCGGCGTGTCGCTGGAGTCGCTGACGTGGGGCGTGGGGATGAGCCCCATGCTGCTGGCGGTGGGGATGATGACGGGCCTGCAGCTGGCCTTGAGCATGCTGCTGGGCTCCGGGCTGGCGTGGGGCGTGCTCGCGCCGGGGCTCGTGGACACGGGCGTGGTGGCGGGCGCCGCGTACGAGCCGCTGTCCGGGTGGTTGATGTGGCCGGGCGTGGGGTTGATGGTGGGCGCGGCGGTGGTGTCGTTGGCGGTGCAGGCGCGGGACTTCCTGGGCGCGGCGAAGGACCTGCGCTCGGTGGGCGCGAGCCGGGGTGGGCTGCCCCGGTGGAGCCTGGCCGTGGCGGCGGTGGCGTGCGTGCTGGCGGTGGTGCTGGGCGGGGTGCTGTTCGGGCTGGGGGTGCCGTCGATGCTGCTGGCGCTCGCGCTGCTGGTGCCGCTGTGCGCGGTGTGTGCGCGAGGCGCGGGGCAGACGGACGTGTCGCCGGTGAGCCAGATGGGGAACCTCACGCAGGTCGTCTTCGGCGTGGTGCGGCCCGGGGAGCTGTCGCCCAACGTGGCGG
>NZ_RAWK01000102.1 GCF_003612165.1 Corallococcus aberystwythensis | reverse complement strand
CTCCCCCGCCGTGGCGCCCGCCCCGGAGCCCCAGCGGTCCGAGGAGCCCGACATCGAGGCCTTCGCGGAGCCGCCGCCGCGCGTGGAGCCGCCGCCGAGGAAGCCCGAGCCGAAGCCGGTGGTCGCCGAGCCCGCGCGGCCGAGCCGGTCGGACGACGAGGAGCTGCTGACGCCGCCCCCGCCGCCGGTGGCGAAGAAGGAGCCGCCGCCCCGTCCCGCGGAGCCGCTGCGCCCCACCGTCCCGCCGGAGCCCGTCAAGAAGGACATCTCCGAGTGGGACCCCAACGGCGACTGAGCCGTCTGTCCCGTGCGCAGCCCGAAGCCCTCCGCGAGGCCGCCTGCCTTCGGAGGGCTTTCTTCTGTCATGCGCGCGCTCAGCCCTCCCGCTCCCGCTCCAGGTCCAGGACCCGCTGCCAGAGCGTGAAGGGCGACACGCCGACGTAGCCGCTCTCCTGGCCGTCGTTGCACTCGATGACGATCCACCGGCCAGACACCTCCTGGGCCACGTCGACGACGAGGAACGGCAGCGCCACCCGGCGCGCCGCCTCTCCCGCGAGCGCGAGCGCGGCCTGCTCCTCCTGGGGCGTCAGCGCGTACGGCGTCCCCTGCCACCAGTAGGGCCCGAAGCCCACCAGCTGCTGCCTCCACCAGAAGGTGCGGAACTCGAACGAGCGGGGCAGTGCGTCCGCGCCTTGCGCGTCGCCCACGCGCCGCAGGGGCCGCAGCTCGCGGCACACCACCTGTTGCCAGTGCAGGATGTCGTCCCGCGCGTAGGCCTCCATCGCCTGCCGGAAGGCGTCCGGCCCCTCGATGATGGAGAGGGACCTGCGATGGCGGCTCGTCTGCCGCGCGCCCTTGAGGAACACCGGCCAGCCCAGCCGTTCCTCCACCGTGCGCGCATCTGGCGGCGTGTCGAACCAGACGCTGCGAGGCGTCAGGTCCTCCAGCAGCGGATACCAGTGCGGCAGCTCCGTCGCGAGCAGGTGCTGCTCCGGCGAATGCACCAGCCGCACACCCTGCGCCTCCAGCTCGCGGTAGCGCTCCGCGTAGTCGGGCCACGCTCCCGCGCGCGCGACGGCTTCGATGGGCGCGTCAGGCAGCACATGGGGCCGCCGGCAAGCGAAGAACCGATCAAACGCGAAGTCGTAGACGCCCTTCCCCGTCGCCGCGGTGAGCAGCCACAGGCGGTCCTCGACCTTCAGCAGATCCTCTCCAGGACGCAGCATGGGCGCCAGCGTGCGACCGCCGCCTTCACGGGTCAACGCCTTCAGCCCGCGCGCACCACCACGGGCGCGGCCTTCACCGGCGCGCCCTGCGTCAGGCGCACGCCCACGAGCACCAGCGCGCCGCCCAGCGCCAGCTCCCAGTGCAGCGCTTCATCCAGGAAGAGCCACGCCACCAGCGCCGTCACCGCCGGCTGAAGGTTGGAGAAGATGGCCACGCGAGAGGCGGGCACCTTCGACAGCGCGTAGGACCAGAGCAGGTACGCCACCACCGACGTCATCAGCCCCACGTACACGATGGAGGCCTTCGCCGCGGCGCTGGAGGCCCACACCGCCGCGGGCTCCAGCACGAACGGAACGAGCGGCAGCTGCAACACCGTGGCGACCGTCATCGTCCACGCCGTCGCGCGCAGCGGTCCATGCTCGGAGGCCAGGGGCTTGCCTTCCGTCGTGTAGACCACCCATGCCACCACCGCCGCGAGGATGAGCAGGTCTCCCTCCAGGGTGCCCCTCGCGCTCGCCAAGCCCCGGCCCAGCAGCAGCACCACCACGCCCACCAGCGCCGTGAGGATGCCCGCCGTCGTCCGCGTGGACGCCCGCTCCCGGCCCAGCACCAGGCTGGCGATGTACACGCCCAGCGGCGTCAGCGCGTAGAACAGCGCCGCGTGCGCCGCCGTGGAGCGCGACAGGCCGGAGAAGAACAGCGTCTGGTTCACCGGCCCGCCCATCAGCCCCAGCAGCACCACGCGCGGCCACGCATGGCGCGGCGGCAGCTTGCGCCCCGGCGTCAGCGCCAGCAGCGTCACGAACGCGGCGCCGCAGACGAGGAAGCGCCACAGCACCACCGTGAACGGCGACAGCTCCGTCATCGCCCGCTTGGCGGCCAGGTACGTGCCCGCGCTGATCAGCACCTGCAACGCCAGCGCCGCGTACACCCGCCCGAGCGGCGTCGCGGCAGGCGGCGTCACGGCTCCAGTTGCAGAAGCGCCCATCGTGCGGCGCTGCGTACCAGCTCACTGCCGTCACCGCTGAGTTTTTCGAGCAGCGGCCGGGCGTGCGCCTGCCGTGCGACCCCCAGTGCATAGACAGCGTTGCGCCTCAAACCGTCGTACCGCGCGCGCGCCAGCGCCGTGCCTGGGATGAGTTCCTTGTATTGCTCGGGTGTCAGCGCCGCCAGCTCCAGCGTGCCCAGCGACGCCACCGCGCGGGGCACGAAGCGCTCGTCCTCCGCGAACACCGGCTTCCGGTTCAGCGGACACACCTGCTGGCAGATGTCGCAACCGAAGATGAGGTTGTCGAGCTTGAAGCGGAACGCCTCGGGCACGTCGCGGTCGCGGTTCTCGATGGTCTGGTACGACAGGCACGCCCGCGCATCCACCTGCCGGTTCCCCACCAGCGCGCCCGTGGGACACGCCATGAGACACCGCCGGCAGGAACCGCAGCGGTCCGCCACCGGCCCCTCCGGATACGCGTCCACCTCCGCGTCCAGGATGAGCGTGGCCAGGAGCACCCAGGAGCCGTGCGACTCCGTGATGAGACAGCCGTTCTTGCCCACGTAGCCCAGGCCCCCGCGCGCGGCCCACACCTTCTCCATCATGGGGCCGCTGTCCACGCCGCCGTAGGTGCCCAGGCCGGGGTACCAGGCGTTGATCGTCTTGCGGAACGCCTTCATCCGGTCGCGCAGCGTGGAGTGGTAGTCACGGCCTCGCGCGTACCTCGCGATGGGCGAGCCCTGCGACGGCGCGTCATCCCGGTAGTAGTTGTTCGCGAACGACAGCACCGTGCGCGCGCCCGGCAGGAGCACCGACACGTCGAGCCGCTCCTCCGCGCGCGACCCCATCCAGTCCATGTCCGCGTCGTAGCCGGCCTCCAGCCACGACATCAGCGACGACGGCGGGATGGGCTCCGCGCGCGCGAAGCCGATGAGGTCGAAGCCCACGTCCTGGGCGAGCTGCCTCAAGCGGGCAGTGGGCAGTTGCGTTCCGTACACGGCTACTTCGTCGGCTTCTCGGGGATCCACTTCACGTCCGGCAGGCCGGCGCGGAAGTTCACCAGCCGGGCCACCACGAAGAGCAGGTCCGACAGGCGGTTCAGGTACATGGCCACCGCGGGCGGGGCCTTGTCCTCGCGCAGGAGCGTCACGACCCGGCGCTCGGCGCGGCGGCACACCGTGCGCGACAGGTGCAGCGCCGCGGCCGCGGGCGCGCCGCCCGGGAGGATGAAGTGCGTCATCTTCGGCAGCTCCTCCTCGTAGCGGTCGATGTGGCGCTCCATCTCCTCCACCCACTCCGGGCGCAGCTCCGGGATGTGGGCCGCCGCCTTGGTGTGCGGTGGCGTGGCCAGCACCGCGCCCACCGTGAAGAGCTGGTCCTGGATGCGCTGGAGGAAGTGCTCCAGGTCCGCCGGCATCGGGAAGGTGCGCGCGAGGCCCAGCGTGGCGTTGAGCTCGTCCACCTCGCCGTAGGCGTCCACCAGCGCGTCATCCTTCGCCACGCGGCCGCCGCCGAAGAGGCCCGTCTCTCCCGCATCGCCGGTCTTCGTGTAGATCTTCATGTCAGTCTCTTTAGCGGTGCGAGGGGTGCGACGCCCGCCAGCGAACAATCGGTGTCGTTCGGAAATCGGAAGTTTGCCCAGGCCGCCCGGCGAACCTACAAAAAAGGGCATGCGGCCATACCTGAGTCTGATGGAGCACGTCCTGAAACAGGGGACGAAGAAGGGCGACCGGACCGGCACGGGGACGCTGAGCCTCTTCGGCCACCAGCTCCGCTTCGACCTCACCCAGGGTTTTCCCCTGGTGACGACGAAGAAGCTTCACCTCAAGTCCATCATCCACGAGCTCCTGTGGATGCTCCGGGGTGACTCCAACGTGCGCTCGCTCCAGGAGGTGGGCGTCACCATCTGGGACGAGTGGGCCAACGCGGACGGCAGCCTGGGCCCCGTCTACGGCCACCAGTGGCGTTCGTGGAACACGCCGGACGGTGGCCACGTGGACCAGATGAAGCAACTGGTGGACGGGCTGAAGAAGAACCCGGACTCGCGCCGGCACCTGGTGAGCGCGTGGAACGTGGCGGACGTGCCGTCCATGAAGCTGCCCCCCTGCCACGTGATGTTCCAGTTCTACGTGGCCGACGGGAAGCTCTCCTGCCAGCTCTACCAGCGCAGCGCGGACATCTTCCTGGGGCTGCCCTTCAACATCGCGTCGTACTCGCTGCTGACGATGATGGTGGCGCAGGCCACGGGCCTCACCGCGCACGAGTTCATCCACACTCTTGGTGACGCGCACCTGTACCTGAACCACGTGGAGCAGGCAGAGGAGCAGCTGAAGCGCGAGCCGCGTCCCCTGCCCCGCATGCGCCTCAACCCGGACGTGAAGGACCTGTTCGCCTTCCGCTACGAGGACTTCACGCTGGAGGGCTACGACCCGCACCCCGCCATCAAGGCGCCCGTGGCCGTATGAGCCCGCGCGTGTCCGCCATCGTCGCCATGGCGGCGAACCGCGTCATCGGCCAGGGCAACACCCTGCCCTGGCGCCTGCCGCCGGACCTGGCCCGCTTCAAGCGCCTGACGCTGGGCCACACCCTCGTCATGGGCCGCAAGACGTACGACTCCATCGGACGTCCCCTACCCGGCCGCACCACCGTGGTCCTCACCCGCCAGCGCGACTGGGCCGCCCCCGAGGGCGTCCGTGTGGCGCACACCGTGGAAGAGGCCCTGGAGGGGGCACAGGGCGACAGCGAGGTCTTCATCGCGGGCGGCGCGGACCTCTACGCCCAGACACAGGCCCGGTGGCACCGGCTCTACCTCACCCGCATCGAGCGGGACTTCCCCGGCGACACGCTCTTCCCGCCCGTGGACCTGTCCGGATGGAGGCAGGTGGAGGAGGAACGGCACCCGGAGGGGGACCTGCCCTTCGCTTTCCTCACGTACGAGCGTCAGGGTTAGCCCCTATTTCTGGGCATTGCCGGATGACCTACCTTGCAGGCTCCTTTCACTGAAGGAGCGTGCATGCGTCGTCATCTGATTCGTGGGCTGGGGCTGTTCGCGGTGCTGGGCCTCGCGGCCTGTGGCGGGCCCATCGACGAAGGCACGGGCGCGCAGCCGGGCACCCAGGAGCAGGAGCTGCGGCAGTGCCCGGAGAGCGGCGTCTGTCCCGCGGGAGAGGTCTGCTACTACGGCCCGGGCGGCCCCTGCTATCCGTGCAGGACGTTCCCGCAGTACTGCGGCGTCGAGCTGCCCTGAGTCATCCCCGGGAACACCCGGAGTGTTGACCGCTCCGCCCCCCTTCCCCGCGAAGGGGGTGCGGTAAGTTGATCTTGATTCGCAGAATTGAACGCCCGGGGGGTGGTTGGTAGAAGACGGCCGTGAAACACGCCGCCGCCCTCACGTTGTGCCTGCTGCTCGCGCTGTCCTCTTCCGCCCGGGCCCAAGCGCCGGCGTCCGACGAGGGGCGCACCTGGCACCGTCTGGTGGGCATCCTCCAATACCTCCAGGCGGACTACCCGGCGGCGGTGTCGACGCAGTCGGAGTTCGAGCTGACGGAGCAGAAGAGCTTCGCGGCGGAGGCGCTGGCGGCGGCGAAGGAGCTGGGCCCGGCGGCGGCCACGTTCGTGCCCCGCGTGGAGGCCATCCAGGCGCGCGTCAACGAGGCGAAGGACCCGGAGGGCGTGAGCCGCGACTGCGGGGAGTTGGTGGAGAACCTGGTGCTGGCGGGCGGCCTGGCGCGCAGCCCTCGCGTGGCGCCGGACCTGGAGCACGGCAAGAAGCTGTTCCAGGCCAACTGCACGGCGTGCCATGGCGCGGAGGGCAAGGCGGACGTGTCCATCGCGGCCACCATGGAGCCGCAGCCCGCGAACTTCCACGACCCGGAGCTGATGGAGGACGGCCTGACGCCGTACAAGGCGTTCAACACCACCAGCTTCGGCGTGCCCGGCACCGCGATGCCCGCCTACCCCACGCTCACCGAGGACGAGCGCTGGTCGCTGGCCTTCTTCGTCTTCACGCTGCGCCAGCCGCCGTGCGCCGGCGAGCCGCCCAACGCGTCACTGGAGCGGCTGGCCACGTCCACGGACGCGGAGCTGGCGAAGGCGTTCGGCGCGGACAAGGTGGCGTGCCTGCGCCGGAACATGCCGGACGCGGACGAGGAGAAGGTGCTGCTCAACGCGCGCGCGGCGGTGAGCGACGCGCTGAAGCTGGGCGCGAACGGCGACTACGCGGCGGCGAAGGTGGCGCTGCTGGACGCGTACTTAAACGGCCTGGAGCCGGTGGAGCCCAAGCTGCGCGGGCGCGACCCGCAGCTCACGCAGAAGCTGGAGGAGGCGTTCCTCCAGGCGCGGCTCGCCGCCGAGCGCAAGAGCCCGCATCTTCAGGATGAAGGGCGCGAGCTGTTGTCGCTGCTGGACCAGGCGCGAAAGACGACCGGCAGCACCACGGACGTGCTGTCCGTGGCGTGGCTCACGCTGCTCATCCTGCTGCGCGAGGGCTTCGAGGCGACCATCATCGTCACGGCGCTGCTGGCCGCGCTGAAGAAGATGAAGGCCATGGACCAGGTGCGCGTGGTGCACGCGGGCTGGGTGTCCGCACTCATCGCGGGCGCGCTCGCGTACATCATCGGCCGCAAGCTGCTGGCCGGGGCGCAGCGCGAGTGGCTGGAGGGCGTCACCGCGCTCGTCGCCGTGGCGATGCTGCTGTACGCGGCGCTGTGGCTCAACGCGCGCGCCAACGTGAGCCACTTCATGGGCGAGCTGCGCCAGAAGATGCAGGGCGCGCTGGGCCGGGGCAGCACGGTGGGCCTGTTCGTCATCGCGTTCACGTCCGTGCTGCGCGAGAGCTTCGAGACGGCCATCTTCCTCCAGGGTCTGGCGGTGGACTCCGCGGCGGGCGTGGCCTGGGGCGTGGTGGCGGGCGTCCTGGCGCTGGCGCTGCTGGTGCTCTTCGTCAACCGCATGGGCTACCGGCTGCCCATGAAGACGCTCTTCACCGTCTCCACCGTGGTGATGGTGGTGACGGCGGTGATGCTGCTGGGCAAGGGCCTCCACTCGCTGCAGGAGGTGGGCGCGCTGCCGCTGGTGCCGGTGCGCTTCTTCTACGTGGACATGCTGGGCATCTATCCGGACGCGCTGTCGTTGGTGCCGCAGGCACTGCTGGCCATGGCGCCGCTGCTGTACCGGGCCCTGCGCCGCCGCCCCCGCGAGGAGACGCCGGCCTCCGGTGACGGCGCGACGCAGACGCCGCCCTTGCGGTAGCCTCGGGTCCTGGTGAAGCGCTCGCGTCTGAACCCACTGCTCGTCCTGCTGCTCGTGCCGGGCCTGGCCTTCGCCCAGGAGGCCCCCCCCGAGCCGGCCCAGGCTCCCGCCGGGAGCCTCACGCCGCCACCGCTGGTGGGCGCGCCGGACCCGGACGTGCCTCCGCCTCCGGACGTCCCACCGGAGGAGGTTCCCACGCGCACCTCCGTCACGCCGGAAGCGCTGCCGTCCGTGAAGGCCGCGCCCGCGAAGGACCCGGTGCCGCGCGTGGCGGTGGAGGTGCTGGGCGGCGCGGCGGGTGGCGTCGTGGGCGCGACGATTCTGGGCTCGGTGGGGTACCTGCTGGGGTCCGCCACGGTGGGCTGTGACGAGTGCCTGGTGATGGCCGTCGCGGGCGCCGCGGCGGGAGGCATCATCGGCATCCCGGTGGGCACGTACGCGGGTGGCCGGTTCATGGGCGGGCGCGGCCGGCTGGGCCCCACGGTGGCCGGGAGCATGGTGGGCTGGGGCGCGACGTTCCTGGCGCTCACGCTGGTGAACAGCGGAGGCACCGACGCGCCCCCCGCCGTCAACGCCGCCCTCTTCATCCTGCCGGTGGTGGGCGCGAGCGCGGGCTTCGAATTGTCCTACGGCAAGGTGCTGCGCCTGGAGGCCGAGCAGCAGCAGGCCCCTGCCCCGTCCGTGCGGCTGATGCCCGTGGCCACCTACAGCGCCAAGGGCCCGCACCTGGGCCTCATGGGCAGCTTCTAGGCGCCCTCGCCGGGGCTCACGCCCCCACGCGGAACCAGGTGAAGGACTCCTCGCGCACGCGTCCTTCCGCCACCAGCTTCTCCAGTGACGCCAGGGCGCTGCGCTCCGCCACCGGGTGCAGCAGGGGCGGCGTGTCCGCGTAGGCCGTGGCCACCACCTCCGCCAGCGTCGCGCCCGTCTGGGGCACCGCCTCCAGGATGAGGGCCTCGCGCTGGGCGCGGTGGCGCAGGTACTCGTTCAGCTTGCCCGGGCCGTCCGGCACCGGTGAGCCGTGCGCGGGGTACAGCGTGGTGACGGGCCAGTCACGCAGCCGCTTCAGCTGCGCGAGGTAGTCCACCATGTTGCCCTCCGGCGGGTCGATGACGATGGAGCCCACGCTCGCCACCATGTCGCCCACGATGGCGGACTTGCTGCGCGAGTCCACGAGGCACAGGTGCCCGCGCGCGTGCCCTGGCGTGTGCAGCACGTGCCAGCGCTGGACCATCGGCCCGTCCAGGTTCAGCACCTCGCCGTCCTCCAGCAGCCGCTCCACCGGGAAGTCCAGCCGGTCCGCCGTGCGCGCGTGGCACCAGAGCGGAATGCCCAGCCGCTCCTTCACCGCCAGCGCCCCGCCCACGTGGTCGCCGTGGTGGTGGGTGAGCACCACCGCCACCGGCCGCGCCCCTTCCGCCTTCAGGCCCGCCACGAGCGACAAGAGCTTCGCGTACTGCTTCACGTCCGACGAACCCGGGTCCACGATGAGCAGGTCGCCCGTGCCCAGCACGTACGCGTTCGTGTGCGTCGCCGGGGGCAGCGTGGGCGTCTCCAGCGCCACCACCCGGACGCCGCGCTGGAACTCGATGCGCTGGGCCACGTAGCCCGGGCAGTACGGCGGCGTGCACAGCTTCGCGCGCGCGTCCGCTTCGTCCGTGAACTCCGACAGCACCTGCAACGCGTGCTGCGCGGGCGGATGCAGCAACGCCGTGCCGTCACTCCAGCGCGACAGCCCGTGCTCCGGACGGATCCACGCGCCTTCCGTCAGCTCGCCCGGGATGATGCTCGCCGCCGCGCCCTCCGGCAGCTCCACCAGGTAGAAGCGCGTGTCGAAGCGCACCGGGATGGCCGGCGGCGTCACCCACCGTCCCGCGGGCTTGAGGTCCTCCGCGCGCAGGGACAGCGTGTGGCGCACCAGCCACTCGCTCCACTTCACCGTGCCCGCGAGCAGCGCTGTTCGTCCCTCCTCCAGCGTCTGCGGCGACAGCGCGCGTGCGCCCTCCGCCACCAGCACGCCTGCCTCCTCGAACAGCTCGCGCGCCGCCGCGGAGCGCAGCGCGGCCTCCTCGCCCTGGGCGCCCTGGACGGGCACGTCGTGGTCGTCGGGGTCCAGCTTGCCGCCGGGGAAGGCATAGAAGCCGCCCGCGAAGGCGAGCGCGCGCTCGCGCTTCACCCAGAACACCTCCACGCCGGCGTGCATGCGCCGGTAGAGGATGACCACCGAGGAGGGCCGGGGCTCCACGGGGGTGTGGGGCCCGAAGAGGCCCATGCCGGGAAGAGGCTCGCTCATGGTTGCACCGTCGTCCTTCAGGGTTCCGTCGTCTGGCCGAGCATCCGGCCCATCATCTCGCGCGCCCGCTCCGCCTGGTCCGGCCGGACGTAGAGCCGCGTCAGTCGCACCGCGCCACTGTAGCGCTGGTAGAGCGGCGTGTAGCGCGCCACCTCCGTCAGCCGCCCCGTGGACACGTCCAGGATGAACAACCCCGGGCTCCCCCCGGTGGCGGAGGACCCCACGTACTTGCTGAGCGCCCCCTTGGACTGCACGGTGTAGTGCTCGAAGCCGCCGCTGGTGAGCGCGCTGTTCAGCACCTCCAGGTCGTAGCCCGTGTCGCGCTCCGTGAACTGCGCCAGCAGCTTGAAGCCCTGCCGGCGGCTGATGCGCTCCGCCCACCGGTTCTTCGACCGGCGCAGCGTGTACCAGAGCGCCGCGTCGTCGCAGAGGAGGAAGGCCTCCGGGTCGTGGGGGATCTCGAACTCGCCGGGCGTCTCCTCGTAGTACCGCCGGAGCATGTGGTCGAAGTTCACCGACGTGTGGTGCAGGTACACCGACACGAACATGTGGTAGCGGCTGAGCAGGAAGTCCTCGAACGCGAACGCCGCCGCGCGCGACAGGGCCAGCACCGCCCTGCCGTCCTTCACCGCCGGGTTCAGGTTGGAGACGATCCAATCCATGTCGTACCGGCCGTAGTTCACGCCCGTGTAGAACGAGTCGCGCAGCAGGTAGTCCATCCGGTCCGCGTCCAGCTCGCCGGAGACGATGGCGCGCAAGAGCGGCGTCCAGTCCACGCCCTTGTGGGTGAAGCCCGGGTCCTTGGGCGGCTTCGCGCCGGTGATGAGCGCCACCGCCGCCATGGGGGTGATGCCTCGCGAGCCGAACTCGCGATGGATGATGTCCGTCAGCGAGCTGTCCAGGAGCAGCTTCGCCGTGTAGTCCTCGTGGGTCGCCTGCTCCCCTTCCGCCACGGAGTCCAACCAGCCGGGCAGCCGCAGCAGCGACCGCCGGGGCGCGATGCGCTCGGACGCGTGGGAGAAGGGCATGTGCCCCAGGTCGTGGCAGAGCACCGCCAGGCGCACGGCGGTGCAGAAATGTTCACGCACATCGTCCGGCAGGTCGGACCGGCTGGCCACGGCGTTGAAGACGCGCGAGGCGACGTACATGGCGCCCAGGCTGTGGGCATGCCGGGTGTGGGTGGCGCCGGGGAAGGCCAGGTCTCCGAAGCCCAGCTGCCGCACGTAGCGCAGGCGCTGGTAGAAGCGGCTGTCGATGACGGCCTTCTCCGGGTCGCTCACCGGGATGACGCCGTGGATGGGGTCGCGAATCCGCATGTCGTTCTTGAAAGGCCGTGAAGCGGGAAGTGGCCGGTTGCCGCTCCTACAGGTCACCCACCGTAGCGCATACCCTGGCAGGCGGTAGCCCTGTGAGGGACCGACCGGCCACCATGTCACAGGCTGGGAAGGTCCCTGGGGACGTGCTAACCCTCGGGTCACTCCGAATGCACATCATCCTGCTGCACAATCGTGACCACGACCTCCTCGAGGACGACCCCGGGCGCGAAGCCCGCGAGGACGTGGTCCGGGTGGCCGAGAGCCTGGCCCATGCGCTCAGCCGAGATGGCGTGAACGCGGAGCCGCTCGCCATCGAAGGGGACAAGCTGGACTTCATGGAGGCCCTGCGCTTCCTCCAGCCCGACCTCGTGGTGAACCTCTGCGAGTCGCTGGCCGCCGACAGCCGCGGGGAGATGGCCGTCCCCTGCCTCCTGGACGCGCTGGGCCTGCCGTACACCGGCTCGTCCGCCCTGTCGCTGGGGCTGGCGCTGCACAAGGCCAAGGCCAAGGACATCCTGCGTGCCCACGGCGTCTCCACGCCCGCGTCCTTCCTGGTGAAGAAGCGCGAGGACGCGCTGGCGGTGGACCTGCCGTGGCCGCTCATCGTGAAGCCCGCGCGCGAGGACGCCAGCGTGGGCATGGACTTCGACTCCGTGGTGACGGAGCGCTCGGCGCTCGTGCGGGCATGCGAGTCCGTGCTGCGCACCTTCCACCAGCCCGCGCTGGTGGAGCAGTTCATCCCGGGGCGCGAGGTGTACGTGCCGCTGTTGGGCAACAGCCCGCGTCAGGCGCTGCCGCTCACGGAGATCCACTTCGGCCGTGCGTTTGAAAACCGGCCGAACATCGTGTCGTACCGGGCCAAGTGGGAGGCGGAGTCACCGGAGTACCGGGACTCGCCCACGGGGCCCTGCCGGCTCGACGCAGTGCAGGAAGCGCGTTGCATCCAGACGGCGCTGGAAGCATTTGCAGCGCTGGACTGCCAGGACTATGGACGCGTGGACCTTCGGGTGTCGCCCGAGGGTGTGCCGTACGTCATCGACATCAACCCCAACTGCGACCTGCACCCGGGCGCGGGGTACGCGAAGGCGGCGCAGGCCGCCGGCATGGACTACGCGACCCTGGCCTCCCGACTCGTGGAGGTCGCTCTCGAAAGAGCCCATGGAAATCCGCACACTCGAAAGAAAGGACCGGGAGCCGCTCGCCGCGCTGATCCGGCGAATCGAAACCTTCTCGCAGGAGGAGCAGGACTGCGCCATCGAGCTGGTTGACACCGCGCTCACGGCCGGCAACCGGGACTACTCCATCCTCGTGGCGGACCGCGGGCAGGACGGCGGCGGGCTGGTGGGCTACTGCTGCTATGGCCCCACGCCGATGACGGAGCACGCGTTCGACCTGTACTGGATTGCCTCCGCGCCGGAAGTGCGGGGCCAGGGCATTGGCGCGCAGTTGGTGTCCTCCATGGAGGGCGACCTGCGCCGCCGCAAGGCGCGGCTCATCCGCGTGGAGACGAGCGCCACGGAGGCCTACGGCCCCACGCGCGGCTTCTACGCGTCCATGAAGTACGGGGAAGAGGCGCGCCTGCGGGACTTCTACAAGCAGGGTGATGACCTCATCATCCTGACCAAGCGCCTGTAGTCCCCGCTGTTCAAACCCCTGGGCGTGAAGACGCCGCCCGGGTCCCCGTCAGGAGGGGGCAGATGCTTTCCACGAACCGACCGATGCGACGCACCCGTCTGGGATTGTTGAGCCTGCTCGCCCTGCTGTCGGGGGCACCCTCCCCCGCCTGGGCCCAGGCGCCCGCCGCGCTGAAGAACCAGGCGAAGGCCGCGGCGGCCAAGGCCCAGGCCCCCCAGGCCCAGGAGCTCTCCGACGTGCTGAAGGCCCCGCGCCCCAAGGGCGGCGAGTACTTCGGCCTGTACCTGATGGACAAGAAAGTGGGTTGGTTCTTCACCGACCTGACCGCGCTGCCGGGCAACAAGGCGCAGAGCATCAACGAGCTCATCTTCAAGGCGCAGGTGGGCACGCGCGTGTCGGAGCGCGTGCACCGCGAGGTGCGCGTCTACGAAGCGAAGCCGGGCGGCAAGCTGCTGTCCTTCACCGTCACGCAGAAGGGCGACGGCGGGGACAACGAATTGGTGGGCACCGTGACGGGCGACAGCATGCGCGTGGTGCGCAAGCGCCCGGGCCAGCCGGATGAAGTGCTCAAGCCCATGCCCCTGCCCAAGGAGACGGTGGAGGACGCGGATCAGGCGCGCGTGGCGCTGCTTCGCGGGCAGAAGGTGGAGGGCGTGGCGCTGGACGGCACGGACCTGGAGGGCTACCGCACCGTCACGACGGTGGAGGCTCCCGAGGAGCAGGTGCTGGGCGGCGTGAAGGTGAAGCTGTCGCGGGTGAGCACGCTGTCGGACAAGGAGAAGGTGCCGGTGGCGGCCTTCCTGACGTCGGACGGCAAGATGGTGCGGGTGGACTTCGGCCAGACGATGCAGGCGCGGGCCGAGTCCGAGTCGGTGGCGAAGCGCATGGACCTGGTGGAGGTGTTCGGCCTCACGCGCGTGGTGCTGCCCAAGCCGCTGCCCGCGAAGGCGCGCGAAGTGCCCGGCCAGGTGAAGCTGGTGATGAAGAACCTGCCGGAGAAGTTCCAGCAGGACACGTACCGGCAGAAGTACCAGCGGCTGCCGGACGGCCGCGTGGAGGTGACGCTGCTGGCGGCGCCTCCCGCGCCCAAGGGCCGCAAGCCCCGGCCGGTGGCGGACCCCGACAACGGGGAGAACCTCAAGTCCACGCTCGCGGTGGAGGCGGACGCGCCGGCCATCAAGGCGCAGGCCAAGAGCATCATCCGTGAAGAGAAGGACGCGTACACGGCGGCGCGGATGCTGTCCGCGTGGGTGTACAGCAACCTGCAGAAGGACTACGGCGCCAGCGCGGACCGGGCCACGGACGTGCTGCGCCAGAAGAAGGGCGACTGCACGGAGCACTCACTGCTCACCGTCGCGATGATGCGCGCGTCCGGCATCCCCGCGCGCCGCGTGGACGGCGTCATCTACATGGTGAACTCCGACGGCGTGCCCGCGCTGTACTGGCACGAATGGGTGGAGGCCTACGTGGGCGAGTGGACCCAGCTGGACCCCACCTTCAACCAGCCCGTCGCGGACGCCACGCACTTCTACGTGGGCTACGAGGGCAACGCGGAGATCACGCCCCTCATCGGGTCGTTGCAGGTCACCGACGTGAAGTAGTCGTCGCGTGCTGCCCGGGCCGCGTTTCAGTGGCCCGGGGCCGCCACCAGGCGCTCCGCGAGCAGGGCCGGTTCGGTGATGGGCCGCTCGCAGACGAAGCCACGGCAGAGGTACGCGGCGCCCTTCCCTTCCACCGGGTCGCGTCCCTCGAAGAGCTCCTGGAGGCGCGCGGGCGGTGCGGCGCCCGTGTCGTTCCAGCCGAAGGAGAACACCGGCGCGTAGGTGCGGTTGGCCGAAGCCAGCAGCGGCGCCACGGCCTCGCGAGTCCCCGAGAAGGTGACGCCGGACGCACCGTCCACCAGCGAGTCCGCCGCGAGCCCCAGGTGGCCATAGCCCATGGGGTTGCGCACCAGCTGATCATGCAGCTTGGCGACGTAGTGCTCCGGGTGGTCCAGGTGGCACACGTCCCCCGTGAGCGCGGAGAGCGTCACCTGCGCCTCGGTGAGCGTGGACGCGCCAGCGGGGAAGGCGTTGTCGAAGAGGCAGTAGGTCGCCACCACCAGGTCCTTCTGTCCCCGGGGCGCGGAGAGGTACGCCTGCTTCTCCTCGTCCCAGAACAGCTCCACCGCGCGGTGCGCGAGCGCGTCCGCCGCGTCCAGGTACTTCGCGTCGAACGTGGCCTGGTAGAGCGCGGTGAGCCCGGAGGCCAGGTCGCCGTAGTCCTCCATGAAGCCGTCGATGCGGCCCTGACCGTCCTGGTACGAGCGCAACAGCCGCTTGCCGTCCCACATCTTCGCGAGCACGAAGTCCGCCGCGTCCGCCGCGAGCTTCGCCCAGTCCGGCCGGTTGAACACGCGCGACGCCAGCGCGAGCCCGCGGATCATCAGCCCGTTCCAGCCCGCCAGAATCTTGTCGTCGCGGCCCGGCTTCACGCGCTGTTCGCGCAGGAGGAAGAGGACGCGGCGCGCCTCCGCCAGCTCCTTCTCCACCGCCTCCACCGGACGGCCCTGCTCCTTCGCGAGCTGCTCCACGGGGACGACGACCTCCAGCACCGTGGCGCCGTGCTCGAAGTTGCCGCCGGGCTTGATGCCGAAGTGGCGCAGCACGGTATCCGCCTGCTGGCCCACGGACAGGGCCGCGCGGACCTCCTCGGGGCGCCAGACGAAGAACTTCCCCTCCTCGCCCTCGCTGTCCGCGTCCTGCGTGGCGTAGAAGCCGCCGGCCGGGTCGGTCATCTCGCGGCGGACGTACTCGACGGTCTCCTCCACGACCTTGCGCCAGAGCGGCCGTGACTCCACCTGCTCTGCTTCCGAGTACAGGTGCAGGAGCTGGGCGTTGTCGTAGAGCATCTTCTCGAAGTGGGGCACCAGCCAGCGCTCGTCCACGGAGTAGCGGTGGAAGCCGCCGCCCAGCTGGTCGTAGATGCCGCCCAGCGCCATGCGCTCCAGCGTGCGGAACACCGCCGCCTTCAGGGGCTCCCCGCCACCGCGCCGCCATGCGCGCAGGAGCAGCGCCACGTTCATGGGGTTGGGGAACTTGGGGGCCCCGCCGAAGCCGCCGTTCACCGGGTCCATCCGCTTCAACATGGACTGGCCCATGGCGACGATGTCCTCCGCGGACAGGTGCGCGGGCGGAGCATCCAGGCCGTGCGTGGACAGCTCGCCCAGGCCCTCCTGGAAGCGCTGGGCCTGCTCCTCGATGTCGCTGGCCTTGTTCACCCACGCGTCGCGCAGCGCGGAGAGCAGGCGCGGGAAGCCGGGGCGGCCGTAGCGGTCCGACGGGGGGAAGTAGGTGCCGCCGTAGAAGGGGCGCAGGTCCGGGGTGAGGAACACGGTGAGGGGCCAGCCCCCGCCCTGCCCCATGAGCTGCACGACGCCTTGATAGATCTGGTCAAGGTCGGGGCGCTCCTCGCGGTCGACCTTGATGTTGATGAAGCCCTCGTTCATCAGGCGCGCGATGTCCGCGTCCTCGAAGGACTCGTGCGCCATGACGTGGCACCAGTGGCACGCGGAGTAGCCCACGGAGAGCAGGATGGGCTTGTTCTCCGCGCGGGCGCGGGCCAGGGCTTCGTCCCCCCAGGGGTACCAGTCCACGGGATTCGTGGCGTGCTGGCGCAGGTACGGCGACGGCTCCCGGGCCAGACGGTTGGTGTGTCCAGAGGGGGGATGTTCATCCATGGGGTACTCCCGGTGCGCAGCGGCTTCGAGGCCCTTCACATTGTGAGCCTGGGTTCTCGGGGGCAAGCCGAAATGGCCTCACTCCCTGCTGGCCAACGGCCCTCCGGTGCGCTTTGTCCGGGGGCGTGCGTGCGTCCGCCCACTCCAGCCCCGGCCCGGGAATGAAGGCGTGCCTCGTCCTGGTGGCCCTGGGCGTGGGGGTGCGGCTCGCGCTGGCGCTGGGAACGGACGTCTACTTCGACGAAACCTATTACTGGCAATGGGCCCGGCATCTCGCTTGGGGATATTTCGACCATCCGCCGATGGTGGCGTGGCTCATCGCCGCGCTGGGCATCCGGGGGACGGCGCTCCTGTGCGGGCTGGGGACGGGCGTGGCGGTGTGGGGGCTGGCCCTGGACGTGTACCGCTCCAGGGACGCGGCCTGGCGCGCGGTGGCGCTGTGGAGCGCGGTGCCGGTGGGCATCCTCTCCGGCGTCTGGGCCACGCCGGACTCGCCCATGCTGCTGTTCTGGGCGCTGGGGCTGTGGGCGCTGTACCGCGAGAAGTGGGTGCTGGCGGGGCTGACGTGTGGCCTGGCGCTGCTGTCGAAGTATCCGTCCGTTTTGCTGGGGCTGGCGTTCATGGTCGCGGCGCTGCGGGCGCGGCGGCTGCCCGCGGGCGCGTGGGTGACGGCGGGATTGGGATTGGCGTGCTTCCTGCCGGTGGTGCTGTGGAACGCGAGCCACGACTGGGTGGGGTTCAAGTTCCAGCTGAATCACGGTCTGGGCGGAAGCGGCGGCTGGGCGACGTTCGGTGAATTCGTGGCGGGGCAGCTCGCCATGGGCGGGCCGGTGCTGTTCCCGCTGGCGCTGGTGTACGCAGTGCGCGGGCCCCGGGAGCAGTTCCTGCTGCGCATGGCGACGGCGATTCCGCTGTTGTTCTTCGGCTACGCGGCGGCGCGGACCCGGGGTGAGGCGAACTGGCCGGCGGCGGCATACGTGGCGGCGTGTATTGGTGTCGCGGGGATGCGGCCGGTGTGGCAGCGGGCGGCGGCGTGGAGCGGGATGGCGGTGGTGCTGGCGGTGACGTCGCACCTGCTGTTCCCGGTGCTGACGTTCGAGCGCGACGTGGTGCTGGCGAGGACGCACGGCTGGGGCGTGCTGGAGCGGTTGAGGACGCCGGAGCAGTTGTTCCCGGGCATGGCGCCGGGCCCCACGGCGGTCTACGCGCCGACGTATCAGCTGGCGTCGCAGGTGGCGTACACGGCGGGCGTGGAGACGGACACGGTGGGCCCGTCCCGGCGCAAGAGCCAGTACGACCTCTGGCCTGAGCTGGAATTGAAGCCGGGGCAGGACGTGCTGTGGTCTTCGGAGAACGGCGCCGCGCCGCCTGCGGAACTGGTGCAGCGCTTTGGTTCCGTGGAAGGCCCTGTGAAGCTCACGGGGGTCTTCCGGGGGAGAAGGCTGCACACGTTCACGGTGTGGCGCTTGAAGTGAAAGCGACCACGCGTCTTCGCGCCTGCCTTGCCCTCCTGTTCTTTCTATCGGCCTGCGCCACGTCAGCCCCAGACGCGCGCATGTTCCGGGAGCAGAGAGTCACCAATCTCCAGAGAGCGGCGCAGTTGCCATGGAAGGATGAGGGCCGTTGCGTCGTCCAAGAGGCCGCTCAACCCTGGTCCGTCCTGGCGAAGCGCTGCTTTCCGGTTCTTGACCATGACCGGGTCCGGTTTCACGACACGACGGGAAGGTGCACCGTCGCCTCCACGGACGCGGCTGTCCTGGTGTGGGGTGTCTGCGTCCTAGCTGCGCCAGAGATCATCGCGGGTGCGGTGATCGTCATCGGGGTGGTGGTGGTAGCGGTCGCCATCAAAGAGGCGATGGATGCGCATGAACTGCGCCATCTCTACCCCGAGGAAGCAGGGACCGCACACGGCACCCAGATAACGACCCGAGAGCACCTGGCGAATCAGCAGCCCACACTGGAACCCGAGCCAGCAGGAAAGGCTCGGCAGCCCCCTGCGCCTCCCTGGCTCGTGGACCAAACGCGTCGCGCCAGGTGTGAGCCCATTCCGGTGAAGCACCGAGGCGGCGATGATGCGCATAACAAGTGCGCCGACCGGATACCTCCCAATCGCTACCCAGGGATGGACGTACTCGTTGACGGCAAGCACTTCGACGCACTGCAAGTCGGCGTCCATGTGCTCTGGGAAATCAAGACCGACCAGTTCGCTACTTACTCGCTCTTCCTTCGCAATCAGGTGATCACCGCGCAAGTGGAAGAACTGCTGGAAGAGCGCAGGATCGCCCGAGCCTGTGGCTATGGGTTCGTCATTGGGGTCAGCAGCGACGCGCACAAAGCAGCACTGCTCGAACGGGAGCCCTCACTGGCTCCTGATGTCGTTGTCACAGGATGCACACGATGACGCCTCCAGCTCGCCTCTTGCTTTCCGTATACGCGCCAGCGCTGACGAGGGATGACGGCCGTCCCCTCGCGGCCGTCCATGCAATGGAGCGCGGTTTGAACGGGCTGAAGTTGGAGTGGGAGGTGTCTGGGGAAGGTCAGCTGATTGCGGTACCCCAGCGCGATGCCTGGCTCTCCGAGGCAGCCGCGCGCGGGAAGTTCCCCCTCCTTTGCAACGGTGACGAAAACTACCCCGTGACGATCGCCGGATTGCGAAGACCCGCGAGTCCGCTCCCAGGTGGACAGCCACAACTCCAGGTCCATGCCGACCTGCCTTTGGACGAGGTTGTTCTCGCGGCGGCTGCGAGTGTCCTGGAGGGCATCGCGGAAGGCGCTCACGCGTTCTGGGGGCATGCTTCGCCGGAGGGTTTCGGCCTGGAGGTCGCCAAGCAAATGCGCCACTCCGATGGTGGACCCGCGCACTCCTTCCGTGGCCTCCCCATGCTCAAGCCTCCAGATGCCATCGGCT
The DNA here is from genome assembly GCF_003612165.1 of Corallococcus aberystwythensis. GTDB lineage: Bacteria > Myxococcota > Myxococcia > Myxococcales > Myxococcaceae > Corallococcus > Corallococcus aberystwythensis. The sequence goes on along the minus strand of NZ_RAWK01000102.1, from coordinate 11,234 downwards.
CACCCGAGATTCCGCATTACCTCGGCTGGTTGAATTACTGGTCAGCGGCCACCGCACATGCCATCGGGTTCCCGGACGCGGCTCGCGATGCCGAATGGATGTCACGAGCACAGCGAACAGCGACGGGCGGATGGATTGTCCAAATCACGGAGACACCGCTCGACTTCACCAATCCAGTCCATGTGGCCGCACTCCAACGAGCCTATACGTGCTTCCCGGCGATTGGCGGGCGCTCATCGCCTTGAGCCCGGCACAAAGACACTGGGACGCTCTACGCTCCTTCATCCCTCCCGTTCGTTAACATCCTGTCGCGCCCCCTACAATGCCACCAGCATATGCATCGCACTTAGGCCAACAACCAGGGGCGTTCACTTCGCTACGAAAGAAGCTCCTGACAGTTGCTCACGCTCGCGTTATGGAGCGTACCAGCGGCTACAGCCCAGCCATCCATATCAGTGACCGAGCCTCGCGGTTCTGTATTTCCCTTTGCAACGGTACAATACTCCTGTGTCTCCTCTTATCAAACCCTACGGCACCATCATCGCTGACCCTCCTTGGAAAGAGCAGGGAGGAGGCAAAATCAAGCGGGGCGCGGATCGTCACTATCCGCTGATGTCATTAAAGGACATCATTGCATTAGGTCCTAGAGTCAAGGCCATTGCCGCTCCCGACTGCCACCTCTACCTCTGGACAACCAACAACTTCCTCATCAAGGCGGGAGCAGAGGTCCTTCCCGCGTGGGGATTCACGTACATCACCTGCATTACCTGGGAGAAAGAAAACATAGGCATAGGCCAGTATTTTCGAGGCACAACTGAACATGTACTCTTCGCACGGAAGGGCCAACCACCATACCGGAAGCTTGCCAATGGGAAGAGAGCGCAGGGGAAGACTGGTTTCGCAACCCAGGAAACAGCCATCCAGCGATCTCTCGACCGAGACGGGACGTGGTTCTTCCGCCGGAAGACGCGTCATTCCGAAAAGCCGAGCACCATTCACGAGTGGGCCGAAAAAGTAAGCCCCGGTCCTTACATCGAACTATTCGCGCGCTCTGGCCGACAGGGATGGGATTGCTGGGGCGACGAAGCGCCCTCTAGAGTTTCGTTTTAATCGATTACTCATCCCCAAGTCCCTTACGCGTCACCAACCTGCCTATTCGCTGTTCTTCCGACGAATCACAGGAGGTGCTGGATGCACCAGGGCTCGCTCAGCCTCGTGGCGATCTGCACACCGAATATAGCGAGCCTCGTTCGCTCTTCCTGTTTTTTTCGAATGGTTGAGTTCTCGGCATTGCTGGCACCAGCTTTGGATTCCGTCTGGGTGGTTGTCCGATACGCGCCCAAGCGTTGTGCCAAACTCGTTTGGCTGTCGGAACACGTGATGGGACTCGGTGCATCCTGAGCAGTTCGGGCATGACTTGAGCAACTCCTTCTCGCTCGTGATGCTCAATCGTAAGCCTCTGCCGCAGTCGGCACAGCGCATTCCAGTCCCAGGCAGCTCATTCGCAATTGGCATATGCAGAACGGTAAGTCAGCCCTCATCTCTCAGTCCAGGTGGGTATTGATTCACCTCAGGTGTCAAATCCGACAATATGCCTGGATGCGCTCCTGCGCGCCTACGAGCGCTTCCCGGTCATCGGCGGGCGCTTGGTGCGGTGATCTCGCCGAAGAGGCGAAGCGCTCCGGTCACTCCGGACTGAGAAATTTGCTCACGACCGGGTTGTCATTGGAGTCCCAGCCCAGCACGCCCAGGTACATGCCCCGGCGGCCCCCCTCGTCGGTCTGCGCGTCGAAGTTGACCGGGCAGGGACCGCTGCCACACAGCCACCCGTGGAAGAAGATGCGCTGCCCGCCATCGAGCGCCGCGGTGATGTCCGCGCCGCCAGGGCCGCACACGCCGCCGGTGTTCGCATCCGTGAGCAGCAGGTGCTGCGTGACGGTGTTGAAGGCGTTGGTGCCCACGCCGTTCGCCCGCATCCAGATGGTCTCGTAGGTGCACTTGTTGTACGGCCCGCGCGAGGCGAACAGGATGTAGTCCCCGGCGCGCTTCACCAGGACCGGGTTCTCCACGATGCGGTCCGAGCGCAGCAACTGGCGGCTGGTGGCGCCGCTGGCCACGTGCGTGCCCGCCGCGTTGAGCCGGACGATGCGCAGCGATGATGGCAGCTGCTGCGTCTTGTAGAGCAGGAAGCGCGTCCCATCGCTGTCCTTGAAACCAGACGGGTCGATGACTCCGGCGTTCGTGAGCGGACGGTCCGGAATGGTGTCATCCGGAGAAGGCGTGTTGGCCCGTCCGGGACAGACCAGCGGGCCGCCCGCGACCGGGGTGAACGGCCCCAGCGGCGAGCTGCCGGTGGCCGCTCCAATGCAGCGCTGGTTTTCATCCAGTCCAGCCACGGGGGCGGCGAAGTAGAGCACCCACTCGTTCGCGCCAATGCGCTCCAGGTCCGGAGCCCACATGACGCCGCTCGTGGCCCACGAAGGCTTTGCCGTGAGCGCGGGCCCTTCCGACGTCCAGGGACCCGTGCCGATGTTGCCCTGGGCCGACGGAGCGAGGCTCCCGGTCGACATGCCGTAGAACTGATCGTTGTGGCTGACCACCGTCGGGTCGGCGAACCCGCCTCCGCCCGGAGCGAACACGGGCCGCGGCGCGGCGTCCGCGGACAAAGGGATGCTGAAGCAGGCAACGAACGCGACGGATGCGCCAAGTGCGCGGCGGCGAGTGGACATCATGGGTGAATCCTCCTTGTCACTCTTCGGTCCGGAGCCAGAACCACCGCCCATTGGACCGCAGCGCCCCAGCAAGGAACTCCTGAAAGGATGTTGCAATCTGGGAGCAATAGTCTGGAGCAGGGAACGCTTCGTTGTAGCCATCACGAATGGGGTAACGGCCCTCATGCTGATGGCTCACATCGAGCAGGATGTAGTTGCTGTCCCGGACCTCGCAGATGGCATACCAGGACGGGGGGCCAGCCTGATCCGTATCCTCATCGCGCATGACCACCCGCGCGCGGGCAATCCGTGAGAGCGGCAAGAATGTGAACGCGGGATCCACGAATCCAAAGGTGGGATCCCGCCGGGCAAACAGTCGGGCTCCGTCACAATGCAGGTAGAAAGCGCGAAGGTCCGGATCCAGGCGCCAACCCACGCGCTGCTCGAACGCGTCCAGTTGCTCCGGTGTTGCCGGCGGATTGGGAACGTGGCGACGGGATATCTCCTCAAGCAAGTCGGTCATCACCCTGGGCCTATTCTCCATAGGGATAATCCGTCCCTACGCTCGTCCATGGAGGCGAATTCGCGTAGCACTGATTGTAGAGCTTGAAGAGCGTCTGATGGATGTCCTTGGGGAATGGCACGATGTTGTCCCAGTCCGTGGGATTGCCTCCATGCCAGAGGTCCCTGATGTGGTGTCCCTCATAGGGGTTCCCCTTCTCCGAAGGCCACGCCCCAAAACGTTTCGCCCACTGTTCCCGGAACTCAGGACGGCTGTCATCCCACTTGTCCCGTGCGGCCTTGTTCTGGGCGGGGCTGAGCGTTCCATAGTTGCAGCAGCAGTTCGTCATACCGAACCGGCTCCCAGCTCGTACGACCGTGCCTTCAAAGTCCATCTTCACGTCCGCGAGCCACATGCACCCTTGAAGAGCGTAGCCGCTCCCGGCGCACTTCTCGCGGCAGTAAGCCATGAGCTGCGAGCTGCACTGCCACGGGCCATAGTGGACGATGGTGCGGAACTGCCCGCCCCCAGGCACCGCCACCAGCGGCCCCACCCACTTCCGAACCGAGCCAGGGGTCGTGGTAGGCGTTGGACCTTCAGCACAGGCCCAGAGAAGCAATGTCCCGAGCAGAAGGGCCGCTGAGCGGCAAGCGCGTGCGTTTTCCTTCGCGGTCATGGGAGCGCACCTTACCGTTCGCAATGGGGGAGCCGAAACCGCACGAAGCCGAGGGACAGTGACTTCCCCCGGCCCCATCGCTTACCTCATGGACAGAGGGTGCCTTCACGGCGGCACACGCGGTCGCCGCAGAAACAGGAGTAGCCCGTCGCGCAGGGGCCGCAGATTCCACCGTGATAGCCCTCCGCGGTGACGTTCACGGAGCCGAGCAGCTTCGTATGGGCGGTCCCTTCGTAGAGCCGGAACACCATGTTGTCCCCCGCGTGGAACCATGTCGCGTTCATGCACGCGCTGGCCGCACGGCCCATCAGCGCCTCCGGCAGTCCATTCGAGCTCACCCACACCTCCGCCATGGAGGTGTTGTTGACGCTCCAGCAGATGTTCGACGAACCCGTCGTCGTGACGTCCAGGTTGATGCGCACCTTCGTGGGACTCGCGCTGATTGTTCCGGAGGGCGTCAGCTCACACAGGGCCTGGTTCTTCCCTCGGGGCAGACATTCGAAGCCTCGCGCCAGACATATGTCCGAACACGCTGAACCCACCTGGGTGTACCCAAGGGGACAGATCGGCGGGCTGCCACAGGTGAAGATCGTCTGGGCCGTGGCGGCCCCGGTGGTCTCCCCCAGGGTCGCCTCCTCCTGCTCCTGGAAGTCAGGCCCCGAGCAGGCCAGGGCGAATGCGGCAAGGATGAACGGCAGGATGCGCTTCATGGGCAACCACTCCTCGTATGGGTTCAAGAGGAGCAGCCGACCATGACCAGAGCGGAAACCCCAGCCAAATCCGCACTCTAGGTGAGAGCCGCTACAAGCATCACGAAGAGGAACGCGAAGTAGGTCCGACCCGCCAGCCGTCCCGAGAGGGCCCGGGGCCTCCGGTCCTTGAAGAACAGCGTCAGGTTGACGATGGCCATTCCCAGGGGCAGCAGGAAGAGCCAGCCCGTGACGTGTGAATGCCAGGGTTTCGTGAGCCACAGGAAGAGCCCCACGGCCGTGGCGTTCAGCGCGAAGGCGATGAGGGCACTCCCCGTGGATCCCACCTCGTCGGAATAGAGCTTCTCTCCCGGCTTCGTGGATCCGGCCCACGCGGTCTTCCGCATCACCTCCCAGTGCAGGTACAGGCAGACCACCCCCACCACCGCGAGCAGCCCTTGTGGATTCAGCGGCTGGCCGATGCGCTCCGCGTGCGCCACCCAGAGATAGAGGCCGTGGCCCACGTGCAGGTGGATGGCGACTCCAATCATCAGGAACATGCTGTTCTGGTACGCGCCCCAGTGCTTCTCCAGCCACCAGAGGAACAGCGCGTGCGCCATGATGCCGGCCAGGATGGCGGCCCGTGCCCAGGACACCGCCAGGTTCGTCCCCAGCAACACGACGGCGCAGATACCTAACGCCACATACAGGTCCCCGAAGCTGACCTCCCCTTTCGCCAGACCCCGGTCCGGGTTGTGGACGAGGTCGTATTCGTAGTCGCGCAGCTCATCCGCGACGCGCATGAAGTAGCCCACTCCGAAGATGCTCAGCGCCACGTGCAGCAGGTCCGGTGAGAACGTCAGCCCCCCACCCAGCATCCCGTCCAGACACACGCACCAGAGCGAGATGGCCAGCAGGTAGAACAGCGGCGGATAGCGCTGCACGGAGAAACGCAGCGTCGCCCTCGCCCGGTCTGTGATGGACCTGCTCATGCTGTCACCAGCGTGACCGTGCCCGTGGAACCATCCACCCGCACCCGCGCTCCATCCGGGATTCGCGTCGTCGCGTGCGGGACGCCCACCACCGTGGGGATTCCGAACTTCCGGCCCGCGATGGCTGTGTGCGACAGCATGCTGCCTCGCTCCACCACGATGCCTCCCGACGCCAGCATCAGGAACAGCCAGCCCGGGTCCGTCTCCTTTGCGATGAGGATGTCGTCCTTGGTCAGCGAGCCCACCGCGCCCGGGTCCAGCACGATGCGCGCGGTGCCTTCCACGACTCCCGCGCTCGAACCGATGCCCTTGAACTGGGTGGCTCCATCCTGGACGGCATCCGCGGCCCTCGGGATGCCGTCCGCCACGCTGCCCACCGTGGTGAAGTCTCGCGGCGGCTGGCGCTGCTGGTTGTCCTGACGCTCCTGCTTGCGCAGCTTCGCGAGCGCTCCCAGGTTCCTGGTCACGCTTCGGCCCTCGTAATGGTCCAGCACCTCTTTCATCGTGAGGTACTGCACGTCCTGGGGTGACTCCAGCACGCCGCGCTCCGCCAGCCGCTGCCCCAGCGCCGCGAACACGCTCTTGCTGAAGCCGAAGAGCTGGCCTCGCCAGAACCGGCTGTCCTCACGCAATCCAATCACCGTGCGCAACGCCTGGAGGATGGGCTGGAGCATCAGCCAGTTCAGCGGCTGCCCCTCCAACAGCTTGCTCAACCTCGCCTCCGCCTCCACGCGCCTTGCCTTGTCGGACGCCCTCAACTCCTCGCGCGTGACGGTCGTACGCGCGTAGGACTGGACGATGCGCGCCAACTCCCATGGCGTGTCCCGCAGGTTCGGCCGCTCCACGTTCAATTCCTGCACGCCCCGGTCGCCGTATGCGCTCAGGTGCTCGCGGAAGGCCCGGGCGAACGTGGGCGTTACCTCCCCGGCTTCGATGCGCTTCCACACGGTCTCCGCCGTCTCCTGTGCGAAGAGCTTCGACAGCGCCGCGTCCGCGCGCACGTTCTCCGCGAGCGCCACCGCGGACATCAGCGCGTGGGTGCCTTCATCCGGGTTGGCGCCACACAGCAGACCCACCAGCAGCTCGTCGGGGTCCACTCCGGTCCACTTGCGCAGGAAGCGGCTCGCCAGCCCGAAGCAGGTGTTGATGTACCAGTGATTGATGAGCGTCAGCCCCCACCAGTTCCCCACCTCCGTCCAGACGCGCCGGAAGTGATGGATGAGGACCAGCGGGTCCTCCCGCTCCAACGACAGGGACCGCACCTCCGCGAGCGTCTTCTTCCACCAAGCTCCAAACTCTGCGAAGTCGTGCCGGAACGTCGCGGTGAACTTCACCACGCCCACCGTTGAACGCCCCAGTGCGTACGCATAGCTCGCGGCGCTGGGGAAGCTCTCGCGGTGGCCGGGCAGCCGGATGACCAGTGAGGCATCCAACTGGAGCACGTCCTCCAAGTCCCGCATGGACGTCAGCGCGAGAAAGGGATTGATGCCATTGACGTGCATCAGGTTCGACAGCGAGTGGTAGACGCGCCCGTCGATGAACCCCAGCATGTTCTGGAAGGCCGGCGTCTGGTCGTGCAGCGCCTTCGCGTCCGCGCCCCACATGCGCCGCTGGAGGTCGTAGAAGATGACCTCGTAGAAGTAGCTGGCCAGCGAGTACGTCAGCGGCGTGGTGACGCCCGGGAAGCTCTCCGAGACGTTGGCGCAACCCCAGACACGAATCTTCCGGAAGTCGAAGGCGATGGGCCTCGACTGCAAGACGTGCAGCGTCCCGTCCTCCGTGAACGTGCCCTCGATGTCCTGGGGCAGGCCGAAGCTCCGCTCGATGTCCGCCGCCATCGTGGCCAGCCGCTTCAGCTCGTCATCCGAGAGGCAGGGCGCGTCCCGCAGCGCTTCCGGCACGGGCTGACGGAGCAGCTCGCCTCCGGGCTCGGGGTTCTCACAGAGCATCTCGGCCTTGTGCCCCAGCTCCCGGTCGATGCGGCCCGTCCTCGGGTGGATGAAGTAGTGGTCCACGCCGACCTTCTCCTGGACCACGCCCTCTCCGATGCCGTGCCCCGCGACCACCAGCGTCCGGCGCTCGGTCGTCTTCGGGTCGCAGGTGAAGGCCACGAAGGAGCGGCGCCCGGGAATCATCCGCTGCACGCCCACCGCCACCGTGAGGCCTCGCACGTCCCGGCCCTGCGCCAGCCGGTAGATGAGCCCTTCCGGCGTGTATGCCGACGCCCAGCAGCGGCGGATCCGTTCGAGCAACCGGGCGCGCCGCACGTAGAGGAACGTCGAGCTCACGCCCGCGAAGGGGTCCGCCTCCGAGTCCTCGCTCTCTCCCGCCGCACGCCCCACGACGGAGGCCCGCACCGCCACCAGGCCGTCCGCGCCGAACGTCCTGTCGAACGCGTCCAGGATGGCCGCTTCGCGCCCGGCCTCCAGCGGCACCTGGAGGAAGAGCTGCTCAATCCCTTCCGATACACGGCGGATGTCCTGATGCGAGGTCCGATCCACCGCGAGGATGAGCCGGTCGATGTCGGGGAGGATGGGCCGGACCACCTCCTGGAACATCGCGGTGGTGAGGCAGAAGAACCCGGGGACCGGAAAGCCACGGCTCGCCAGGTGCTGCTGGCGCGCGAACTTCTGGCCGACCTGTTGGGGGTCGCCGGCCTCGGTCATGGAGACGAGATGGGGGGAAGACATAGAGGGGTCTCAGGAATGAAAGGCGTTGAGGGCGCTGCGCAGGGCATCCACCGGCGACCGCGACAAGGCGGTCTCCGGCCCGAGCACTTCCGCGAGCCGCGCGACATCCAGACACTGCGAACGGGTCAGCAACTCCAGACGCTCGGCCTGCGTCCGGGCACGACGGATGGGGACTTCCCGCATGACATGCAGGAGCCCGCCGGGGACGCGGACCTTCACGGTGGGACTCGGCAGCCCCAACGCCTGGGCCACCGTGGCCGTGAGCTCCGCGCGGAAGAGCGGACGCGCATGGGCGACGTTGTATGGCCGCTGTTCTGGCTGGGACGTCTCCACCATCCGCCGTGCCAGCGCCCAGAGGATGCGGCCAAGGTCATCCACGTCGATGACCGAGCACGCCACGGCGTCATCCCCCATCTGCACTCCGCGCTTCAGGTGCTTCACGAACGCGGGGAGGAAGTACCGGTCCCCCTTCCCGATGAGGAACCGGGGCCGGAGCAGCGCCGCGTGCAAACCGTTCCTCGCCGCGTGCTCCGTGATGAGCGCTTCGGTCGCCACGCGGGAGCGGGCCAGCGCGGTGATGGGCCGGAGGGGCTGCGCTTCCGTCACGCCCCAATGCGGTCCCTCGCCATACACAGACATGGAGCTGCCGTAGAGAATGCCCCTGCAATCCCCCTTGAGCCGGGACAGGAGCCGTCGCGTCCCGTCCTCGTTGGTCCTTTCGAAGCCCGTGCCATCCGTGTCCCGCTGCTTCGTGGCCAGGTGCAGGACGACGTATGGGTATGGCGGGAACAGCGCATCGGGGATGCCGTGCAGGTCTCCCCGCACGACATGCACTCCGTCTCCCCAGTCGCGGCCTTCGGGAGAACGCACCAGCGCGTGCACGGGATGCGCTCCGCGCTGGCGCAGGAAGGCCTGTCCCACCATGCCGGTCGCGCCCGTGAGCACGACGCCGAAGCTGGCTACCAGACCCATGGCACCAGCCGCTTGCGGCTCGCCGCGAACTCGGCGTAGCCCGGGAAGGAGCCCAGCAGCAGCCGCTCCTCGTGCCGGATGCGCAGGAGCACCGCCGGAACGAAGGCCAGCGCGAACACGGCGAGGGCCGGCACCGCGGGGAACACGAGCAGGTAGCCCACGTGCGCCACCAACATGCCCGTGTACGCCGGGTGCCGGAGCTTCCGGTACACGCCCCCCGTGACGAGCAGGCTCGCGTCCGGCAGCCGCACCCGGTGCGAATACGCCCGCCCCAGCGTGCGGATGGCGGTCAGGCGCAGCGCGACGCCGCTGACGAAGACGAGCAGCCCCACCCCACGGACCACCGGGCTCGCGTCCAGGGTGACGAACGCCTGCGCGAGGAGCGCCGTGGCCGTCCTTGTCACCGCGTAGAGCTCCAGCGTGGCGCCGTCGCGATCCGCGGTGGGCTTGCGTGTCTCGCCCAGTGTCACCCGGGTCTCGAGCAGCGGCCACGCGACATAGGCCGCCAGCATCAGGCCCGCGAGCAGGCGGCTCTCCTCCGGCGTGCGCGCGAGCTGCCGCAACCCCAGGGGGATGAGGCCTCCCACGAGCACCAGCAGCAGCAGCGTGGGGAACCACCGGTGCAGGTGCTTCATGACGCCGCCTTGCTGACGACGTCCAGCCGCCCGGAGAAACAGCACACGCCGTCCTGCCAGCCCTGGACCGCGACCCACATGGTGCGGCGCTTGCCCTCCACGCGCACCGGCCCCGCCCACTCCGGGAGCCGGAAGCTGGCGAAGGCGCGGATGACCACCGGCGCGCTCCGGTGCACGAAGCGCTGGAAGTCCAACGTCAGCTGCCTCAACACCAGCACCCAGTCCAGCGGCAGCCCCACCGCGTGGGTGCTCGCGATGGTCGCCTGACGCGCCAGCTCCGTGAGGAGCATCCCCTGCACGTGCTCGGAGGGATGGTCGAAGACGAACTCCGGCGAGTCCGTGAACGCGTTGAACTGGTGGAGCGCCCCCACCCGGCAGCCATTGGCGAGCAGCACGTTGCGCGGGTCCTGCTTGTGCACGAGCACCGGATCCAGGCGCTCCAGCGGAGGGGCCTCACCTTCCGCGAAGGCCTGCCGCCCTTCCGAGACGGCGTTGCGGACCGGCACGCGCTCCAGCAGCTCCGACAGGTTCTCCAGCGGCGCCTTGCGCCAGGGCCCGCCCACGCGCACGCCCAGAGGCGTGGCGTCCGCCCAGTCCGCCAGCTCCGGGAACTCCGCGGCCCGCGCGCCCAGGTACAGACCGCAGTGCTCCTGAAGCGCGGCGGCCAGGAACTCCGCCTCCGCCACGCTCTTCACCGGGACACAGCAGGGGTGTTCGACTTCCGGAAGGAGCGGCTCCGGCACGAGCAGGAACGGGACGGCCTCCGGCGACGCCACCCGCAGGCGACGCTCAGGATGGCTTGAATCGGAATCCATGTCTGCCTTTCTCCAACTGGGGGAAAAGCAGTCTAGGAATCGCGATGTCTCAACACGAGAACCGGGGAAGGCCCGCGCTCACGCAGAGGAAGAACAGACCCGAGAGGGTTTCCGGGTCTGTCTCATGAACCGCCATGACACGTCGCGAAATGCGTCTGGGATTGAGACGGACGGTGCGACCGCCGGTTCACTGCCCCTCGGGCGACTCGGGCTCGCAGCGGAGCAGCACTTCCAGCTTCTCCCCCACCCGCCCAGGTAGATGGCGTACCCGTCGAAGAGTCCTCGGACCTGAAGCTGCCTCCTGGTGGACCTCATCTCGTTGCCGAAGACGCACGACGCCCTGCGTCAACCGCACTGTAACGAAGGCGGGAGGCGTGTGACGGAAGCCGGCCGTCCGCGTGTGGGTCCCGGAGGCGGCGGCCGATGGTGAACACATGAAACCGGTGTGACACCAGTGGACGCGGTGGCTGGCGAACAGTCCGGCGGGCCCCGGGTTGTAGCCGGGCGCATGCGTGATGACGGTGCGCCCCCAGGACAGGCGGTCGGGCAGGC
>NZ_RAWK01000101.1 GCF_003612165.1 Corallococcus aberystwythensis | reverse complement strand
GTCCAGGAGGTTCGCCAGGCCCGCGTACGTGTTGGGGCCGGGTCGTCCGACAGTCCCAGCTCCCGCTGGAGCTGCTGGTTGTAGCCGTCCGCCAGCTCACGTGCCTTGTAGGGCGCGACGGGATGCGGGGTGAGCCACACGCCATAGGTGAGGACGCCCACGCCCACCAGGGCGACGCCCATGCCGATCAGGCTCAGCGTCAGCCGCTTGTCGCCGCGATCCAGGTTGCCCCTGACACAGGCGCTGAAGTCGGGCCGGCCAAGGTCGCAGTCCTTGTCCTTGGGTCCCAGCACCCCGAGGATCAAGGCCGACCCCGCGACCATCGTCGCGCCGCCCGCGACCCCGATGAGGATCTTCTTGCGCATGTTGGACTGGTACTCATCCACCAGGTCCGCCTTGCCCAGCTTCTCGTAGAACGCCACGCCCTCCAGCGGCTTCTTGTGCTTCCCCTCGTAGGGGAGGGTCCAACGGGCGACCGTCTTCGGAGGGCTCATCGACCAGCCGCCATTTCCCACCGCCCAGGGGCTCACGGCCGTCACGACGTAGTCGTCGAAGCCGATGTGCCGCAGTTCGTACTGTTCCTTCGCCTCCGCGAAGGAGAGCACGGGCCGCTCTGGAGCCTGTGGCGTCACGGCCTCCACGGACGGCGTGTCCGCGGGCCCGGGCTCCTGGATGGAGGGGATGGCGTTGGCGGCGGCAGGCGCCGCGAGCGAGGCCGCGGGCACCAGGACGACGGACAGCAGCAGGTTGCGAATCATTGACGCAGCGTCATATCGAAAGCCCTGGTCCCTGGCAGCTGCTGGAGGCGCCCTCTTCTTCACGCCGCGTTTCCCTCATGCCGCACGGAGAGCAAAGTCCCGGCCCAACCACTTCCATCGGAATCCAGCTCCAAACCCTGCCCGTCAGGCGACGTGTGTATGGCTTTCCCAACCCAGGGAAACCCCTTAGGCAATCATTCAAACGAATGGGCAACACGCCCGGATCGCAATAGTCCGCGCCCACAGGAACTCCTCGAATTGCCAGTTTTGATTTGCAGTTAGGACAAGACCGGTGCTAGTAAGGCATTGGCTCCGGCCAACCCCCGCACAATCAACTCAGGAGAAGTCCATGACGAGGAACGTGAAGCGTTTCCTGGCTGCCTCTCTTTTGTCCCTCACGCCGTCGATGGCCTTTGCCGGTCAGGTGGAATTGGGGTTCCCCGACTTCCTCTCCCAGCGCAACGAATATGTCAGCGTCCGCGAGGGTGCGATTGAGATCCCCGTGGGCAAGGGCGTGGCGTCCGTCGGCCCCGCGGTGGAGGACCTGCTCGTCATCAACCAGAGCGGCGCCAACATCTCCCTGGGCCTCCAGGTCCTGACGGGGACGCTCAACGGCGTGTACAATCCCTACCCGGTGCCCACCGCCAACATCGGCGGGTTCCAGGTCAGCGCCCCCACCCCCGCGCCGTCGTTCTCCCAGCAGTACTACTGGACGGTCGACCCGGCGAACCCGGCCGGCGCCAAGACGTGCGTCTGGCGGGTGGACGTGAGCGACAACGCCGGCGTCTGCTCGGCGACGGTCTACTTCGGCACCTATGGCGGCGCCCTGTGCACGGTCGACGCGGCCCAGTCCTTCATCGACCCGAACACCTGCCAGGCCCAGATCGTCACCGTCATCCAGTGAGCTGAGCAGGACTCCGCCCGGGGCCTTCGCATGAGGCCTCGGGCGGTGCCCGGACCGTGCGCCCACGGTCAATCCCTCCAATGGGTGAGGGACAGGTTTTCAGTCCATCCCTATGCATGGGACTCGCCACGAGTCAGACTGCGCGTGGCCTGCTCCAGGAGGGTGGATGTTCAATCCAGCGGATTTCAACGCCGAAGAGCTCGTGGTCCGGGACAGGGCGATCGCCGCCTTTCACAGGTCGAAGGACCTCCCCGAGGCCCTCGAAGCCACCCGGGCGCCCCTCCTGCAGTTCGTTCAAGCCGACGCCATGGCCCTGTGCCTCATGCACGTCGAGCCCTTCGACTTCCAGTGGCACGTCCCCGGCCCTCCCGTCCCCATCCTGGATGGATACGCCGAGCTGGCCCAACACGACTTCCTCCGGGAACCCATCCTCAAGCGCCCCAACGTGCCCATTCGCGACACGCAACTGCTCACCCGCGACGCGTACGAGCGCACCCTCATCTACCAACGCAGTCGGGAGCTGGATCCGCCCCTGGAGCACATCATGGCGGTGCTCCTCCCCATCCGCCCCGGCCTCGTTGGCGCGCTCGCGTTCTACCGGACGCTGCGGCGCCCCTTCTCCTCCGGGAACGCCTCCGCCCTCTCCAGCCTCAACGAGCACCTGATGAACATGGTGCGCAATTGCAGTGACTTCCAGACCACCGCCACCGGCGCCAGACTCCTCGAAGTGCTCTACAACCGCCCTGATACGGGCTTCATCGTCGTGGAGCCGCCCTCCCGGATCGAGCTGCGCTCGCCGCGTGCCGACGGCCTCCTGGAGAAGTGGTTCGCCCGTTCTGACTTCGACTCCTGCGGACTGCCTGAAATCTTCAAGGCGCAGCTGAACGCCCTGGTTCGCATGGACGCGGACTCGCGGCTCGACAACAACGTCTGGATCTCCCTCCACGGCGACACCTACCGCACGGTCCGGTTCGTCGAGATGCCCGCCCCCGACGGTCCGCGCCAATGGGCCCTCATCATGAATGAGATTCCCACCTCCATCCCGCTGCCGGCGCAGATGAAGCTCCAGCTCACGCCCCGGCAAGTCGACATCGCGAAGTACCTGCTCCGGAACCGGTCCAACAAGCAGATCGCGGAGGAGAGTGGGCTCTCCTTCCACACCGTGAAGACCCACGTGCGAGACATCTTCAACGAGCTGAAGGTCGACGACCGCGCGGACTTCCTCTACCAGGCCGCCCGCCTCAACAAGCCTGTCTGAGCTGGTGGATTGCAAGGGAAGGCGCCTCCCGAAGGCCCGGGACGGGAGGCGCTCCCCACTCGCGTGCGGCTGTCCCTACTTCGCCGGGGGGTGGCTGGCGGCGCCGTGCTCCCGGAAGATGCGCGGGTAGACGCTCCGGGCGACCCGGGCCGAGAAGAGGATCGCCTCCTGGTCCTCCGGCTCCGTCAGCCGCGCCAGGATCCGCTGCATCTCCGCCACGTGGTCCCCGTCCAGCGCCCCGTGGCTGCGCAGGAACGTCACCGACTTGTGGATGTTGGGGATGGTGGACACCTCCTTCAGCCGCTCCGCCCACACGCCCGCCCGCGTCTGTGACAGGTATTCCAGCGCGTAGGCCGTCCCCAGCACCGCCGTGGGCACGCCCGCGCGCGAGGTGAAGAAGTTCCACCCCGTATACGCATCCACCGCCGGGCTCCGCTCCGCCGCTTCCACCTGCGCCTCCGGGACGCCCAGGTTCTTCAGGTCCGACAACAACCACCGGTCGTGCCCGCGCTCCTCCTCCCCCTTCTGGATCAACAGCGCCGCCAGCTCCGGGTGCCGGCCCAGCCGGTTCAGCCGGTGGCCCGCCTCGGCGAGGATCGGCGTGCTCCAGCGCGCGTAGTGGTACGTCTGGACGAGGTAGTGGATGTAGCCCTCCGCGTCGAGGGTGCCCTCGAGGAGGCGGTGGGCATCCGGCTGGGCATCCACCGCCGCCACCAGGCCTCGCGACTCCTCGTCCAGCACCGCCAACCAATTCGTTCCTGCCTGATGCTCCGTCTGGGTTTGCACGTACGTCTCCTGTCCGGGGCCTGTGGGGCTCCCGGCTGCTGCGTGTTGAAGGTGAAGGGAAGAAGGGAACCGCCCCAGGCCTAGACGGCGGGGCTCATGCCGGTGTCCAGCGCGTGGAAGCGCGCCAGGCTCTCCGCCGGGATCTCATCGAGCGCCATGATGAGCGGCAGCGTGAACCAGCGGAAATACGCGTCGTAGAGCGGCTCCGAGATGAAGCGCGCCCCCATGGTCGTGGCGAAGAGCGAGGGGGACCGGGGCACCCGCAGTCCGTCCAACAGCCCCTGCTCCGCCTTCGCGCGCTCCTCCGGCGTATAGAAGGGGTTGCGGGGATGCACCGGGGCCTGCCACGGGTCGGGCACGGCCACCCGCCAGCGCGGACTCAGCCATCCCCGGTGGGCCGCCACCTGCCACGACAGCCGCGCGTCCTCACGCGAGTCCGTCTCCAGGTTCGCGGACGCGATCCAGTGCGTCACCCCGCGCCGCCGGCTCTCCGTGTACATGGCCGTCTGAAGCCACGAGACCGCCTCCGTGCGCCGCCACTTCGGCAGCACGCAGAAGCGCGAGGGCTCCGCGAACACCATGCCCGGCCGGATCAGGCCCGCGAGGTCCACCCGCTGCGCCATCTCCAGCCCCACCGTCCCGCCCAGGTTCGCCGCCAGCTCCGCGTTGGGCAGCGCCACCCGCATCGTCGCCACCGGCTCGGAGCCGGCATGGACGAGCAGGTGCACCGTGGTGTCGAGCGTGTCGATGCAGGTCACCTCCCGCCGCGACAGCGATGACTGCTCGGACAGCAAGCCCATCTCTCCACCAAAGACAGCCCAGCGGATGCGGGCCACGTCATCCAGCTCCCGCTGCGTGGTGGCGACACGCCAGCGCCAGTGCCTGCACGTCATGGATCCTCTCCCGGTAGCGAAGCGAGGCCGGCATCCCGCCGCCTCACACCTCTCTTTTCGCCACCAGCGGCCCGAGTTCGAGCACGGCCCTGCGTTTCCCCACCGCCCCGGTGGGTCGCGTCACCGGGTTCGACTACGCTTCAACTGCGCGGTCGGGAGCATGGGGCCCTGGCCGCGACGGGACAGGGGCATCGAAGATGAGCGCGGTCGTCGCGGGACTGCTGTTGCTGGTGGAGCTGGGCTTGGGCGTGGCGCTGCTGGTGGGCACCTTCTTCACCCTGGCCTTCAGCAGCGAGTCGTACCGGAACAGCGCCACGCCGCTGCACCAGGCGTTGAACATGCTGGCCTTCGTGCTCGCGGTCCTGCCCCTCGTCCTCACGCTCTGGGTCGGCTGGCGGCGCTTCCTGTCGGACCGTCCCTTTGACGCGGTGCCGCTGGGCATGGGCCTTCCCATGGTGGCGCTGGTGGCGTGCGCCGTCACCGCCTACCTGTGCTTCATGGGGGGCGCGTGGGCGACGTCACGTCACCGCGCACAGCAGGAACAGGATGCACGGCTCGCGCTGCGCGCCGAGGTCGAAGGCGGAGCCGTGAACAAGGCCTGTGACCTGGTGGCCACGGATCCGCGCGCTTCGGCCGAGGACATGCGGCGCTGCCGTGCGTTCATCGAGTCCCGCCCCGATGCCGAGGCCCGCTGGGGCGAGTTCCTGAAGTTCACCGACCCGCGGAGCGGCTTCAATACGTGGCACCTGGGACAGGTGGGGCTCGCGCCGGACTGGGAATGGGGCGCGGTGGTCCCGGTCATCCGGCATGACCAGGAGTGGTTCCTCCGCACGTTCTATGAGACCTGGCTGGCCCGGACGCCGGGGCTGCCGTCCCTGGACGACCTGAACCTGTTGCAGATGGCCCTCCAGACCAGCACCCGCTACCTGGGCTGGGAGGCTCGCGCGGTGGAGACCCTCCGCACCCAGGTGCTCCCCACGGTGAGTGCTCGGATGGATGCGCAGGAGCCGAGCCTGCGCGCCCAGCCGGGCATGGACGCCTGGGTGCTGGACGCGATCCGGGACCGGATGCAGCGCATCCAGAAGACGCCGGAAGACGGTGTGGAGCCGCTGCCCCCGCTGCCGGGAACGCCGGCACCGGGAGACATCGGCGTGGTGCGGATGGACGGCGAGGGCAATCTGGACCTGTGGCTGCGTGCCTCGCCCACCTCGGGCGCCATTGGCGACGTGTACGTGCGCCGGGCTTCGTACGACAGCGAATACGAGCGGTGGAGGAAGTTCCTGGGGGACCTGCGCCCCGGGGAGCTGCGCTTCTTCCGCGTGCCCTGAGCTAGGCGGGCCTGCCCAACGTCCCGGCGATCACCTCGCACATGCGCGTCGGCTCGCGCCCGAGCAGCTCGCGCAGCGTGGGGTCCACGGTCGCGAACTCGCCGCGATGGCTCGCGCGATAGAGGCCGAGTGAAATGGCGAGCGGTCGCGCGGGCATGTGGTTCGCCGTGAGCTTCGCCGCCATCTCCTCCTCCGACACGATGCTCCGGCGGAGCGGACGGCCGAGGATGCTCGAGGCGAGTTCGCACAGCTCCCCGAAGTCGAGCGCCTCCGGCGCCGTGAGCGGTGGCGTCGGGCCGTCGTACCGCCCCTCGTTCGCCAGGATGACCGCCGCCGCCTCCGCGAGGTCGGCGTGCGGGGTCCAGGAGACCTTTCCGTCCGGCGGCGCCTCGAAGACCCCCGTCCGCAGGCCCTTCTCCAAGAGGAACATCGCGCTCGCGGCGTAGAACCCGTTGCGAAGCGCGGTCCACGCCAGGCCGGACTCACCCAGCATCCGCTCCGTCTCCGCGTGGTCGAGCATCGGGGGAAACGCCGACGTCCGGCTCGCGCCCATGTGGCTGGTGTAGACGATGCGCCGCGCGCCCGCGGACCTTGCGGCCGCGATGGCGGAGCGGTGCTGGGCGAGCGGATCTCCGCCGGTGGCCGACGCGTTGGACGACACGATGAGGACCTGGCTCGCGCCCTCGAAGGCGTGCGGCAGGCTGTCCGGCTCCGCGAAGTCGCCTCGACGCACCCGGACGCCCAGGGCCGCCAGGTCCTGGGCCTTCTGCACGTCCCGGACGCTGACAGCGACCCGGTCCGCCGGGACGCGGCTGACGAGCTTCTCCACGATGAGACGGCCCAGCTGCCCGGTGGCTCCGGTCACGACGATCATTGAAGGCCCCTGCCTGTTATCGGTGGAAACTAAAATCAAGTAACGGCGATAACGTAACGACCAGTATCGCCGTTAGCAAGGGTTCGATACCGTCGTTATCCAGGCCGCGTGTTATGTCCGCGCCATGAAGGACCGCGACGAGGCAGCCGCTGAAGAGGCCGAGGGCGCCGATGTGCGCGAGCGCATCCTCACTGCCGCCGCGGAGCTCATCTCCTCCGGGGGGCCGGATGCCGCGACCACCCGTGCGGTGGCAGCCGCCGCCGGGGTGCAGGCGCCGGCCATCTACCGGCTCTTTGGCGACAAGCGCGGGCTGCTCGCTGCCGTCATCGAGCACGTGATGAAGGGCTACGTGGCGAAGAAGTCCGCGCGCAGGCCCCACCCCGATCCGCTCCAGGACTTCCGCGACGGCTGGGACATGCACGTCGCGTTCGGGCTGGGCCATCCCGGGCTGTTCGCGCTCATGTGCAGCGATCCCCAGCTGCAGCCGCCTTCCGTCAGCGACGGGAACGAGGTCCTGCGGCGGCGCATCCGGAACATCGCGCTCGCGGGCCGGCTGCGCGTCAGCGAGGAGCGCGCCCTGGACCTGGTGTCGTCCATGGGCACCGGGGCCGTGCTCACGCTCCTGCGCCAGCCCGAAGCACAGCGCGACCCCAGGCTGGCCGAGGCCGCGCGCGAGGCGGTCGTGGCCGCGATCACCAGCGAGGCAGCCCGCCCCGCGAACGCGGAGGTCCATGCGGTGGCCGCGACGCTGCGTGCCTCGCTGGACCGCGTCACGGTCTTGACGAAGGGCGAGCGCGCCTTGTTGAGCGAGCTGCTCGAACGCATCGCGAACTCTGGGTAGCCTCCGGCCTTCCTCGACGTCCCGCTGGAGCGCTTGCATGAGCCGGGGTCTTCGCACCGCCGCCGTGTCGTTGGGCCTGTTCCTCGCGCTGTCCGCCCCGCTGGCCCGGGCGGATGGCCTCTCCGTCATCCCCTATGGCGACAACTGCTGGGGCACCGGGACCGACGCGGACCGGGACGGGCTCAATGACGACTGTGAATTCCAGGTCGCGAAGTGGTTCATGCCGCTGTTCTGGTTCGACAGCGGAGAGAGCGGCATGGCGCGCCGGCCGTACTACGCCGTCAAGAGCGAGGCCTTCGCCACGCGCACCCTGCGCATCTTCTACCTGGACACCTTCTTCGAGGACACGGGCGTCACCACCGGCCACGACGGCGACCCCGAGTTCCAGATCCTCGAGGTGCACTACTCCGGCGGACGCTGGTACCTGGACCAGGCCTACCTGTCCGCGCACCGCAAGAGCGCGTGTGACTCCTCCGCCTGGTATGCGTTTGATCAGCTTGAGTACGATTTGAGCGACGCGCGCAATGGCTATCGCGGATGGCCCGTTGTCTACATGGCCGAGGACAAGCACGGCGCCTACAACTCGCTGGCCACGTGCGACAAGGGCTGCTTCCTCCAGGACTACTGCAGCCGCACCACGGCCCAGTACCTGGACCCCACCGCGAACAAGCTCGCCTCGCGCAACGTGGGCTCCACCACCGTGCAGCTGATCAACTCCGTCATCCTCGACGGCAAGACGGAGCGGTTGCTCGACGACGTGGACTTCACGGGCTGGGATGATCAGTGGTACCGGCCCAACTCCCAGGGCTACCGGCGCCACCTCAACGACTTCGGCTTCTGACGCGCATGGCGGGACAGCGTGAGCGCAGGAGGCGGGCCGTCGGCGTCCTGCTGCTGCTGGGTGGCGTCCTCCTGGCGGTGGGAAGGGTCCGGGTGCGTCCCCGCGAGGACGTGCCCCCTGCCCTTCCGGACACCCCCAGCGAGGCCCCCGCGCGGGTGACACCCGCTCCTGCCGCGCATGCTCGGCTTGAGCCTCCCGCCCCCGAACGCATTCCGCCCGCCGCGACAGGAGAGGCGCTCTCCTCCGCGCTCAACGAGGAGCGGGTGGTGCTGACGTCCACCGCCGTCATTGAAGGCATCGACGCGGACCGTCCGTGGGTCTGCGCAGGCGAAGTGATGATGCTGTCGGCTCGCGTGGGGGGCACGGCCGAACCAGGCGCCGTCCAGCGCTGGGTCTGGCCGGGGGCGGAGACGGGCGCGGAGCTGCACCCCGGTCCCAGTCTGCGATGGCATGCACCGGTCACGCCCGGCCGGTACCTCGTGCGCTTCCAGCTCTGCAAGGACCTGGGAGGCCGGCGTGTCGGCGTGCTGGCCGAGCAGGTCGCCGGTATCGACGTGCGCGCGTGCGGGCAGGACGAGGGACAGGCCCACGCCCTTCGCATCGAAGTCACCCAGCAGGGCCCGGCCACCTTCGCCTTCCGCGCGGTGTCACCCCACCCCGCCACCACGTACGCCTGGGACTTCGGGGACGGAAGCGCGGCCGCGACGACGGTGCCCCTGGCCACGCACGCCTATGCGGTGCCCACGCCGGACGTGCGCGTCCTCACGGTGCGGCTGTCCGCCCGGAGTGATGGCGGCGAGCAGACGGCGACGGCGTTCGTGCAGGTCCGGGGGCAGCCTGCTTCCGATGCGCCACCCCGGGCGAGCCTCCAGTTGGAGCGGGTGGTCGCACGCGCCACGGACGAGGGCTGGAGGAGCGAGGTGCGGGTGGACGTGCCGGAAGGCGGCGACGTCACGTGGGACCGCGTGGAACGCCTCACCGTGAGCTGGGATGACCAGGTGGACACCCGCACGCGCCCGTGGCGTGAGGCCATCACCATGGAGGAGGACCTGGGACGCGGCGGCTTCCGGGGCCACGTCACCGTGCCGGCCTCCGACGTGCGTCCGGAGGTGAAGCAGGTCATCGACTTCCTCCACGGGCGCGACGCGACGGGCGAGGAGGTGTCGCTGTCGTGGTCCGCCTACAAGGCCGGACCCGTGCGCCCACCTCCCCTCCCCGCGGAACGGCCGCCCGCGAAGTAGCGCGGCTACGGCATGGGACGGGAGCCCGCGGACGGGGCTTCCGGCACCGCGGGCCAGCCGTTGGGCCAGGTGATGGCATCCACGAGCATCACCCGCGCCGTGTGGGCGCTGTTCCACGCGTGGTAGACCATGACCGTGTCGCCGCCAGGGCCCGTGACGACGGAGTTGTGGCCGGGGCCCACCCAGCCGCCGCCCGTCTTGAGGATGGGGGACGACAGCTTCGTGTAGGGCCCCAGCGGGCTCGTGGCGCGGGCCACGCCCACGGCGTAGGTGCTGTTGGCGTACGAGTTGCCGCTGTAGAAGAGGTAGTAGTAGCCGCCCCGCGCGACGACCCACGGCGCCTCGACGACGTGGGCCTCCCAGCCCAGCGTGTTGCTCATGAGCGTGCGGCGCGTACCGGTGAGCGACAGCCCGTCCGCCGCCAGCGTCTGGCCATAGATGGGCGTGGACTGGCCCACCGCGTTTCCGTCCGCCTTCCACACGAGGTACGGCACGCCCGCCGTGTCGTAGAAGAACGTGGCGTCAATCATCCCCATGCCCGTGTCGTGAATCAGGGGACGCCCCAGGTCCGTGAAGGGCCCGAGCGCGCTGGTGGCCGTCGCCGCGCCGATGGACAGCTTCCCGTCCTGGTGGCGCGCGGTGTAGTACGCGATGTACCGGCCGCCCACCTTGTGGATCTCCGGCGCCCAGAAGTCACCCGTGGCCCACGTCGGCCGGCGCGCGGAGGGGAAGATGTTGCCCGCGGACGTCCAGGTGACCAGGTCCTTGGACGTGCGCAGCGGGAACGCGTTGGCCGCGCCGCCCGACGTGCAGGCCGCGACGTACTGCGTTCCGTCGTGGATGACGCCGGGGTCCGCGCAGTCCGTGGGCACCACGGGGTTCTGGTAGAGCCCCCCACAGCCCGTGTAGCGCAGCGCGACGCCACACGCGTTGCTGCCGCTGAAGTACGGCGCCCAGTCGTTCGACAGCACCGTGTACGAATTGGGGGACGCGTTCGTGCAGCCCCGGTCCCAGAACACGCGGCCGCCCGCGTCGTCGTACTGGGCCGGGTGCCCCGCGGGATGCAACCACGCGGAGCCGTAGGTGACGCGCGTCGCGCAGGCCTGGACGCCGGAACAGTCCGTGTCGAGCGCCATCACACAGGCGTCGCGCCCGGTGAAGTACGGCTTCCACCCGTTCGACAGCACGGCGTAGGAGTTGGTGCCCTCGTTGACGCAGCTGCCGTCCCAGGTCACCAGGCCGCTGGCAGTGTCGTGCTGCTCCGGGTGACCGGGGTGGATCCACCGGTCCCCGTACGTGATGCGCGTGCTGCACGCGAGCGGCGCCTGGGACGTGCCTACCGGGGACTCATCCACGGGGGCTTCGTCCGGGCGCTCCACACCACAACCCGCCGCGAGCGCTCCGGCGAGGACGACGGCGGACAACAACGAAGGGTTCTGCATCGATGACCTCCAGGCAGGTGAAGTCCTGGAGGTCACGTCTATCAGCTTTTGCTGGTTGATGAAGCCCCCTGTGTCAGCCCACGGGAGGGTCAGCGCACCTCGAATTCGTAGATGCGCGTCGCCGGATCGCCGTTCTGGCTGGGGGTCGTGACGTTGAGCCGCACGTAGCGCGCGGACGTGGCGCTGATGGCATGGGTGGAGGTGTTGGCGGTGTTGTTGGTCACCGTCACCGGGGTGTTCCAGGTCGTGCCATTGCTGGAGGTCTGGACGGTGAAGGCCCGGGTGTTCCAGGTGCTCGCCTCCCCTCCCGCGCCGGCATGCTTGACCGTGACGCTGCTGACCGTCTGCGCCGAGCCGAGATCCACCTGCAACCAGGCGGCGGAGGCCAGCGAGCAGAACTTGTCGGTGGTGCCGCCGGAGACGCTGCCGTTGACCGCCCTGGCCGGCGTCTCCGTGCTGTTGCAGGCGGTGGAGCCCGTCGCCGGCTTGTTGAGCGCCAGGTTGGCGTAGCCAGCGCCGACCGACACGGTCTGCGTCTTCGTGTGGCTGGCGCCGCCGTTGTCCGTCACGGTGAGGCTGACGTTGTAGTTGCCGGCATTGGCATACACGCGGCTGGGATTGGCGGCCGTGGAGCCGCTGCCGTCACCGAAGCTCCAGCTGCGCGAGGCGATGGTGCCGTCGCTGTCGCTGGAGGCGTCGCTGAAGGTGGCGGTCAGTCCGCTCACGGTGACGCCGAAGTTGGCGACAGGCGGCGTGTTGCCGCTGACCGCGGTGTTGATGGCCGCGGCGTACTGCGCGCTCGTGCCCTGGGCCGCGCACTTCTGGATGTCGTCGTACAGCCACATGAAGCCGCCGTTGATGCCGGCGGTGCTCTTCCAGTTGCTCATCCTGCTCTGCACCGTGGCGGGCGAGTCACCGCTGGCGCAGCCGGTGCCGTGGCGCGACCACAGGCCCGGGTCGACGGTCATGCCCATGGCGGTGTTCCAGCTCGCCGGGTTGTTGCCGGCGCCGCCGTCGTACACCTGGAGGTAGATGCCGTCGACCGCGCTGCCGAGGTTGTCCTTGAGGCTGCGCCAGAAGGTCTGCTGGGTGTAGGGCGCGAAGGTGATCTTGAAGCCCATGCCCGCCAGCATCTGCCCGAACTGGGTGGTGGGGGCGAGGTCGTACGCGCTCTCGTCGTCGAAGTTGACCGCGTTGGCGCCGGTGGCGGTCTTCAGCGCCTGGAAGTTGCGGTACAGGATGCTGTTGGTGCCGGTGCCGCAGACCAGGGTGCTGCCGCAGCCCGTGGCGGTGCCGTTGACCAGCCGGGCCATGCGCTCGAAGTCGGGGACGCTCCAGGCGCCAATGGAGACTTCAATGCGGTTGACGGAGGTCGGCGCCGTCTTCAGCGTGGCCAGCCGCGTGGGCCACGCCGGGTCGCCGATATAGGCGCCGTTCCTCACGACCGGGATGTCGTTGTAGACGAGGTCGCCGTTGTCCTCGATGTGGAAGCTCCACAGGATGACGGTGGTGAAGCCCGAACCGCGCAGGTCGTCCATCACCGCGGTGCCGCCGGAATAGAACGGGCCACCGCCGTAGATGGCCGAATCCGCGAGGGCCGCCGGCGCGGCCGCGGTCAAGGCAAGGGCAAGACAGGACGCGAGGTGCTTCGACTTCGGCATGGTGTGCTCCCCTGTCGCCAGCCTTGGCGACGGAGAGACATTGCGAGCGCCGAAATCTGAAAGTCAATTTAGTTCAGACTAAATGGAATATGCCGGATTCACTGGGTGGCGGTGACAGGGCTTGAGCAACCCGGGCAGGAAAACCCGGGTTCGCCTAGACTTCAGGTGCATGCCAACCTTCGCCGAATATGTCGTGAGCCAGCCCAAGAAGCTGGAGGCCCTGAGTCAGGCCTACATGGAGGACGTGACGGAGGGCGGGACCTGGGGGGCGGAGGTCGAGGCCCGGCACCTGGCGCGAATCTTCGGCGTGCACCTCGTCTTCTGGACGGAGAGCGAGACCCACCGCTTCCGGCTCGTGCACCAGTACAACCACGGCCCGGCGACCCTGCACATCCTGTGTCGCGGGTCCCATTTCGAGGCGCTTCGCGAGGCACCGCTGGAGGGCGCGGTCTTCGATCGCTCGGCGGTCGTGACCAACACGGGCGGAGGGGACTGCCTCTACCGTGCCTTTCACCAGGCCTACCGCCGGCATGGTGCGGAGCCCTCCATCCAGGCCCTGAAGTTCTACCGCGCCAAGGTCGCGGAGCAGATGAGGCAGCAGCCGGAGGAGGAGTTGGACCTGGAAGGGCTGCTCACCACCCTGCTCGACGAGGTGGAGATGCTGGGGTTCGCGTTCGGCGCGGGCCCGACCCTGCAGCGCGAGATGCGCAAGCTGTACCGCGCATACCGCGCAGTGCCCGTCGAGGGCGGCGGGAGCATTCCTCCCTTCGGCCGGGTGCAGGATCCCTCCGTGGGCATCGGGGAACGGGACGCCGTCCCCCGCAAGGAGATGTCCATCGCGGACCGTCTGCTCGACCGCATCGGGCGGCTCGTCGCGACGGAGGAATCCGTCCATGTGGCCCTGGCCCTGGACGACAAGGCCCTGGTCGTCAGCATGAACAACGACACCGCGGGAATCCGGACGGCCCTGACCCGGCTGCTCACGGACTACAGGGGAAGCGGTCCCCTGACGGATCCGCATGCGGGTTCGAGTGACGACATCCTCCGCGTGCCCAGGACGCAGGAGGTGGTCTTCAACAAGCCGAGCGGCACGACGAGGAAGCCCCGGCGCAGCGTCGACCTCGAGAAGATCGAGGCGCTGCGGAGCGGAAAGCTCGAGCAGCTCACGGGCGGGAAGACGCGGGACAAGCTCGTGCGCATCAAGGCCGCGCTCCTGGCCGGCGTGCTGGAGGACACGTCCACCCTGACCGCGGAACAGCGGTACATGGCGGGCGCCACCGGCATCTACTTCATCCCCCACGTCCCCCGCGCCCTCGACACCGGCGTCGTCCACGGGGAGATGAACGTCACGGCCGCCATCCAGCGGCGGCGCACGGGCAAGGGGCTCAAGGACGATGTCTTCGTGGGCGGGACGCTCATCGACTGCTTTGACTGCAACAAGGCCCACAAGGCGCGGAACGAAAGCCTCTCCAAGGCGCGTGAGCAGTGGCGTTTCTACTCAGGAGGCACCCACGGGAATTCCTACCCGAAATGGTTCCTGGCCCCTGACTCACGCGACCTCATCGACAGTGACACGCTTTCGCGCGAGCGCTTCCCCGGAGGGCTCCCCAACGTGCCCTGGTGGGACTACAAGGAGAAGCGCAAACGCAACAAGTACAGGTATGACGACACCCGCGTCGTCAGGTACTACCACTACTTCGATCGCTGGGGCGTGGAGCACCCCACCCCTCACCGCCTCACCCGATGGGGAGCACCGAACCCGTATCGGGATGTCGTGGAGCCTCACACCGTCTGGCAGGATGTGCCGAGGACGTGTCTGACGGATCTCTTCCTCCGGAACTCCGCGCTCCTGAAGATTGTATCGGCCCACTCGGTCTTCGCGGACGACTCCGACTCCGACACGGAGGACTACGACGATCTCATCGTGGAGAATGACGACACCCAGGAGAAGCGGCGGCTCGCGTTCCAGCGCTCGTACGCGGAAGAGCACCTGGACCTGAGCTTCGTCATGGACATCGAGGCCTCGCTGCCCATCACCTTCGAGCAGGCGCGCGGCGATCCGATGATGACCGGGGCGCTCGTCCTGTTCGCGGGACCGGTGCTCGCGATGCCGCACATCAAGCTCTACCTCCCGCCCGAGCTGATGGCCCACCTCCGGCTGCCGGATTGGCTGCGGCAGGCGTCAACGGGGCAGGAGCCCTTCTCCATCCCGGTGCGGAGTGAGGCGCCCGCGCCGCGGCCGATGCTGGCGCTCGGAGGGCCCGAAGGAGGTGCGCGGGGCAGGACGGGTGCGCCGGGCGTGATGTCCCCTGTCGAGCTGCGGCGGCGGATCGGAGCGTTCTCCGTCCTGCCGGTGGAGCGTGGCGACGGCCGGCAGGCGCTCGCGCCACGAGCAGGCGAAGGGATCTCCTTCGAGCTGGAGCAGCTCTTCGACCTCTTCTGGATGCTCGGCAGCGAGCTGGGCGTGAAGAACGTGCAGTTCTCGCGGTCGTTCGACCAGGTCCTGGACTCGTTTCTTGCCCGGGTGCTCAAGGCGCGGGCGAATCACACGATGGGCGACGAGCGCTTCGCCGCGCTCGTGCTGGTGATGCTGTACCTCAAGCACGTGCTGATGTTGACGCAGCTTGGCTCGTGGACGCTCGAGAACCTGCTCCGGGCCCTGGGCGATTCGAACCCCCGGGCGCGGTTGATGTGAAGCCCTGACCTAATCGCGGAAGTGCGACTCCGCGATGGAGGCGCCCCAGCAGCAGGCGTCCTCTTCCTCCTCAGGGGTGGGCAGCGTCGTGTGGAGCAGGGCGTCCGCCTTCACGTCCTCGAAGTAGAAGAGGTTGCGCGCGAGCAGGACGAGGGCGCGGTCCGCCTTGCGCGTGCGCAGGGTGAGCTGCCCCAGCGCCGGGTCCGCCACGTCCGCAGGGCCTTTAGGGAAGAAGGTCTCCCGCTTCGGCGAAGGGCTCCGGCCCTCCAGGCTGCAGCCGCCGTCCTCCGTGGAGACCTCCACCTCGCGCACCTGGCAGCCCTTGCCTTGCGCGAAGTGGAACACCGCCCGGACCTTCGTGAAGTAGCAGTCGGGAGTGCCGCAGTCCGCGCCGTGGACGTCCGCCACCACCGACAGGCGCACCTTGTTTCCGGGCAGGGACTCCACCATGCCGCTGCGCGCGTAGCGCTGGAACAGGGGGGCCTGCGCGCACCGGCCGGACACCGGGGTGGCGGGCTTCGCATCCGCCGCACGGGGGGCATCTCCAGGCAGGGACAGCAGGAGCGCGAGGAGGGCCGGGGCGTGCTTCAGGGACATGGCCAATGCATATCAGAGCAATCCATCGTTTGACCGGCGCCGCGCTTGGGAGCACGGTTCGACGCAGCGAGGCGAACATCATGAATCGGATCACACTTCTTCTCTGCTTGACCACCATGGGCTGCGCGTCGAGCCCGCGTCCTCCGGCCGCTGACCGCTATCTCCTGACGGGCACGCGGCTCTATGTCGCTCCGGACGCGCCCCCACTGGACGACGCCTGGGTGGTCGTGAGCGGTGGGAGGATTGACGCCATCGGCTCCGCGTCGGACGCTCCGCCCGACGGCATCCGGCGCGAGGACGCGTGCAGTGGCGGGGTGATCACCGCCGGGTTCCAGAACAGCCATCTCCACTTCACGGCCCCCGCGTTCGAAGGCGCCGCCAGCCGGACGCGCGACGAACTCCAGCCGCCCCTCACCCAGCTGACCACGCGCTTCGGCTTCACGACGGTCGTCGACACCGGCTCCGACCCCGCGAACACCGGGGCCCTTCGCCAGCGGATTGAACGCGGCGAGTTGCAGGGGCCGGCGATCCTCACCGTCGGCTCCCCCATGTATCCGCAGAACGGCCTCCCCTTCTACCTGCGCGACCTGCCGCCCGCGGTGCTGCAACAGCTTCCGCAACCCGCGTCGGCGGAAGCGGCCCGCGCCATCGTCCGCCAGGGCTTCGAGACCGGCGCGAACGGGACCAAGCTGTTCGTTGCCACGCCCCAGGGCGAAGGGGAGATCCGGCGCATGTCCGAGGACGTCGCGCGCGCCGCGGCGGACGAGACCCACCAGCGGGGGGGCCTGGTCATGGTGCATCCCACCGATCCCGACGGGGTGAGCGCCGCGGTGCTGGCCGGCGCCGACGTCATCGTGCACACGACCATCGATTCGCCGAAGACCGGGTGGAGCGCCGAGCTCGTCGGACAGATGGTCGCGCGCCATGTGTCCCTGGTGCCGACGTTGCAGCTCTGGGGGTACGAGCTCGCCAAGGCCGACGTCCCCATCCCCGTGCGCGACCGCCTGGTGACGGGTGCCGAGCAGCAGCTCGCGGCGTTCTCCCGCGCCGGGGGCCAGGTGCTGTTCGGCACCGACGCCGGGTACATGACGGACCTGGATCCGACGCAGGAATACGTCCTCATGGCGCACGCGGGACTCACGCCGATGCAGATCCTCGCATCGCTGACCACCGCCCCCGCCCAGCGCTGGAGCGCCGCCGAGCGCCGGGGCCGCGTCAAGCCGGGCTTCGACGCGGACGTCGTGGTGCTCAACGGCGATCCCTCCACGGACGTCCGGCGGTTCACCGACGTGAAGTGCACGATTCGCGCGGGCAAGGTGCTCTTCGCCCGCACGCCGGCCGAGTAACGGAAAGGCGCCTCCTCCATGGCTAAAGACAAGCACCCCTTGCTTCCACGCAACCCGCTGCTTCGCCAGACCGTGGCCCGGCTGCTGTTCGCCGCTCCCGCCCTGTCAGTCATTGGCTGCGCGTCCGAGGATCCGGGCTGCATCCCGTACGACGCGCACGAGTCACGCTACGACACCTACGAACGGCTTCCGGATGGGGGAGCCCCCTCCAACTTCGACTGCTTGTTGGTGTGCCAGCGGCTGGACGCCCATCGCTGCCAGACCCACTCCGTCCCAACGACGCATCCGGACGGCGGTCAGACCCTGGAGCCCTACACGAATTGCTTCTTCACCTCGCCCGCGGGATGCGCTTCCGACGGACGCCGGCCCGAGGGGCTCCAGGCGGCGCGAGCGGAAGCGCGGTGCGCGCTGGGCAGCCACTTCGCGCGGATGGCCTGGTTGGAGGCGGCCTCCGTGCCCGCCTTTCTTCGGCTCGCGGAGGAGCTGAAGGCCCACGGGGCTCCCGCCGAGCTGATCCGCGCGGCCCGGCGCTCGGCCGGGGACGAGGTCCGCCACACGCGCGCCGCGCGAGCGCTGGCCCGGCGACACGGCGCCACCGTGCCTGCGGTGGAGGTCGCCCCGTTCTCCTCGCGCTCGCTGGAGGCCCTGCTGTGGGAGAACGCGAAGGAAGGCTGTGTCGGGGAAACCTACGGCGCGCTGGTGGCCGCGTGGCAGGCACGCACGGCGCGCGACGCGCAGGTGCGGGAGGCATTGAGCCAGATCGCCGAGGATGAGCTGCGCCATGCCGAGCTGTCCTGGGCCGTGGAGGCCTGGGCGACCGAGGGCCTCGCTTCCGGCGCGCGCCAGCGATTGCGTCAGGCGCGTCTCGACGCGTTCCACGACCTGGAGCGCAGGGTCGCGGCAGAGGAGCCCGACGCCGTGCTCGTCCAACAGGCGGGGCTGCCCTCGCGCGACGCCGCGCTGCACCTCCTCGAGGGGCTCCAGGGCCTGCTCGCCTGAGCTGCTGGGGAGCAGCCGGGTGCGCCCGGTTACCTGGAGTCCTCGCATTACCGGAACTATCTGGGAGGATGGGCGCATGACGATGCGCTACTTCCTCCTCCAGGAGGACCGGAGCCTGGAGGACCGCTGGCAGCTGGGCGGCTTCCAGACGCTGGGGGGCCAGCAGCAACATGGGGGCCTCCAGGGGATTCCGGTGGAACTGGAGGCAGGGGTCCGGGTCTTCCCGCGCAAGGAGGGGCTGGCGCCGGACTTCAACCTCATGAGCGGCGGCGTTCCCGTGGTGAGCGAACGCGTGGCGGCGGTCTTCCGGGCGCTGGCCCCGGATGACGTGCAGCTGATCCCAGCGGAGATCGAAGAACAGACCGAGCCCTGGTTCCTCCTGAACGCGACGCGCCACTTCGCGTGCGTCGACGAAGAGGCCTCGGAAGAGGCGCAGCCCAGGTACAGCGTCACGGTCCTCGCCGAGCGTTACGAGCCCGTCGTCGAATGGGATTCGAGCTTCTACCTG
The DNA here is from genome assembly GCF_003612165.1 of Corallococcus aberystwythensis. GTDB lineage: Bacteria > Myxococcota > Myxococcia > Myxococcales > Myxococcaceae > Corallococcus > Corallococcus aberystwythensis. The sequence goes on along the minus strand of NZ_RAWK01000101.1, from coordinate 11,910 downwards.
TTCATCCATGGCCTGCGGCTGGATGCCTCGAAGGTGGAGGGCGCGAAAGTGTTCCGGCTGGCGGGCGCGCTGGAGATGCTCGTCGTCTCCGAGGAGCTCCGGGCCGCCCTGGAGGCGACGGGAGGCACCGGGATGTCCTTCCAGGACGTCTCCGACGTGCGTTCGCTCGACCCCGAGTCGCGGGCCCGGGGGGTCAAGGTCCGCGAAGCCTGGCAACAGGCGCGCGCGTCGCGGCTGGCGTTCCTGCAGGGGTTGGGAACGAGGGTGAAGGGGCCCGTGGAGCTCCTCGACCTCCATTCCGCCTGGCCCCGGGCGCGGGGCTCGGCTCGCGAGCTCTCCCGTCCTGGAGGGCGCAGCCTGCTGGTGACGGACGGCCTGTCCGACCCCTTTGTCGGAGCGACGGAACCGTCCGTGGGGTTCGGGATGGAGCTGGCCCTGGAGACCGACGAACCCGTGGAAGGGCTCGAAGGAGGACCCGAGTCCGGGTGGCAGCGGCACCTGCTGATGCTGACCGCGAACCGGATCGCGGAGGACGGGGAGCTGCGCGCGCGGCTGGCCCAGGGCCCGGTCCTGCTCGTGCTGGACACCTCCATTCCGAAGTTCCTGCTCAACCAGCACGGGCAGGGCGCGGTCCTGCTGGGAATGAAGGCGGAAACACTGCCGGAGCGCTTCACGCTGCCCGCCGGCGAGGTGCGGCTCGTCACCGTGAAGGCGCTGCTCGGCACGGAGTTCGACTGGCTGTCGTCCGGGGACGGCACGGCCCCCGCGCTGGCGGAGCTGTTCGCCCGGTCGGAGCATGGACACCTGTCCACCGGCGCCCGCCCGCCGGTGGTGGAGGGCCCTCCGGCGAAGGAGCCCGAGCGCCCTGCTCCGCCCCCGCCATCCACGCGCTACTTCATGCTCACCGAGGACGGGGCCTTCTTCCGGCGCGAGGTGTTCGATGCGCTCCGGGGCCCACCGGGAGGGGACTTCGACTCCGATGCGTACCGGACGGGGCAGTCGCTGCCGCGTCAGGACGGACTGCGGATCTCCCTCGCGAAGCCGGGGCTGACCCGGGACTACGCGCTCGTGGAGTTCACCCTGCCCGTGGTGACCGCGCGACTGGTGGAAGTCCTCCAGGCGGTGGCGCCCGGCGACGTGGAGGCCATCCCCGTCACCGTCGACGGCCGGGAAGCGCCGTCCTTCCTGCTCAATGTCACGCGCCTCGTGCGGTGCATCGACGACGAGGCCAGCAGGGAGGTCCGGCGCTATACGAAGGAGGACGGAGGCCCGCCTCCAGGGTGGCAGGCCTACGCGTGGCTCCGGGGCCCGCGGATCCACAGCTTCAGGGTGAAGGGCGCGAAGGTCTTCCGGCCCTGGGGCTGGCCGTTCGCGCTCATCGTCACCGGCGAGGTGAAGGCGGCCCTGGAGGCGGCGGGCTTCACGGGCATGCGCTTCACCCAGGTGGAAGGGCCCACTCCGGATGAGCAGACCTCGGAGGCGGTGGCCGAGCGCGCCCTCGAGGCCGCGGCCCGGGCGAACGCCGCCCGCGACGAGGTGTGGCGGGGCCTGGGGACGCTGGACGAGGACTATCTGCCGAGCCCGGGGTCGGGCCTCTGGCCGGGGCGTGAAGGCCAGCGCCGCATCCAGCGTCCCGGCGGGCGCACGTTGTTCGTGACGCACGGCCTGTCGTCTCCGTTCCTCTCCGATCCATCCCCCTCCGTGGGGCTGGGGGTGGAGCTGGCCCTGGAGGTGGAGGGGCCGCTGGAGGACACCGCAGCGTTCGACCCCCAGGGCATGTGGCCCGCGCGGCTCTTGTCCGCGGTGTCCTACGCGCTGGCGATCAACCCGGTGGCGCTCGGCGCCCTGGCCCTGGACTTCATGATGGTGGAGGTCATCGCCGACGGGATGCCCGCCTCCCTGCTCACCCAGGACGGTGGCGTCTTCGTGTTGCTGGAGCGCGCGTCGGCGCCGCTGCCGGAGTTCTTCTCCCTGCCCGCCGGTGAGGTGCGGCTCATCACGGCGAAGGTGCTGCTGCCGGAGGAGCTGCGGTGGACCCGCGACGGCAAGGGGACGGAGAAGGAACTGCTCCAACGCCTTGCCGAAGCGGGGGTGGACACCGTGTACCGCGAGGGCCGCAAGCCCGTGGTTTGACCGCCCGGCTCGCACGCGGCCTTCAGTTGCGGACCACCGCCACGTCGTCCACCTGCAGCCAGGTGTCGCCCGCGTTCGCCCAGGTCCCGGCGTACACCTCCACGCTGTGGTTGGCGCCGGAGTTGAAGGTCACCGTCTGGAGCGTGTAGCCGCCCAGCGGCTGCGTCAGGTGCACCTCGTTGAGGACGGGGCCGGCGTTGAGCGCGCGCACGCCGAAGTAGCCGTCGTTCTGGTTGGAGGACGTCTTCACCCAGCCGGTCAGCGTGTAGGCGGTGTTCGGCGTCACCGCGACCTCCTGCTTGAGGGCGTTCCAGCCGGTGTTGTTGCGCACGAAGCCGTTGTTGGCGCCCGTGCGCGCGAAGCCCAGCCCCCGGTCCACGCCGCCGTTGCCAGACACGGACCAGGGCGAGGTGGCGGTGGAGGACGGCTGCTGTTCGAAGCCGCCCTGCCCCACCAGGTTCGCGCCCCGGGTGAGGCTCACGTCATCCAGCTGCGCCCAGGTGTCACCCGCGTCCGCCCACGCGCCGCTGTACACCTCCACGACGGAGTTGGCGCCGGAGTTGAAGGTGACGGTGCGCTCCGCCCAGGACGGCAGCGAGCCGTACTGCGTCTCCCCCAGGACGGGGCCGTTGCCCGCGGCGCGCGCGCCGAAGAAGCCCCGGGTGGTGTTGGACGAGGAGCGCAGCCAGCCCTTGAGGGTGTAGTCCGTGTAGGGCTGCACCACGACGCTCTGCTTGAGCGCGTTCCAGCCGCTGGACGCACGCACGAAGCCGTTGTCCTGGCCGGAGTGCGCCTGGCCCACCGCCCGGTCGATGCCGCCCGCGCCAGCCAGGTACCAGGGCGCCATCGTCGGCGTCGCGCCTTGCGTCTCGAAGCCCGGCTCGGACAACAGGTTGTTGCCGTCCGCGTCGGCCGTGAGCGTCGCGCGCATCAGGAACGTGTTGTAGGGCGTCCACTGCGAGGTGATGAAGTACAGCTCGCTGGCGCTGTTGCCCCACGGGTGGATGAAGCCGTTGTAGACACCGGGGAAGGCGGCGCCGGTGGCCAGCAGCTTCTCCCCGCTCCAGGGCCCGGTGGGCGTGCCCGCGTCGCGCAGCACCACGGCCTGCCGGTGCTCGTTGAGATACGTCATCAGGAAGCGGCCCAGCCCAGCGTTGTAGGCGACGGACAGCTCCCCCGCGATGCCGATGACCACCGGCCGCGCCGCCGCCTGGGACGCGGACCAGCCGTTGCCGTCCCAGTACCGGTACGCGTTGATGTCCAGCAGCGCGCCCTCCGGCACGCGCGCCAGGTGCACGTTGCCGTAGCGCCCGTTGGGCGTGGCGTACAGGTAGACGAAGCCGCCGTTCTTCACGAAGGCGCCCATCTGGAAGGGGTTCGTGAAGGACGCGTTGTTCGCCCAGCGCGCCGTGGGGTGCTTCACCCAGTTCTGTCCGTTGTCGTCCGAGTACGCGATGCCCGCGGAGTTGGTGGTCCACTGCCCCGGATCCCCCCAGTGCTTCACGGACATGTAGTGGATGTAGTGGCGCGCCCCGACGCTGACACCCGCGGTGGGGATGACCGTCATCTCGTCGTTGTCCACCTTCCGGGACGCCAGCACCTCCTTCGCGTGGCGGGTGCGGTCCTGCACCATGGTGGTGAAGGTCAGGCCATTGGACAGCGTGGTGTCCGCCGAGCGCGCCAGCACGTTGCTGCGCCAGCCGCCGCCGCACCCGCCGTTGCCGCACCAGCCCGCGCCGAAGGTGTCCCCGAACAGGACGAACACCTCGCCGCCCCCCTTGTCCCAGACGATGCCCAGGTCCGTGCCGTACACCTCGTAGTTCGTGTGCGTCTGGTTCGGGTTGGGCAGCACCTCACCCGGCGGAGTGGCGCCCGTCACCCGCGCCACCTTCGTCACGTTCGTGGGCGTCACCGCCTCGGCCGTCCCCGCGCCGCCCAGCAGACACACCGCTTGCAGCACCACCGCCCGCTTCCAAGCCGTCACACGCCTCATCACCTGGACTCCTCCGGCCCGCGAATTGGTATTCGCAGCAAAACAGAGAAATCATGAATCTACGCGGACTTGCTTGGAAGACTCCAGTGGGGCGCGGGCGCGTGTAGCCTGGGGCCGCCAAGGAGAACCGGATGCTTGCCTGCGTGGACGTGGACTACCGCCCTGATGTCACCGTGGCCGCCTGCGTCCTCTTCCGAGGCTGGACGGACGGCAAGGAGGCCGGGCACCTGGTGGAGCGGGGCCCCGTCGCGGAGCCCTACGAGCCCGGCCAGTTCTACCGCCGCGAGCTGCCGCACCTGCTGCGCGTGCTCGCGGGCGTGCAGGAGCCGCTGGAGACCATCATCGTGGACGGCTACGTGTGGCTCGGCGACGACAAGCCGGGCCTGGGCGCCCACCTGTACGAGGCGCTCTGCCGCGCGGTGCCCGTCATCGGCGTGGCCAAGACGCCCTATGTCACCACCGGCCCGGCCCTGCCCATCGTGAGGGCCCAGAGCCTGCGTCCCCTGCTCGTCACCGCCATCGGGATGGAGACCGCGACCGCCGCGGAGCACATCCGGCGGATGCATGGCCACTCGCGCATGCCCACGCTGCTGAAGTACGTGGACCGGCTGTGCCGTGAGTCGTGACTCGTGCTACCCCAGGCCCATGGACCGTCCCCGTTCCGCCGCAAAGACCTTCGAGTTTCCGCCTGGCACCGCGTTCACCTGGCACTCGGAGAGTGACGAACCCGCCCCCACGAGCCTGTCGTCCGTGGACGACGGGCTCAGCGCCGACACCGCGCTCAAGCGCGTCCGCCGGGGCGAGTTCCTGCGCTACACCGGCGACTTCCACAACGCGAAGCAGCTGCTCGGCGCGCTGGGCCGGCGGCTCGAAAAGCGCTGGCAGGCCCGCTCGCCGCTGGAGGCGTTCCGGGCCGAGCGCCGCGCGCGGCAGCTGGAGCACGCGACGCTGTCGCGCATCGTCGTCGCGCTGGACCGGGACTATCACCTGGAGCTCGCGCGCGCGCCGGACGTCGCGGAGGCATGCCGGCAGGTCTGGGGCGAGCCCACGAAGGACTTCTCCGTCGTGCCGCTCAAGCAGCTGCTCGGGATGCTCGGGGCCGCGGAGTGGCGGCGCAAGGGGCTGGAGGTCCCGGGGCTGAAGGGCCTGCTCCATCCGCATTACGGCGTCTACCTGCCCACGCGCACGGACTACGTGGAGCTGCTGTCGGCGGTGCCGGACGTGAAGGGCAAGAGGGTGTTCGACGTGGGCACCGGCACCGGAGTGCTGGCCTTCCTCCTCTTGCAGCGCGGCGCGGCGTTCGCGCAGGCCACCGACTCCGATTCTCGCGCGGTGGCGTGCGCCAGGGAGAACGCGGAGCGGCTGGGCCTCGCGAAGCACTTCCAGGTGACGGAGGCGGACCTGTTTCCGGAAGGCAAGGCGGACCTCGTCGTGTGCAACCCGCCCTGGATTCCCGAGCCTCCCAAGAACCGGGTGGACCGCGCGGTGTTCGACGAGGACAGCCAGTTCCTGCGGCGCTTCCTGGAAGGGCTCCCCGCCGCGCTGAACCCGGACGGAGAGGGATTGCTCATCCTGTCAGACCTGGCGGTGCTCCTGGGCCTGCGTCCGGCCGGTTGGCTGGAGGAGCAGTTCGAGCGCTGCGGCCTGAAGGTGGCGTGGCAGAAGTCCAATCCGGCACGCCACTCCAAGGCGAAGGACAAGGCGGACCCCCTGCACGCCGCACGCTCCAAGGAGGTCACCACCCTCTACGGCCTCGTGCCCGCCACCAGGTAGCTCATCGCTGGGGGCGCCACCACAGCCCCTTGAGTCCCGCCTGTTCACAAGCCTGCCGGGCCTCCTCGGTGAAGCAGTAGAAGGTCAACTCAGGGACAGCGAACACAGGAGGAAAGCCACCCGCGGGGGGGCGGAGTCTGAGGGGCGAGGCTTCCTCCCTTCCCAGCCTGGACTTTCCCGACTTCTGGAAGGACACGCCATCCACGAGGGTGCGATTGCGGTCCAGGCAGGGCGTTTCGTCCAACAGTTGCAGGATGACGAAGTCCTCGTTCTTCAACGCGGACTCGGTCACCGCGTGTCCGGTCCGCCGTCGCGAGGAACGGTCGCGCACAAGGTGCTCGATGCGCTCCGGGTAGATGACCGTGGGGATGAGGCGGTGGCGGAACGGGCGCACCGCTTCGAGTACGCGCACCATGCGACGGGAGAGCAGCAGCAGGCTCCGGGGCGCGGTGAACAGGTGGTCCAGCCGGGCGGCGTTCTTCAGGTTGCCCACGAACTCGATGACCTGGGGAGCGCCCTGCTCACGCTGGTAGTCGATGCCAGGATCGAGGAACGTCACGTCCTCGAAGCCATCGAACTCGATGAGCTCGGCGTCGAAGACTTCTTCCTGATCGATGTGTGAAGTATCTGCAACCAGTGCGTAGATCATGCCATGAGTGATTCGTCGTGCGAGGGTGCTTCCAGCATGGCGATCGTCATTCCCATGAAAACGCCATCTTTGTACACCTCTTTGAGAACCTCCCTGGGAAGGCTTCTGGATTGGATGGCCTTGCGGAGGCTGTCTTCGACCTCAAGGATTGCCTTGTCGATGGCTTCAGGAGTCAGTTTCGAACCAGGCCCAAGCTTGCTCAAGGCATGATCAAGCTTCATGATGACGTGTTTGCTGTAATTGGAGTGGCTGTTCATGTGCATGAACTTCTGCATGTTCTTCATGGGCGCGGTCTTCGCGAGGGGCATGTCGAGGATGTTCGTCCCCCGGTCAATCGTAAACCCCTCGACCCGCTTCAGGGCCATGCGGAGCAACGGGTGCTTCTGGGCGATCGCATCAGGGATGAGATGGTGCAGCTGATAGCCTCGGGCGAGCCGGCTCTCCGCCGCCGCCTTCGCCTTTGGGCCATATTTCTCCCCCAACCAGTCCAGGTACTTCTTCCGGTAGCGGCTGTGGACACTGATGCGCGACGTACCCTTGGCCTTGAGAACGACCATGCGGCCTTCGGTCACGGTGAGCGCTCCGTGCTCCTTGCCCAAGGCCTTGCCGTTCGGACGGCGCAGCCGGTAGGGCTGGGGGCCTTGGCTCAGCTTCTCCAGGCGGTAGCCCGCAGCCTCAAGTTCCTTCTTGAAGGCGTTGAACTCCGGTGTCCCTTCATCCGGAATGATCCGCCCGACCAACTCCTTGAGCCGGTCCCAGTTCGGGAGCTTCTCCAGCAGCTTCTCCAGCGCGGCGTCGCTGAGCATGCGCTGGGGCGGGGGCTTTTGGGAGGAGGCTGCCTTGGCGGGAGACGGCTTCGAGTCCGGGACGAGCTTGGCGGCCTTCGCCATCAAGGGAGCAACGGTCCCTCCGGGGAGCCAGGGCCCGGGGATGGCAGAGGTGCGCGTGATGCTTCCTGGCCGGAATACAACGAGGTCCAGAACGTGGCCGCCCGGACCTTGCGCGGCCAGCCCGTAGACGCCGGGCGGGGTGATCTTCACGCCCTGCGCAAGCTTGAGTCCACGGTTCATGTTGGCTTTCATCCCAAGCACCGCCAGCGCGGCCATGGCGATGCTCGTCAGCATCCTGACAAAGGATTTACTGGCCTCCTTGAGCTTTTCCTTGGACCCGTTGGCCTGCCAGGCCTGGGTGAGCCACGCCTGGGCGTGCTTCAGGGACTCCACCCCGGCGTCGATGACCCCCTTTGCTCCGAAAGCCGCCAGTCCCAATTGGATGACCGCGGCCGCGAGCTGTCCTACGCCCGTGGGCGATAGCGCCAGAAGCAACGACAGTGCTTCCGCTCCGATGAAGACCAGGACGATGCCAATGATTTCATTCCGATGTTCCCAAAGCGCCCCGGCATATTCCCCGGCGACCTCAGGGATGTAATTCCACGATGTCTCCACGGAGGTGATGACGTCTTCCAGGTGCCGGGCCACCTTACGCGCCTTGGCGATCGCCTCCCGGGAGATGGAGCCGCTGGGGACGATTTCCTGGAGCCGGTTGGCGAACTCGACACTGACCAGCCAGATGCGCTTGCCTGCAACGAGCCTCACGTCCCCGTCGGAGTGCCGGATGACTCCGTCGCGACCGGACTGAGCGTTCACATGCTCAATGACGTTCTCGTAGAAGCGCAGGTCCCTTCCCGGCTTGATGGCCTTTTTGTAGATGCGTGCCGCGATGGGCTCAAGCCGGTCGCCGGAACGAACCTCATAAAGCGTCGCTGCGGGCTCCGGCAGACGCGTCGTGATGCGCAATGCCTGCACATAGCCTCGCAGCAGGTGGCCCTGCACCTCGGTCCCCACGTAGGCCCATCCCTGCTGCTGGACACGAGCTGGGTTCCGGATGAAGGTCACCCGCGTTCCCGAGGGCAGGGGCATGCGAGTCAGGCACATCGAGCCCGTCAGCTCCGCTGGGAGCGTCCGGATGTTCGCGCCGTCCCGATGGTCAATGAACCCGAACGTGTCTGTCATTTTTCCCCTCCGCTGGGGTCTGACCGCCCCGGGTGCACAAAGGCGGGACAGGCACGCCGACAGGTTGACGGCGAGCCCGCGCGTCCTTCCGCGAGCGAGGCATCTTGGGACCGTGATGATTCGGCACCGCAGCCTGGGAATGAAGGACTGAGCGGGTGGGTGTGACAAGGCCAATGGCCTGCAACACATTGGGTCTGGGATGTGGGTGGGTATGGAAAGACGCCAAGCCTTTGGATGGCGACCTCTTCACCCCAGGAACGCCGCGACCTCAAACCAGCCCTCGTCGACGATCTCCACGGAAATCGTCCTTGTGGCCAGGTCCACCCGCAGGCAGACGAAGTCCGCGCCGTCCTCCCGCCACAGGTTGGCGTAGAACACCAGTGCCCGCGGCTCCCGCCGTGGAGCCTCCCAGCGCGCCAGGCCCCGCTTCCCAATGGTGCCACTGCGGATGACCTCCGGTCCCGGCTGATCCTCCGTGAGGTGGTCCAGGTCCTGCCGCGTGCGCGTCACCCGCACCTCGGGCAGCAGGTTCACCAACGCCATCACGTCCTCGAGCCCCTCCTCGGAGTCCAGCTCCCCCGGCGCGTCTCGCAGGAGGGCGCTCAGCCCCTCGAGGGTGGTCGGCGCCGGCACGAACGTCTCCCCCACCGCCAGCCACTCCCCGCCGCGGCCCCACGCCACCTTCACCCCGAGTAGCTCCGTCCAGCGCTTCGCGCCAAGCTCCTTGAGCTTCATGCGCAGGGCAGGTTCCGCGTCGTAGCTGTCATGCACGTTCATCGCGGTGCGGCCTCCGGTCAGCGGACTGACACGGGACTCTAGCCAACCCGGGGGCCCTACGTTTTTTTCCGCGCTTGAGCCCGTGTCCTCCCCGCGAGCGTGTGGCAGAGTCCCGCCGCTTGCCTTCCTTCACGTTCGCGCATCGGGTCCGCGCCTGGCATGTCGTCCTTGGCGCGTTGTTTGTCTATACGCTGGGCTGCGTGTGGACCGCCTTCCGGGGCGGGCTGTTCGGGTTCCACGACCTGGCGCTGCTGAACGACCTGTTCGCGAACGCGGTGCACCACGGCCGTCCCTTCTGGGTGACGGACATGGACCTCAACCACCTCACCGTCCACTTCACGCCGACGCTGCTGTTGCTCGCGCCGCTGTTCCTGCTGAGCGACTCGCAGTTCCTGTTCATCGTGCTGGGGCTGGTGGCGCTGTACGGGGCGGTCGCGCTCCAGGTCTGGTACTTCGAGCGCATGGTCGCCGAGCGGGAGCTGTTCCCCGCCCCCTGGCGGCCCTGGGCCAGTGCCGCCTTCGCGGCGTACCTGGGCCTCAACCCCTTCGTGAAGACGGTCGCGCTCTCCGCGCACTTCGAGGTGTTCTTCCAGCTGGGCGCGACGGCGGTGCTCGTGCTCCTGCTGCGCGGCGCGCGGATGCGGTGGGTGCTGCCCATCGCATTGCTCACGTTGGGCGTGCGTCCGGATGGAGGCCTGTTCCTCGCCTTCCAGTCGGCGGCATTGCTGCTGCTGCCCGCCGTGGCCCGTCCGCCGCGCGAGCAGCTGACGCGCAGGGCGCTCGGCGTGTCCGCGCTGTCACTCGTCTACCTTGCCCTCTGCGTCGCGGTGGTGCTGCCGGCGCTCGGGACGCCCTCGGGGACCCGCTTCTGGTCGCACTACGGCAACACCTGGGGGCAGGTGGCCTTCACCGCGCTGGGCAATCCCGGGCGGGTGGTGCACGACGTGGCCACCAGTGGCCTGGCGGTCTTCCAGCGCGGCTTCCTGTGGATTCAGCTGCTCGCGCCCGCGGCCACGCTTCTCAGCACCCTGCCGGGCACGTTCTTCTTCATGGCGGAGGCGACGGACAAGCGGATGTTGTGGTTCTACAACTCCGCCTTCCTGCTGCCCGGCCTGGGCGTGTGCGCGGCGGCGGGCTTCGGCCAGCTCACCGTGCTCTGGCGGAAGGTCCTCGCGCGCGGGTGGGTTCCCGCCCGGGCCGCGATGGTGCCCGCGCTGCTGCTCGCCGTGTTCGCGCTCATCCAGGTCGCGCGCTTCGACCGGACCGTGGGGGCTCCGCCGCTGCGTCCCATGCCCCCGGTGGATACCGACTTCCGCCAGGCCTTCGCACGGCATGTCGAACCGTGCGCGGCGCGGCGGGTGGTGGCCACGGACTTCCACTCGGTCGTCTTCGTGCCCAACGACTACGACCGCTTCCTCCTGCACCACTACGCGCGGGCCCAGGTCGTGCTCGTTCCCCCGCGCGTGGATGTCCTGATGCTGGGCGCCGCGTCACGGGAGGCGTTCCTCGACACCCTCGTGCACGATTCCCGGTTCGAGGAGGTCGAGGATCCGGGCCCGGTCCGCGTCTTCATCCGGACCGATGCGCGCGACTGCGGCGCCTGAGGCGGGCGCTCATCCCTTCCGAGTGGCGACCGCCAGGGCCGCGGGGATCCGCTCCCGCATCAGCTCCACGAACTTGCGCAGCCTCGCCGGATGGAACCGCGCGGCCGGATAGATCAGATACAGGGGCAGGGACGCGGCCCTCCACTGGGGCACCAGGTGCACGAGCCGGCCCCGCTGGATGTCCTCCTGGAGCACCCAGGCCGAGCCCACGCAGACGCCCAGGCCCTTCACCGCGGCGCTGCGGAGGGCGTAGAGGCTGTCCGTGCTCACGCGCGGCTGGAAGACGATGGGCTGGGCCTCCCCGGTGGCCACGTGGGTCAGCGAGAGTTCGTTGCGGTAGAACGTGCGCAATGACAGCCAGGGCAGCTTCGCGAGCGCGTCGGGATGCGCCGGCGCGGGGCCGCCCGCCAGCACCGATGGCGCGGCCGCGACGATGCGCGGCACCTCCGCCAGGCGGATGGCCACCACGCTGGGGTCATGCACCTCTCCGACGTGGATGGCGCAGTCGATGCCGTCCGCGATGAAGTCCACCGCCCGGTCGTGCAGCAGCCACTCCACGGAGACCCGCGCGTGCCGGCCCAGGTATTCCGTCAGCGGCTCCACCAGCAGCTGTTGCCCGAAGGCATGGGGCACCACGACGCGCAGCGTGCCCTCGGGTTCGTCGCTCGCGCCGCGCAGGTCGGACTCGAACATCTCCCAGCTGGCCAGCAGCTCCTTCGCCCGTTCGTAGCAGCGCGCCCCGTCCTCGGTGAGCTTCATGGCGTGGGTGGAGCGCTGGAGCAGCCGCAGCCCCAGCGAACGCTCCAGCGCCTGGAGCCGGCGGCTCACCGTCGGCTGCGTGGTGCCCAGCTGCGCGGCGGCGGAGGACAGGCTCCCGGCGTCGACGATGCGCAGGAACGTCTGCATCAGCTCCAGCCGGTCGGAGCTGGAGGGCGCCACGGGGGCGGGGGGCCTCGACCGGGCCTGCTT
>NZ_RAWK01000100.1 GCF_003612165.1 Corallococcus aberystwythensis | reverse complement strand
CTCGAGCACCCCCTCCAGCCCCGGGTGCGCGCGCGAGGCCTGGCCGGAAGTGGGCCTGGAGGTGGAGGCCTTCCTGGCGCACGCGGCGGAGCGGCTGCCCTCCACGGGTGACGCTGGCGAGGTGCTCGCGAGCCTGCGTGTGGAGGAGCTCGCACTGGCCTTCACCTGCGCGCGGGGGAACGCGCGGGCCCTCCAGGCGTTCGACGCACGGGTCCTGTCGCAGGTGGGGGCGTGGCTGCCGGGCGAGTCGCCCTCCCAGGTGGATGAGCTGCGGCAGTTGCTGCGTCAGCGGCTGCTCGTCCCGGTAGGGGGGGCTCCGCCGAAGCTGGCCTCCTATTCCGGGCGCGCGCCGCTGGCGCAGTGGGTGCGGGCGGTGGCGCTACGGCTGCACATCGACCAGCAGCGCGCCGCGCCCCGCGAGCAACCGGTAGGCGAGCGGCTGCCAGGGCTGGCGGAGCGGCTGGGCGCGGACCCCGAGCTGGCCTTCATCCGCGAGCGGCACCAGGAGGACTTCCGCGGGGCCTTCCGCGCCGCGCTGGGCCGGCTGGACGCGCGCGAGCGCAACCTGCTGCGGCTGCACCACGTGCATGGCCTGTCCATGGACGCGATGGCGGCCACCACGCAGGCGCCGCGCTCCACCGTGGCGCGCTGGGTCGCCCGCGCCCGTGAACGGCTCCTGGCCCTCACCCGCGAGGAGCTGACGGCGCGGCTGGGGCTCACCCCCGGCGAACTGGACAGCCTGCTGCGCCTCGTGCGCAGCGAGCTGGACATCAGCCTGCGCCAGCTGCTGGCAGACTGACTCCGCGCCCCGAAATCACGGCCGGGTGAGACGAAATTCTCAAGCTCTCGTCCCTGGGGAAGAACCGCAACCAATGGAAACAAGGGATGTCGCGACGCGTCGATATTCGGGCGTCATGGGACCCGTGTGTCCGGCGGTGCGCGTCACGCGAAAGGGAGCAAGCCCATGAAGCAGTGGACCCGATGGAGCACCGCCATGTCCGCAGTCGCCGCACGCAGCTGGGCCATGCCGTTGGCGTTGCTGGGCATGGTGGGGTGCACGAACGACGTCGGAGGGGATGAGGCCGTCGCCCCCGCTCCTCTGGACGCGCACGTGAAGGCGTGGGTGCCGGAGACGCCGGTGCCCGCTCCGGCACACGCCGAGGGGACGGAGCACACGCTCCAGATGGACTGGGTCCTCCAGGAGAAGAGCGTGGAGGACCTGACGGACCACTCGGCGTTGATCATCGACGGGAAGGTGGAGTCCACGCGCTACGACGTCCTGCGCAGCTACGCGCGGTCGAAGACGGAAGGGGCGGCCTCCGGTGAGCTGAGCGGCCTCTACACGGACCTGCCCGTCACCATCGCGACGGTGCGGGTCTCCAACATCGCGCGCACGTCGCGGGAGCTGCGGAGCGCGTCGGGTGACGTCGTGGCGCAGGGGGCCACCGTGGACGTCATGTATCCCGGCGGCCTGCTCGCGGACGGCTGCACGCTCGCGCCGGAGGACAGCCCGCTGCCGGCGGTGGGGGAGCAGGCCGTCCTCTTCCTCGCGCCGCAGGAGGGCGTCAAGCCGCTGGCCGTGCAATCCCTGACGGGCATCTATTCCGTGACGGGAGGGCCGGTGGGGCGCGTCCTGGTGAAGGGGGGCTTCGTGCAGGGCCCCAGCTCATCGCGTCACGCCACCGCGCTCAAGCAGCACGTGGGGGGCCCCGTGGACGCGCTGCTCGCACGGGTCAGCGCCCGCGCCCAGGCCGTGGAGTACGTGCGCCCCGAGGCGCGCGCGGTGCCCTCGGTGGAGGACGCGCCGAGCGGGCCGAGCGCCCAGAGCTGGTGCGGGGTCCCGACCTTTGGCTACAGGTGGTGCCGCTACCCCACGAACGTCACGTACACGGACTTCACGACCACGCGGTGGCCGGTGGGCGACGCGATGAACGCGTGGATGTACACGAGCGTCTCGAACGGCCTGTACCTGCACTGGCGTGGCAGCGGTTCTTCCGACGTCATGGTCTATGAGAACTGGTACGGCAACAACGGCTGGCTTGCCTATACCTGGAACTACGCGTCGGGCGGCTGCATGACCGGCAGCGTCGTCAACATGAACAACACGTATCACGCGGGCGCGTACCACGCGAAGAGCGTCAGCGTGCATGAGATTGGCCACACGCTCGGCATCGCGCACCACTGGGATTGCAACTCGATCATGTACTCGAGCCCCACCGTCTGCGGATCCGCCGTCACGTCCTGCGACGCCCAGGTGGCGGCGGAGCTGTACCGGTACTGACGCGCTGGCCAGGAAGGGGCGGCGTGAGGCGGGGTTCGACGGCGGAAGGGCGCGGCATCAACGTCGCCCGCCCTGGAATCCCTCTCAAACCCCGGCGCCGCCCCGTCCCTGGCGCCCGTTGTTCCCGTGACGCGCCCTCGCGTGTGGCCGGTGGTGCTCGCGTTCGTGCTCATTAGGACTCAAGCGCCGGGCTTGAGGCGTCGAGTCATTCGTGGCTCATGGCTCCAGGAGGTCCTGAGCCATCGCTGGATTCGTAAGGTCCAAAGAGCCCCGGTTCCGATTCCGAAGTGCCGACGCTGAGGACATTGCTCGCGCGTGCGTAGGAAGCGCGAAGACCTGTGGCCCCACGGCACCTGTTACGGTCTGCACCGTCTTCTCGGAGGTTGCCTGCCGGTGCTCCTGGTATCCCGTTCGTTGCTGCTGCTGTCCCTTCTCCTGCCTGGCACGAACGCCACGGCGCAGGAGCCTTCACGAGGGCGTGAGTTGATGCAGCGGCGGGTGACACTCTCCCGGGCCGCAGTCGGCAATCCGGTGGAACTGCACGTTGCTTCTGGCTCCCTCACCGCGTTGGAGTTCGACTCTCCCGTGGATCGCGCAGGGGTGAAGCTGGGGGACGCCAGAGACCGTTTTGAGCTGTTCGTGGTCAACGACCGGTGGGTCATGCTCAAGCCCACGGGCGACGTGGCAACGGGTGAGCGCATCCTGCTGACCGTGCCTTTCGCGGACGGCATGTCCCCGCCACGCGCCGTGTTCATGCTCGTCTCGAATGCCACGCAGGTGGACGCGCAGGTCCAGGTGTCGCGGCTGCCACGCACGGCGGAGGCGGTGCAGGCCGAACTGGACGAGGTACGCGCCGCGTGCGCAGGCAAGGATGCCGAGTTGGAAGCGCTGCGGGCGCGAAGCGCGGCCACGGGGCCCTCGGGCATGATCCTGGCCAGGGCGATGGATGTTGAGGGGGTCAATGCGAAAGACCTTCAAGTAGGGGCGGTGGTGAAGCCCTCTGACGGGCTGAAGGTAGAGCGTCTCATCGCCTTCCGAGGCACAGGGTGGGTCGCGCTCTCGCTTGCAATCACGAATGAAGGGGCGGCGCCGTGGACGCCCACGGAGGCCCGGCTGTCCTCAACGCGCGGTGGGCGCTCCCGTGCGATGGTGGCGATGCGAGAGCCTCACATCGCTCCCGGCGGGAAGGCGCTGGTCGTGGTGGAGGCCCGTGGCGAGGACTGGCCCGAAAAGGCCGCCCTCCGGGTGGAGCTACGCGACAGCACGGGAGCGCGGCGCCTTTTCATCTCTTCCCTGGTGTTCTAGAAGCGCGGGCCATGCTGCTTTTCATTCCCGCCAGCTTGAAGCCCGGGCAGATGGTGGATGGCTGGCGAGTAGTGAAGGCCCTGGGTTCGGGCTCCTTCGGCGCCGTCTACCTCGTGGAGAAGGAGGGCCAGCGTTTCGCGCTGAAGATGGCCATGCACCGCGCCAGCAGTGGAGACGCGGAGCAGTCGGACGCGCGCCTGATGCGGGAGATGGTCTGCCTGGCCCAGGTGAGCGGCCACCCCAACATCGTGCGCACGTACGCCCACGGCCGATGGAACGACGCGACACGGGGCTGGCTCTACGTCGTCGAGGACTACGTGGAGGGCTACACGCTGGGCGAGTGGATGGAGAAGACTCACCCCACGGCGCACGAGGTGGTGACCCTCTTCGTCAAGCTCGCCTCCGCTCTGGCCCACGTGCACGCGCGGGGCGTGTTCCACCGTGACTTGAAGTTGAGCAACATCCTGGTGCGCGCCTCCGACGGCGAGCCCTTCCTGCTGGACTTCGGGGTGGGTAGCTACGCGCAGGCGCCCGAATTGACGGACTCCCCCCTGCCGCCCGGCACCCGGCGCTACCGCTCCCCCGAGGCCACGAAGTTCCTGCGCGAGCATGGCGAGGAGTCCGAGGCGCGTTACGCTTTCAAGGCGACGGATGATGTCTACGCGCTGGGCATCTGCCTCTACGATTTGCTGACGATTGCGCGCCCCTGGAGTGAATCTCCGGCCATGTTTCTGGGGGGCAGGTTGGAATTGCCCGCGCCGCATTCGCTCAACCCTCGGGTGCCGGCGGCGCTGGGTGCGGCCGTTCTCCATTTCGTTGCCCGGGACCCGGAGAAGCGTGCCCCCACAGCGGAGGTGATGAAGCGCGAGTTGGCGGCACTGCTGCCCGAGGTGGGAGTGGCGTGGAGGGAGCCCTTCCACGTCCCCAAGGCCCACGTTCAACTCGCCCCCGAAGCGCCGCCCCCCGCGCCGTCGCAGGACGAGCCCGCTCGTGCTGCCCGGCGTGGACTCTCGAACACGCGAGGGGCTTTCGTGGTGGCGCTCGCCGTGCTCCTGGGCGGCCTCGTGCTCTGGCGCGTCACGACGCCCTCGGAATCTCTCCCGACTGCACAGCGGACGCCGTTGACGCCCTCCTCCGCGCAGCAGGTGGACCCAGAGCCGAAGCAACCTCCTCCCCCTCCAGCGCCCGCCACGATGCCCCCTGAAGTAGCCTCTCCCGTGTCCGCACCCGAGCAGAAGGAAAGTCCTCCCGTGAAGCGCGCTCCCTCGACCATGTCTCCGCCGCCCGCTCCCGCTATCAGGAAGCCAAAGCCCCTGGCCGTCTCCCCGGGCTGGCCCCCGGCGCAATGGGGTGGCTTCCTCAAGACGTGCGCGGGTCTGACCGCCGCCGCTGCCCTCCAGATGGGCTGCCCGGGAGCCCAGGTGCGGCCCGAGGCCGCGGACTGCCCCGAGGCCGCACGCAAGGCAATGTTCACCAATAAGGCGGACGGCGGGATGGGGATGCGGAAGAATGCCTATGTCGCCTTCTACGCGGACGCGCGTCAGCAGGACCCGGGTGAAGCCGGAGTCTTCCGTGAGGGACCCGTGACGGGAGAGGTGTACACCGACGAGAGGCCCCAGCTCCCCAAAGGCACGCTGCTTTACGGCTACCTGTGGACGGGGAACAAGGACCTGCTCGTGGGACGCTACACCGAGGCCCGGCTTCCGAATGGCCAGAAGGTGCCAGTCTGCATCGAGCTAGGGAATGTGGATGATTTCGGGTGGAGGACCTGGGACGGGTCCAAGCCGGGAGAGGTCGTGGCCCGAACCAATTTGAGCGGCATCGCGGTCGAACGGTGGCGTTGAAGCTCCTGCCCGGCGTAACACCCGTTTACAATTCAGCCCCTGTCCTTCTCACCCGGAGTGAGAGGGATTCCGGGGGACCTTGAACCCGCCGCGTCGTTCCCCAGGAGCGATGCGGGCACTACCTTGCAAGTTCCTTCGCGAATTCCTCTCGCGCGGGTGCAAGGGGTTTCCGCATGGCCCATCCGTCCAAGCCGCTCACCAGCGGCGTCGTGCTCTTCACACAGGGGGACACCTCCTACGAATTCTTCCGGGACCTGGGAGTGGGGCGGCTGGGGGAGCGCGTCCTGCTCGCCTTCGTCCGGACACCCCAAGGGCTGGGTGACTGCGTGGTGCTCAAATGCATTCCGCTGCCGCAGGGGGAATCGCTGCCCGAAGGCTTTCAGCACATGCGCGCGCGGCTGGAGGAGGAGGTGCGGCTCGCGCGCTATCTCCAGCACCCACGCATCGCGCGCGTCCATGGCCTTGTCGAGATGCCGCATGGGCTGTGCGTGGTGATGGAGAACCTGGAGGGGCTATCCCTCAACACGCTGTTGTCGGTGGCCCAGGCGCGCGGGCGCTACTTCTCCGAATCCTTCGTCCTCTACGTGGGCGCGGAGGTCGCGGCGGCGCTGGACCATGCGCACACGCGCACGGATGAGGCAGGTCTGCCTCTGGGCATCGTCAACCGCGACGTCAACCCGGGCCGCATCCGCCTGGGCCCTCGCGGTGAAGTGCGGATGACGGACTTTGGCGTGGCCCTCTCCCGGTTGACGGGGCGCGTGGCGACGTCCTTCCCCCGGCCCCAAGGCGAAGTCCTCTATGCCGCGCCCGAGGCACTGATGGGTGACGCGGTGGATGCGCGAAGCGACCTCTTCTCCCTGGGGCTGACACTGCTGGAGTTCGCCACGGGCCGGCACCTCTACGACCCGGGCCACCTGCTCGCGGAAGGAGTGGAGGCGCGGCTGTCGCGGGAGGAACGGGAGAAGGTGCTCGCGGCATCGGTGGCCTCCCTGGGGCTCAATCTGCCGCCCTTCGCGGAGGATAGCATCCGGTGTGCCATGTCCTACCGTTCCGAAGACGTGGAGCGCGCGGCGGAGGGGCTGTCCGTGCCACTGCGCGACGTTCTCCACACGTTGCTACGGCCCGAACCTTCGGAGCGCTTCGCCACGGCGTCGGAACTGGCGGGTCTCCTTCGCGCGCGGCTGGCTCGGTTGCCGCCCTACTCGGGGGAGGACGCGGTGAAGGAGGTTCAGCAGGCCCTCGCGGAAGCGGAAAATCAGCTCTGGGACATCGCGGTGCCGGATGATGAGGGCGGGATTTCCGTGCCCATGCTCGGTACACCTCACCCGGACGAAATCTCGACCGAGCCCGCGCCTTGTCAGGGCTTGCGCAAGAGGTCCACGGCCGCACGCCATCCGGACGAGGTGACGACGGCACCAGGCGCTGGAGCGCGCCGGATCGGGAGACGGCAGCCAACCGTTTCGTCCACATCCTCAACAACCTGACGTCGTTCCTGTTGTCATGCTACGCGCCGTCCGCCACGCAGCTGTCCTGCTCCGTGCACGTGACGTTGCTGGCGGTGTGCTCGTTGGTCTTCGCGGGGACGGTGGTGGCGCTGCGGAGGATGGACGCCCGGTCCCGAGAACCCGCCGTGCTCGCGGGCGCGTGAGCCTCAGGGGCCCACGGCACCGCGCGCTTCACCGGCCGCATCCGGCAGCTCCGCCGCCAGCTTCGCCCTCAACGTGGCCACGACGTTCGGATTGTCTCCGGCCACGTCGCGCAGCTCCGACGGATCCGACACCGTGTCGAAGAGCTGCACGCGCACCCCATCCGGCGTGGGCAGCTCCAACAGCTTCCACCGGCCCAGATACAAACCCCGGTGCCGCGCCCGGCGCACGGGACCCTCCCACTCCGGCTTCAGCGCAATTTCCCCCGTGTCGCCCTCCACCATCGCAATCTCATACAGCCACGGATACGGCATGCGCACCGTCTGGTACGCCTGTCCATCGCGGTCGCTGAACCACACGTCCGTCTCAATCAGCGCCGGCACATCCGGCAGCGGCTTGGGCTCCAGGCCCGGACGCGCGAGCGACGCCAGCGACCGTCCCCGGAACGACTCCGGCGCGGGCACGCCCAGCAAATCCAACACCGTGGGTGCCACGTCCAGCGAGCGCGCCCGCTGCGCCACCTCCCGCCCTGAGGCCACCTGTCCGGGCAGCCGCACCACGAACGGGATGCGCAGCCCCGCGCTGCCCCACAGATGGTCACCGTGGCCCTGGCCCAGCCCCTCGTCCTCCAGGTGCTCACCGTGGTCCGACAGCAGCACCACCAGCGTGTCGTCCCACCGGCCCCGCCGCTCCAGGTCCGCGCGCACGCTGCCCACGAGTCCGTCGAACGTGCGCACCGCCGCGTCGTAGTTCGCCCCCAGCGCCGCGACGTCCTCCGGCGTGGCCGCGGGCGCTTCCGGATCCACCTCCATCCGAGGCGTCGCCCCGAACCGCCACGGCCCCCGATACCCGCGCTCCACGTACCGGCCTTCCTGCGGCCACGGCGCGGCGTAGGGAAAGTGCGTGGAGGACGCGAACACGACCATCGCGAACGGCGCGTCCTCCGGCATCCCGTCCAGCACGCGCCGCACCCGCGTGCGCAGCGGGGCAGGGTCCGTCAGCTCCGGAAACTCGCCGCGTTCCTTGAACAGCCCCGGCGCCAGCGCCGTCCATGGCAGCAGCGCCACGTGGGTGATCAGCATCCGCTGCCGCACCAGGTCCGGGAAGCGGAAGTCCGGCGCGGACACCACCTGGAAGCCATACGGGAAGCGCGAGAAATGATCCCCCGCGTAGTCCGCCACCACCGCCGTGCGGTAGCCCTGCTCCGCCAGCGTCGTGGCCAGCGTGGTGAGCTTCGCCTCGCGCGCCTCGCGTCCCACCAGCGTGTGCACCACGGGGTGCTCGCCCGCGTACTGCGACGTGAGCAGCGTCGTCCACGATGGGGCCGTGCGCGGCACCTGCACCACCGTGTCGTCGAAGCGCGTGCCTTCCCCCATCAGCCGGTCGATGTTCGGTGACGTGGCCCGTGGATACCCGTAGCCCGACAGGTGATCCGGCCGCAGCCCGTCCGACGCCAGGATGAGCAGGTTCGGCCGAGCGCGTACGGGCGCCTCCGGTGCGCCTTCCGTCCGCGCAAGCCCCAGCCCCGTGAAGCCCGCCACCGCCGCCGCGGCCGTCATCCCGCCCAGCACGCCGCGCCAGCGGGAGGACTCCGCCAGCCACCGCCCCATCACCGCCAGCACGCTCAACACCGGCAGCACCGACGCCGCCATGTACCAACCCGACGGCTGCGTGCCGCTCAGCCCCCGCAGCACCGCCGCCGTCACCTCCGAGCGCGCGTACAGCGTCGCCGCGTACAGGTGCGGATGCCGCGCCATGTCCCCCGCCACCAGGAACGCCTCCACCACCAGGCACCCCAGGCCGCTCAGCCAGAACACCGCGCGCCGGCTGCGCTCCGCCGCCCACAGCCCGGCTCCCAACAGCGCCCCCAGCACCAGCCCCACCGCGCAGTACGCGCCAATCAGCCGCGCCACCTGCCACAGCACCACGCTCCGCCACGTGTCCCAGACGTACGCCGTGACGACGCCGCTCTCGTTCCCCTGGTAACCCAGTTGCATGTTCAGCAGGGCACAGAGCGTGTAGAGCACCAGGAAGACGAGCAGGCCCGCCCGGCAGCCCAGCAGGAGGGCACGAGCGAGCGTCGGCGGTGTACGGGCGAAGGCGGGCATCGGGGGGCAGCGTGGTCACGAATCCCACGGCGGCCACCCCACGGCCGGAGGGAGTGCCCACGCCCGGACGGACGGGGGGCCGGAATTCCGCTCCGGGTGTCTCCCAGGCCGGATTTCCGGGGCGCCGCACGCCCGGGTCCGGCCTCTTTCTTCCGGGCCTGTCACTGGACTGGCGAGCAGGGGTTGCGGGCTCTAGTGTTCAGGCGCCTCTTTCTTCACCCGGGAGCCGGAACGCCCATGTCCTTTACCCACCTTCACCTCCACACCCTCTATTCGCTGCTGGATGGGGCCATCCGGATGAAGGACCTCATCAAGACGGTGAAGGAGAAGGGCATGTCGAGCGTGGCCGTGACGGACCACGGCAACATGTTCGGCACCATCGACTTCTACAAGAAGGCGAAGGACGCCGGCATCAAGCCCATCATCGGCCTGGAGGCGTACGTCGCGGGCCCCAAGGGGCGCGAGGACCGCTCGGAGAAGGTGGCCCACCACCTCATCCTCCTGGCCAAGAACGCGGAGGGCTACGCGAACCTGCGCTACCTGTCCTCCACCGCGTACATGAACGGGTTCTACTACCACCCGCGCATCGACAAGCAGGTGCTCGCGGAGCACAGCAAGGGCCTGGTCGGCCTCACCGCGTGCCTGGGCGGTGAAGTCACCAGCGCGTGCTTCCGCGGCGACATGGACAACGCCCGCCGCGTGGCCTCCGAATACAAGGGCATCTTCGAGCCCGACAGCTTCTACCTGGAGGTCCAGTCCAACGGCATGACCGAGCAGGACAAGGCCAACGAGAACCTGAAGCAGCTCTCGCGCGACCTGGACATCCCGCTCGTCGCCACCGCGGACGCGCACTACATCAAGCGCGAGGACGCCAAGGCGCACGAGCTGCTCATGTGCATCGCCAGCGGCAAGACGCTGGCGGACAACAAGCGCCTGCGCCACTCCACCGACAAGCTCTACGTGACGAGCCCCGAGGAGATGCTCGGCTTCTTCGCGGACTCGCCGGAGGCCGTGCACAACTCCATGCGCATCGCGGAGATGTGCAACGTGGAGCTGAAGCTGGGCAAGCCCATGCTCCCCACGTTCAAGGTGCCGGACGGCCACACGCCGGACAGCTTCATGTCGGAGCTGGCCTACGAGGGCCTGCGCCAGCGCTTCAAGGAGCTGGAGGGCCAGTACCCCATCGACCGCGAGCAGTACCAGGCGCGCCTCACGCTGGAGCTGGGCGTCATCCAGCGCATGGGCTTCTCCGGCTACTTCCTCATCGTCCAGGACTTCATCAACTGGGCCAAGGACCACAACATCCCGGTGGGCCCGGGCCGTGGCTCCGGCGCCGGTTCGCTGGTGGCCTATGCGCTGCGCATCACCGACCTGGACCCCATCCCGTACAACCTCCTCTTCGAGCGCTTCCTCAACCCGGAGCGCGTGTCGATGCCGGACTTCGACATCGACTTCTGCCAGGACCGGCGCGACGAGGTCATCAAGTACGTGGGCCGCAAGTACGGCGAGATGAACGTGGGGCAGATCATCACGTTCGGCTCGCTCAAGGCCAAGAGCGTGCTGCGCGACGTGTGCCGCGTCTTCGGCCTGCCCTTCAGCGAAGGCGACCGCATCGCCAAGCTGGTGCCGGAAGTCCTCAACATCACCTTGAAGGAGGCCATCGAAATGGAGCCTCGCCTCAAGGAGATGATCGAAAAGCCCCAGAACATCGGTGAGGTGGAGGGCAACCCCGTCACCACCAAGGACGTGCTGGAGATTGCCCTCGCGCTGGAGGGCCTGCACCGCCAGCCCGGCATGCACGCCGCGGGCGTGGTCATCGCGGACAAGCCGCTCTGGGAGTTCGTGCCCGTCTACCAGCCGCCGGGTGAGAAGATCCTCATCACCCAGTTCGCCAAGGACGAGGTGGAGGCCGCGGGCCTGGTGAAGTTCGACTTCCTGGGCCTGAAGACGCTCACCGTCATCCAGCACGCGCTGGACCTGGTGAACCGCAACCACGGCAAGGACATCAAGCGGCACGAAATCCCGCTGCACGACGAGAAGATGTGGCAGCTGATGGCGGAGGGCGACACCGCCGGCGTCTTCCAGATGGAGTCCAGCGGCTTCACCGAAATGGTGATGAAGCTGAAGCCCACCTGCTTCGAAGACGTCATCGCCGCGGGCGCGCTCTACCGTCCGGGTCCGCTGGACTCCGGCATGGTGGACGTCTTCATCAACCGCAAGCACGGCCGGGAGAAGGTGGCCTACCCGCACCCCAACCTGGAGCCGGTGCTCAAGGACACCTACGGCGTCATCGTCTACCAGGAACAGGTGATGCAGATCTCCCAGGTGCTGGGAGGCTACACCCTGGGCCGCGCGGACCTCCTTCGCCGCGCGATGGGCAAGAAGAAGGCCGAGGTCATGCAGGCCGAGCGGGCCGGCTTCCTCGAAGGCTGCAAGATCAACAACGTCGACCTGAAGGTCGCGGGCGAGATCTTCGACCTGATGGAGAAGTTCGCCGAGTACGGCTTCAACAAGAGCCACTCCGCGGCGTACGGCCTGGTCACCATCCACACGGCGTGGCTCAAGGCCCACTACCCGTGCGAATTCATGGCCGCCCTTCTCACCAGCGAGAAGGACAACACCGACAAGGTGGTGAAGCACATCGGCGAGGCCCGCGAGTCGGGCACGCAGGTGCTGCCGCCGGACGTGAACCAGTCCGACCTGGCCTTCGGCGCGGTGGAGGGGAAGATCCGCTTCGGTCTGGGCGCCATCAAGGGCGTGGGCGAGGGCGCCATCGAGTCCATCCTGGAGGCGCGCAAGGAAGGGCCCTTCAAGAGCCTCTTCGACTTCTGCGAGCGCGTGGACGGCCGCCGCGTCAACCGCAAGGTGCTGGAAGCGCTGGTGAAGGCGGGCGCCTTCGACTTCGAGAAGCGCCCGCGCGCGCAGCTCTTCGAGACGATTGAGCGCGCGATGAACCGCGGCTCGTCCAGCCAGAAGGACAAGGCCGCGGGCCAGAGCTCGCTGTTCGGCATGCTCACGGGCCCCGCGTCCGCCGGCACCGGACTCAAGGACGACTACGCGGCGGTGGAGGAGTGGCCGGAGAAGGAGCGCCTGGCCTTCGAGAAGGAGTCCATCGGCTTCTACGTGTCCGGCCACCCGCTGTACCAGTACGAGAAGGAGCTCAAGCGCTACGCGCGGCCCATCACCGCCGTGCAGCGCGCGCGCCGCGACGAGAAGCTCACCGTGGCGGGCATCATCACCGTGCTGCGCGAGCGCCCCACCAAGACGGGCAAGCGCATGGCGTGGGTCACCATTGAAGACCTGTCCGGCTCCACGGAGCTGGTGTGCTTCCCCGGCAAGGACGGCACGCGCAACGTGATGGGCAAGGACGGCAAGTGGTCCAAGCAGGGCCCCAAGCCGGGATACGAGCACTGGGAGCACCTGCTCAAGTCGGACGACCCCATCCTCGTCACCGGCACCGTGCAAATTTCCCAGCGCGACGAGAACACGCCCACCGCGGAGCTCATCGTCGACGACATCCAGAGCCTCAAGGCCGTGCGTGAGAAGCGCACCAAGCGCCTGGAGCTGCGGCTGCCCGCGGAGGTCGTCACCGAGGAGCGGCTGGCGAAGCTCAACGAGCTGGCGAAGAAGTACGCGGGCGCGACGCCGGTGGCGGTGAGCGTGCTGTTCCCCGGGGAAGCGGAGGCGCACATCTCCGGCACCACGCTCAAGGTGCAGGTGAACGACGATTTGCTCCTCGCGGTGGACCGCCTCTTCGGGCAGAAGGTCGTGGAGTTCGGCTGACAGCGAAAGGAAGCGACTCCATGGCGGACAGCGTGTTCAAGGACGGGCTGCTCAAGGGCAAGACGGCGTTCGTCTCCGGCGGCAGCAGCGGCATCAACCTCGGCATCGCCACCGCGTTCGTGAAGGCGGGCGCGAAGGTGGCCATCAACGGCCGCAACGTGGAGAAGCTGGAGGGCGCGGTGAAGGGCCTCCAGGCCCACGGCACCGCGATGGGCGTGGCCGCGGACGTGCGCGACTACGCGTCCGTGGAAAAGGCGCTCCAGCAGGTGAAGGACGCGTACGGCGAAATCGACATCGTGGTGTGCGGCGCCGCCGGCAACTTCCCCGCGCCCGTGCTGGGCATGTCCTCCAACGGCTTCAAGGCGGTGATGGACATCGACGTGCTGGGCACCTTCAACGTGTCCCGCGCCGCCTTTGAACTGCTGCGCAAGCCGGGCGCCGCCGTCATCAACATCTCCGCGCCCCAGGCCTACCTGCCCATGGCCATGCAGGCCCACGTGTGCGCCGCCAAGGCCGGCGTGGACATGCTCACCCGCGTGCTCGCCATTGAATGGGGCGGCGCGGGCGTGCGCGTCAACGCCATCACCCCGGGCCCCATTGAAGGCACGGAGGGCATGAGCCGCCTGGCGCCGTCGGAGGGCTCGCGTCAGAAGCTCGCGGAGGCCCTGCCGCTCCAGCGCTTCGGCACCCCGGACGACATCGCCCGGCTGGCCCTCTTCCTGGCCTCGGACGCCGCGTCCTTCATCACCGGCGCCATCATGGTCTGCGACGGCGGCCAGTCCCTCCTGGGCGGCGCCGCGGTGCTCCAGGCCATCAACGGCTGATTCCAGTTGGTGTGCAAAGTTCCGGCCCTGTTTAGCGGGGGCCGGGGGAGGTCTGCTAGAAAGCACTGCAACCCCGCGTGAAGCGCACTTCGCCGCGCGGGGCTGCTCGCTGGACGGAGACATCCATGTCCCCACGGATCGCTGTGCTCGCCCGCTGTCTGGGGTTGAGCGTGCTGTGTCTGGGCCTGTCACTCGGCTGCACTGATTCTGGAACCTCCCCGAAGCCCCCGCCCGAGGTGGAAGGCGTGGTGGACGTGGCGGCCTCCACGGTGACGGTGGACCGGCCCACGGGAGTGCTGGCGAACGGTGACGACGTCGCGGTCGTCACCGTGACGGCGCTGCGCAAGGCAGACGGCTCGCGGCTGTCCGGGCGCGCGGTGACGGTGACGGTGGAGGGGGAGGGCGCCTCCGTCCTGGAGCCGGCGGCCATCACCGACATCACCGGCACGGCGCAGGCGCTCGTGGTGTCCACGGTGCCGGGCGTGAAGACGGTGAAGGCGTCCGTGATGGATGACACCGGCAAGAGGGTGCCGCTCACCCAGACGGCCACGGTGACGTTCGCGGACGTCAGCACCGTGAAGACGCTGGCGTTCCGCTCGGCGCTGCCGGACGGGGTCGCGGGCGAGCCGCTCAAGCTCCTGGTGGTGGAGGTGCGCGACGGCGCCGGCGCGGTGGTGACGGACAGCACGGCGGAGGTGACGCTGTCGCTGGGCTCCGGCGGCATCGTGTTCCCGGAGGGGCTGCTGACGGTGGCGGCGGTGAACGGCGTCGCGACCTTCCCGGACGTGGTGCTGAAGAAGGCGGGCGCGGGCTACCACTTCATGGCGAACGCGCCGGGCTTCGCGCCTGTCGCGAGCACGGTCTTCTCGGTGGCGCCGGGGGCTGTGGCGGGGATGGGGCTGAGCAGCCTGCTGAACCCTGCCACGGCGGGCGTGGCGCGGGACCTGGAGGTCACGCTCGAGGACGCGTACGCCAACACGGTGACGAACTACACGGGCACGGTGACGCTGACGTCCTCGGACGCGGCCGCGACGATGCCCGCCGCCCACACGTTCACCACCGAGGACGCGGGCAGGTTCAAGTTCCAGGGCATCACCTTCCGCACGACCGGGCGTCAGACCCTGACGATTGCCGACAGCGCGGGCGCCTTCTCGTTCAACCTCACCGTGAACGTGTCCGAGGGCCTTTCCCTCCAGCTCGTCTTCACGCAACAGCCTGCGTCGCGCGTGTCGACGCGCGGGGCCCTGGGCCCCGTGCGGGTGGAGCTGAAGGACGCCTTCGGCAATACGGCGGTGACAGCCAACATCCTGGTGAAGGTGTCGTTGCCGGCAGGGGGCTTCACGCTGTCGGGCGAAGCGGAGCGGCTGTTCGTCAACGGCGTCGCGACGTTCACGGACTTGAGCATCGCGGGGCATGGCACCACGCATCTGGTGGCCTCCGCGCAGGGTTTCCAGGACGTGAGCAGCGCGGACGTGCAGGTGGTGGACGATGTGGCGCCCGCGAAGCCGGAGTTGACGCAGACCGGCGCCACGGAGACGGGCCTCACCGTGGAGTGGACGGGCGTGGGGGATGACGGTGTGCAGGGGCAGCTTGCGTCGCAGGAGCTGCGCTACTCCACGTCCGCCATCACGTCGGACGCGGCGTTCAACGCGGCGACGCCGGTGTCCGTTGACGCTCCGGTGCCTCCGGGCGCGGTGCAGTCCGCGACCCTCTCCGGCCTGAATCCGGGCACGACGTACCACGTGGCGCTGAAGGTGACGGACGCGCACGGCAACTCCGCGCGGTCGGACAGCCTGGCGGTGTCCACGGCGAACCCGCAGGTGACGCAGCTGGCGTTCACGCCGCAGCCTTCGAACGGCAACGCGGGCGCGGCGCTCGCGAACGTGGCGGTGTCGCTGCTGGACGCGCGCGGTGACGTCGTCTCCACGGCCACCACGGCGGTGACGCTGACCCTCACGGGGCAGCCGGGCTTCCAGGCCGTGACCGTGGCGGCGGTGGACGGTGTCGCCACCTTCTCCGGCCTGCGCGTGGACACGGCGGGCACGTTCACCTTCACCGCCACGGCGGGCTCGCTGACCCAGGTGAGCCAGTCCTTCACGGTGGGCGCCGGTGCCGCGGCGAAGCTCGTGCTGGATGCCTTCGTGGATCCGGTCGACGCGGGTGAAGAGAACGACGTGACGGTGGCCGTGACGGATGCCTACGGCAACCTCCTCAAGGACTACGCCGGCACGGTGCGGTTCACGTCCTCGGACGCGCAGGCGGTGCTGCCTCCGGACGCGGTCTTCGCCCCGGCGGACGAGGGACAGAAGACGGTCTCCGGGCTCGTGTTCAAGACGGCGGGGACGCAGTCGCTCACCGTCACGGACACCGCGACCCCGGCGCTCACCGCGACCGTGGACGCCGACGTACGCGCCAGCACGGCCGCGTCCTTCGAGGTCATCGCGAGCGCGGGCCCCTTCGGTGCGGGCCAGGGCCTGAGCTACGAGCTGGTGGCGCATGACTCCTACGGCAACGTGGCGAAGGAGTACGCGTCCACGGTGACGTTCTCCTCCACGGACGCGCAGGCGGTGCTGCCCGGCGCCTATACGTTCACCCTGCTGGACGAGGGCCGGCACACCTTCAGCGTGGAGCTGCGCACCGCTGGGGACCAGGGCGTCACCGTGGAGGACGTGGCGGATCCGTCGCTCACGGCCACGCACACGTACTCCCTCCTCCCCGCGACGGTGAACCAGCTGGCCTTCGTCTCCGCGCCCACGACGGGCTCGGTGCGGCAGGCGCTGACGGACATCCAGGTGGCCGTGCGGGACGCCTACGGCAACACCGTCACGGACGCGCCGACGGATGTGCAGTTGGAGCTCGTGGGCGGCACCTTCGCCCAGGGCATCCCCACGCGCACCACCGTGGAAGGTGTGGCCACGTTCGCCAACCTCAGTGTGGATGCCGAGGGCACGTACCAGCTCCAGGCGGGCGCGGACGGCCTCCAGGACATCACGTCCGCGGACCTGAGCATCTCCGACGCGGAGGCTCCGGCCGCCGCGTCGGGCTTCAGCGCGACGGCGGTGTCGGGCGCCAGCATCCGGCTGGACTGGCAGGCGCCGGGTGATGACGGCGTGCTGGGCACGGCCTCGCGCTACGAGCTGCGCTACGCCACGTCCGCCATCACCGACGCCACCTTCGGCTCGGCCACGCTCGTGACGGGCGTGAGCGCGCCGAAGACGGCGGGCACGGCGGAGTCCTTCACCGTCACCGGCCTGACGGAGGCCACGACGTATCATTTCGCGCTGAAGACGTTCGACGGCGCGGACAACGCCAGCGCGCTGGCCACCGCGAGCACCGCCACCACCAACCCGTGTGACGGCTACGTGTGCACGCCTCCGTCGCCCCAGTGCACGGAGGATGGCTATTCGCTGGAGGTGTTCTCGTCGGTGTGCGTGGTGCGGAACGGCGCGCCGACCTGTGAGGCCGGTGATGGGGCCCTCGTGGCCTGCACCGGCGCGGACGCGGTCTGCTACGCGGGCGCGTGCACCACGGCGCCCCACCCGGGCGCGGGCGAGCTGGTCATCTCGGAGGTGATGCACTCGCCGTCCGCGGGCACCACCGAGTACCTGGAGCTGACCAACACCTCGTCGAAGCTGCTGGACGCCCACGGCATGGTGGTGGAGTTGGTGAACAGCGCGGGCACGACCACCTCCTTCGAGGTGATCCACAACCCCACGCTGCTGGTGCCCCCCGGAGGGCGGGCCGTGCTCGCGCAGGACGGGAACTACACGCGCAACGGTGGGGTGGGGACGAACGTCAGCTACGGCATCGACGTGTTCATGGACAGCACCGGGTCCATCACGCTCAAGCAGGGCGCGGTGACGGTGGACAGCCTGACGTACACGAGCGCGTTCCCCCAGACGACGGGCAGTGCCATGAGCCTCGCGTCCAGCATCGTGGGGACGAAGGGCAGCGCCCGGGCCTGGTACTGGTGTGATTCCACCGGCAGCCTGGAAGGCGGAGACCGGGGCACGCCGGGCTACGCCAACGACGACTGCGGCCTGAACGTGGAGAAGCCGCTCAACTACTGCGTCATCCAGTACCCGAAGACGTTCCCGGCCGGTAACGGCGCCTACCCGGCGACCATCCTCACCACCGACAGCTACGACATCTTCAGCCAGTTCTACAGCTACGACGTCACGACGCGGAACCAGCAGGGCAACGACTCCTACCCCCGCATCGAGGCGCAGCTGGGCTACGGCACGGACGCCACCAACCCCGCGGGCTGGACGTGGAAGGCGGCGGACTTCAACGCGGGCTTCAACTCGCCGGGCTCCAACAACGACGAGATGAAGGCGACGCTGCAGATTCCCACGGCCGGCACGTATGCCTACGGCTTCCGCTACCGGTTCACGGACGCGGGTGCGCCGTGGGTGTACTGCGATCAGAACGGTGTGGCCGTGCCGCCTGCGGGCACCTACGGCTCGGTGACGGTGGGTAAGGCTCCGCTGACGAACCACGTGGTCATCAGCGAAGTCAGCGGAGGACTCACCGGAGCCCAGACGGACGAGTTCATCGAGCTCTACAACCCGACGAACGCGGACGTGGACCTTGCCGGCTGGCAGGTCAACTACAAGTCCGCTACCGGGGCTTGGGACGCGGCGAAAGCGATCACCTTTCAATCCGGAACGGTCATTCGCGCCCACGGCTACTTTCTCTTGGGTGGGGCGACCTACAGCGGCACTGGCGTGGCCGCAAAGGACATCGGTTACAACTCCTTCGACATGTCAGCCTCCACGGCCGCTGGTGGCCATGTCCGCGTCCAGCGCCTCGTGGGCGGGACGTACGTGGACGTGGACCTGTTGGCATGGGGCACCGGAAATTCCCCCGAGGGTGGTGCTGGTAATGCGGCCCCGTCCCATCCGGCATCGGGCGGAAGCGTGGAGCGCAAGGCCGTGTCCAGTTCCACCTCCGCCACCATGGCCGTGGGTGGCGCGGACGCGGCCCGGGGCAATGGATACGACACGGACAACAACAGCTTGAACTTCGTGCCCCGCGCCGTCCGGCAGCCGCAGGGCTCCACGAGCCCGCTCGAGTTCTACTGACGTCCCTGTTTCACCCCGTGGTTCCAGGAAGGCCGCCTCCGGCACGCACGCCGGGGCGGCCTTCCGCCGTTGAGGGCCGCCCGCCCGTCCGCCGCCCGACGGACGGGGCAGGGGAGGGCGTCCACTGCCCGGCAACAATGGACGCCAGGCCAATCGGATGCTGCCAGGGGCGCCAGGGCGCATTAGCTTTGAGCCCTTTCGCACACCCATGGCTTGAGAGGAGCCCTTCCCGTGTCCGAGCCCCTGGTCCCCGACGCCGCCCGCCATGTCACCTGCCCTCCGGAGGAGTTCCGCCGCGCGAGCGAGGAGGCCCTGGCCAAGGCCCGCGACGGCATCGCACGCCTGAAGACGCTGCCCGCCTCCACGCCGCCCCGCGACGTGCTGGACCTGTTCGACGAGTCCTCCGCCGCGCTCGATGACGCCGCCGCGCGCGCCAGCGTCGTGCGCCACACGCACCCGGAAGCCGCCCTGCGCGAGGCCGCGGAGAACGCCGAGCAGGCCATCGAGAACCTGGCCAACGACATCCGCATGGACCGGGGCGTCTACGACGTCCTGGCGGCCGTGAGCCTGGCCAACGAGGACGCCGCCACGCGCAAGTGGATGGAGAAGGTGCTGCGCGACTTCCGCCGCGCCGGCGTGGACCGCGACGAGGCCACCCGCGCGAAGGTGAAGGCGCTCCAGGAGGAGCTGGTCCGCATCGGCCAGGAGTTCAGCCGCAACATCAGCCAGGACACCCGCAAGGTGTCCCTGCCCCCCGCGGCGCTGGACGGCCTGCCGGAGGACTACGTGCGCGCGCACGCCCCCGGCGAGGACGGCCAGGTGCGCATCTCCACGGACTACCCGGACCTGGTGCCCTTCCTCACCTACGCGCGCGACGGCAAGGCCCGCGAGGAGCTCTGGCGCGCCAACCGCCAGCGCGGCTACCCCGCCAACGTGGACGTGCTCCAGAAGCTGGTCCAGAAGCGCCACGAGCTGGCCACGCTCCTGGGCTACCCGCACTGGGCCGCCTACGCCACCGAGGACAAGATGGTGCGCACCGCGGAGGACGCGAGCACCTTCATCCAGAAGATCGCCGCCGCCTCCGAGGAGCGCATGAAGCGCGACTACGCGGTGCTCCTGGAGCGCAAGCGCAAGGACGACCCGAAGGCAGACAAGGTGAACCCGTGGGACTCCGGCCACCTGGATGACCGCGTGAAGGCGGAGCAGTACGCCTTCGACTCGCAGACGGTGCGCCCCTACTTCGAATACACCCGCGTGAAGCAGGGCGTGCTGGATCTCACCGCGCGCCTCTTCGGCGTCACCTACAAGCCCGTGAAGGACGTGCCCGTGTGGCACACGGACGTGGAGGTCTACGACGTCTACGAGGGCCCCACGCTCAAGGGCCGCTTCTTCCTGGACATGCACCCGCGCGCGGACAAGTACAAGCACGCGGCCCAGTTCACGCTGACCAGCGGCAAGTCCGGGCGGCGGCTGCCGGAAGGCGCGCTCATCTGCAACTTCCCCAAGCCCGGGACAGAGCCCGCGCTCATGCAGCACGGCGACGTGGAGACCTTCTTCCACGAGTTCGGCCACCTGCTGCACCACATCTTCGGAGGCCACACGCGCTGGGCGGGCCTGTCCGGCGTGCGCACGGAGTGGGACTTCGTGGAGGCCCCGTCGCAGATGCTGGAGGAGTGGGCGCGCGACGTGACGTGCCTCCAGACCTTCGCGAAGCACTACCAGACGGGCGAAGCGCTGCCCGCGGAGCTGGTGGAGCGCATGCTCGCCGCGGACGAGTTCGGCAAGGGGCTCTTCGTGCGCCAGCAGATGTTCTACGCGGCGCTCAGCCTGGAGCTCTACCGGCGCGACCCGAAGAACCTGGACGCCACCGCGCTCGTGCGCGAGCTGCAGGGCCAGTACATCCCCTTCCCGTACATGGAGGGGACGTACTTCCACCTCACCTTCGGGCACCTGGACGGGTACTCGTCCAACTACTACACGTACATGTGGTCGTTGGTCATCGCGAAGGACCTCTTCACGGTGTTCCAGACGAAGGGCTTGCTCAACCCGGAGCCCGCGCAGGCCTACCGCCGCGCGGTGCTGGAGCCGGGCGGCTCCGACGACGCCGCCCGCCTGGTGCACCAGTTCCTGGGCCGCGACTACGACTTCCGCGCGTACGAGGCCTGGCTCAACAAGGCCGCGTAGGCAGCGGATGACACGGCAGCCCCGGGGAGCCGGGGCTGCCGGTGCTCACGGACGCGTCACTCCACGTTCGTCTGCTGCACCTTCCAGATCTCCTCCGCGTACTGCTTGATGGTGCGGTCGGAGGAGAAGATGCCCGCGCGGGCGACGTTGATGATGCACTTCTTCGTCCAGCCCTCCTGGTCCCTGTAGGCGCGCGCCACGTCCTCCTGCTTCGCCGCGTAGGCCGCGAAGTCCGCCAGCACGAGGTAGCGGTCCTCGTTGAGCAGGCTGTCCACCAGCGGCTGGAAGAGGTTGCGGTCCTCCGGGGAGAAGAAGCCGGAACGGATGAGGTCCAGCGCCTCGCGCAGCTCCGTGTTGGACTCGTACACCTCGCGCGGCCGGTAGCCGGCCTTCTTGCGCGCGATGACTTCGTCCGCGGTCAGGCCGAAGAGGAAGAAGTTCTCGTCCCCCACCGCGTCGCGGATTTCCACGTTGGCGCCGTCCAGCGTGCCCAGCGTCAGCGCGCCGTTGAGCATCAGCTTCATGTTGCCCGTGCCGGAGGCCTCCCAGCCCGCCGTCGAAATCTGCTCGGACACGTCCGCCGCGGGGATGATGCGCTCCGCCAGGCTCACCCGGTAGTTGGGCAGGAACACCACCTGCAACCCCGTGGCGCCCGCGTCGCTGTTGACCACCTCCGCGATGCCGTTGATGAGCCGGATGGTCAGCTTCGCCAGGTGGTAGCCCGGCGCCGCCTTCGCGCCGAAGAGGAACGCGCGCGGCGTGATGACGCTCGCCGGGTCGCGCCGCGCCTTCATCCACAGCGCCACGATGTGGACGGCGTCCAGCAGCTGCCGCTTGTACTCGTGCAGGCGCTTGATCTGCACGTCGAAGATGGCGTCCGGATTGAGCTGCACCCAGCGCAGGTCGCGCACGTGCTGGGCCAGCTCCTCCTTGTTGGCGCGCTTCACCTCGCGGAAGGCCTTGCGGAACTCCGCGTCCTCCGCGTGCGCCTCCAGCTTCTGGAGCTGGTCCAGGTCCGTGGCCCAGCCCTCACCGATGCGGCTGGTGATGAGCTTGGACAGGCGCGGGTTGCACCACGCCAGCCACCGGCGCGGCGTCACGCCGTTGGTCTTGTTGTTGAAGCGCTCCGGGTACATCTGCGCGAAGTCCGGCAGCACGTCGCGGCGCAGGAGGTCCGTGTGCAGCGCGGCCACGCCGTTGATGCTGTGGCTGCCCACCACGGCCAGGTGGGCCATGCGGATCTTCTTCTCCGGGCCCTCCTCCACCAGGCTCATCCGCTGCTGCTTCTCCACGTCGAACGGGTAGCGGATCTGCACCTGGCGCATGAAGCGCTGGTTGATCTCGAAGATGATCTCCAGGTGACGGGGCAGCAGGCGCTCGAACAGCGACACCGGCCAGCGCTCCATGGCCTCCGCCAGCAGCGTGTGGTTGGTGTAGCCGAACGTCTCCTGGGTGATGGACCAGGCCTCGTCCCAGAGCAGACGCTTCTCATCCACCAGCACGCGCATCAGCTCCGCCACGCCAATGGCCGGGTGCGTGTCATTGAGCTGGATGGCGCACTTGCGGGAGAAGTCCCGGAAGTCGTTGTGGTTCTTCAGGTAGCGCCGGACGATGTCCGCGATGGAGCACGCCACGAAGAAGTACTGCTGCTTGAGGCGCAGCTCCTTGCCCGCCTGGAACGCGTCGTTGGGGTAGAGGACCTTGGAGATGACCTCCGAATCGTTCTTCTCCACCACCGACCGCTCGTAGTCGCCGGCGTTGAACAGCAGCAGGTCGAACTCGGCGCTCGCGCGCGCCTGCCACAGCCGCAGCGTGTTGACGGTGTTGTTGCCGTAGCCCGCGATGGGCGTGTCGTACGGCACGCCCACCACCGTCTTGCCGCCCACCCAGCGCGCCACCGGCCGGCCATCCGGACCCTGGTGGTGCTCCACGCGCCCGAAGAAGCGCACCGGCACCGCCTTCTCCGGCCGGACAATTTCCCACGGGTTGCCGAACTTCAGCCACTCGTCCGCGCGCTCCACCTGGTGTCCCTCCACCAGGTCCTGGCTGAAGATGCCGAACTCGTAGCGGATGCCGTAGCCCATGCCCGGGTAGCCCAGGGTGGCCAGCGAATCCAGGAAGCACGCCGCCAGCCGGCCAAGGCCTCCGTTGCCCAGGCCCGCGTCCGGCTCCATCTCCAGGAGCTGCGTCAGGTCCACGCCGACTTCCTGCATGGCGGCGGCCGCGGCGTCGTACATGTTGAGGTTGAGCAGGTTGTTGCCCAGCGCGCGGCCCAGCAGGTACTCCGCGGAGAGGTAATAGGCGCGCTTGACGTCCTGCTCGTAGTAGGTGCGCGCCGTCTTCACCCAGCGGTCCGTGAGGCGGTCGCGGACGGCCAGCGACAGCGCCATGAAGCGGTCATGCGGGGTGGCCGTCTCCGGGTTCTTGCCGCGCGAATAGCGCACGTGTTCGAAGAAGCCGCGACGGACGCTGGCCGCGTCGAGCCCGGTGCGGCCGCTGTCTTCGGGAGCTCCCGAGGCGGAGGGCGGGGGCGGCGCGGGGCGCGCGGAGGCGGGAGGAGCCATAAGTCGGTCGTCTCGAGGGTCGCGAAGGGGTGGAAGTACAGCCGGGAGCGCCCCGCGTTTGACGCGGGACGCCCATGACGAAAGGCTACCGTGTCACGCCAGCCCAGGGCAGGGGAAACCCACGTTCCCCGCTCGGGGTCGGCCGCTTCCTCCGCCAGGGAGGGAAGGTGCTCCGGGACCCGCCGTGACGCGGCGCGGCCCCAGGGAATGACAGACACGCGTGGGGGCATTACGAGAGGAACCGGAAGCACGCGGAATTGGGGTAAAACCCTCCTGAATGTCCCTCCCCCTGGATGACCTGGAGCAGCGCCTCGCCCTCACCCGGCCGGGGGACACCGTCCGGGGGCTGAGCTTCGCGGCGGTGCTGCGGCTGACGCACCAGCGGCTGGGGCGCGACGCCGCGGAGCGCCTGCTCGCGCCGCTCATGCAGCGCAGCCCGGTGGACTTCTTCTCCTACCCGGCGGTGGACTTCCTGCGGCTCTTGGCCTTCGCGGCGGAGGCGCTGGAGCCCGCCTTCGGCACGCGCGGCGTGGCCCTGCGGGCGTGCGGGGAGGCCATCGTCGGGACCTTCTTCGAGTCCACGGTGGGGCAGACGCTCCTGCGCCTCACCTCTGGCGGTGACCCCAAGCGCATGTACAGCAACGCGCCCGCGTCGTACGGCACCGCCGTGAGCTACGGACAGCGCGAGTACCAGGCCCTGGGCGACAAGCGCGTGCGGCTCATGTTCAAGGGCGACCTGCTGCCCGTGGAGGTCCACGAGGGCATCCTCGGCGGCGCCCTCACCGCGCTCCACCGCGAGGGCCGCGTGCGGGGCACCGAGCGGTGCCTGGGGGACTCCGAGTTCCTCATCGAGTGGACCTGACGGCCCGGCGAAAAGCGACGGGCCCCGCTCCACCGTGAAGGGGAGGGGGCCCGGAGGCTTTGGAGCCGCTGTCAGCGTGGGCGTGCCGCTGGCTACTTCGTGGCGGTGGGCGGCGGGGCGGCCTTGCCGGCGACCGCGGCCACGGACACGGCGTCAATCTGCTGGGCCATCTCCTGCGCCTTGGCGAGGAAGTCCGCCGTCAGCTCCTTGGGCAGCGGATCCGCGCGGGGGAACTTCTGCGTGAGCGGGTTGGCGTAGCTGCCATTGCGCTTCAGGCCGAAGTGCAGGTGCGGGCCGGTGGAGCGGCCGGTGTTGCCGGAGTAGGCGATGACCTGCTTCTGCCGCACGCGCTGGCCGGAGCGCACGCCGTCACCGAAGCGCGACAGGTGCATGTACTGCGTCTCCATGCCGTTGGCGTGGCGAAGGACGACCATGTTGCCCGCGGCGCCCGCGTTGCCCGCGGACACGACGGTGCCGTCCGCCACGGCCCACACCGGGGTGCCAATGGGCGTGCCGTAATCCACGCCGTTGTGGTTCTTCACGTACTGGAGCACCGGGTGGAAGCGCGACCCGAAGCTGCTGGTGACGTGCGCGTACTTCAGCGGGCTCTTGAGGAAGGTCTTCTTCGCGCTGGCGCCGTCCTCCTGGAAGAAGTTGGCCTCGCCGTTGGGCAGCACGTAGCGGAACACGCGCTTGTTGCCCACCAGGCCGCCTTCGTACGTGGCCGCCAGCACCTCGCCGTAGCGCAGCACGCGGCCCTTGGAGACGAACTTCTCCACCAGCGCCTTGGCCTTATCGCCCTTGCGCACGTCGCGGTAGAAGTCGATGTCCCACGCGAACACGTCCGACAGCACCAGGCCGATGGACGGGTCCTCGCCCGCGGCCAGCGTCGCCTCGTACAGGGACGAGCTGATCTCCAGCGAGACGAGCGACACCTGCTTCTCCACCTCGATGGAGCGCTTGCTGCCGACGTACTTCTCCCCGTCGCGGCGCACCTGCCACTCGTCCACGGTGCTCTGGCGGTAGTCGAAGAAGTCCAGCTCGCCGTTCTTCATCACCAGCCGGAACTGGTCACCCACGCGCGACTTGCGGAAGTCGAACACGCCCTCCAGCGCGGAGATGACCGCCGTCACCTGCTCGTCGGGCAGCTGCGCGTCATGCAGCGCGCCCGCAAGCGTCTGGCGCGGCTCGATGCGGCGGTTCTTGATTTCGAACTGGGTGGCGGCTTCGGACGTCGAAGCCACCCCGAGGGCGGCAAGGCAGAGGAGGGAGGCGGTCTTCATGGGGGGCGTTACAGGAGTGTAGAGGACTGTTGGTCCTCCGCCCAACTCCTGACCGCCGGCCCCCGCCCGCCTGCCTGCTTGCCGGTTACAGCTCCACTTTCTTTTCCGAGTGGTGCTGCCCGTCGTAGCGCAAGAGGGCGCCCTTGCCGTCGTAGCGGGTGATGATGTTCACCGGCCGCCGCCAGAGGCTCTGGAGGTTGCGCAGCGTCTCCCGCGCGTAGTCGCCCTTCAGGTCCTGCCCGTCGTGCTTGTGCGCGAGCAGCAGCTCCGAGCGGTTCTCGTAGTTGCCGTCCACGACTTCAATGATGGGCTGCCCGAAGTTGGTGAGTGACGTGAGCAGCTTGTTCTTCACCTTGCGGAACTCGCGGTCCAGAATCTCCCACGAGTTGCGCTTGTCGTTGAAGCCGTAGACGAAGAGCTTCTGCTGCTGGGCGAACTCGGCGGTGAGGAACGTATCGATGAAGGTGATGTCGTTGTAGTGCTTGCGCACCTCGAAGATCTTCTCCTTCCCCGCGCCCAGCTTCTTGTCCCAGGCCTGGCGCGCGCGAAGGTCATCGCACTCGTCCCACTCCTTGCCGAACTTGCCCTTGTTCCACCGGTCTTCGATGTCCCGCCACAGCTCGATGCCCAGCTTGTACGGGTTGATGGCGCCGGGGCGCACGCCCATGGTGCCCGAGTGGTGGTCCGCGTAGTCGATGATCTCATCGTCGCGCAGCGCCCTGCGGGTCATGATGGTGGAGTGCCAGTAGCTGGCCCACCCCTCGTTCATGATCTTCGTCTGGCCCTGCGGCGCGAAGTAGTACGCCTCGTCGCGCAGGATGGAGAGGATGTCCACCTCCCACGGCTCCAGCGGCGCGTGCTCCAGCAGGAAGTAGAGCACGTCGCGCTGCGGCCGCTCCGGGAAGCGCTTGCGCTGCTGCTTCTCGTCCTCCGCGCGCTTGCGCTGGGAGTCCATGAACTCGGAAGGATTGATGAAGCCGCGCATGTACTCGCGGCCCACCTTGAAGCCCTCCACGCGCTCGTTGGACTTCGCCTCTTCTTCCGCGCGCTGCGGATCCGGATTGCGCCGGATGTGCGGCGCGTGCTGGTCAATGAGGTTCTCCAGCGACAGCGTCCGGTCGATGAAGTCCTCCACCTTCTCCACGCCAATCTTGTCCACCCACCGCCGGACGCGGGTGGCGTGGTTGGCCATGTCGTCAATCATCCGGCGGTTGGTGTGCCGGAAGGAGAAGTTGTTCTTGAAGAAGTCGCAGTGACCGTAGACGTGGGCCATCACCAGCTTCTGGTCCACCTCCGGGTTGCTCTCCATCAAGTAGGCGTAACAGGGGTCGTTATTGATGACGAGCTCGTAGATCTTGCTGAGCCCGTACTCGTACCCCTTCGCCAGCTGCTCGTACTCCATGCCCCAGCGCCAGTGGGGATAGCGGGTGGGGAAGCCGCCGTAGGCGGCCACCATGTTCATCTCGTCGTAGCTCACCATCTCGAAGACGGTGTCGAAGAAATCCAGGCCAAACTCCTTGGCGTAGCCGTGGATTTCATCCCGCAGCGCTGCGAGTCGCGGTGAGAGGCTCTTGGGCATGGGGCGGTGGCTCCGGTGGGGGATGAGACAGAAGCGCTCTTGTCAGCGCCCCTTGCCGAGGAAGTCCTTGATGGAGGCGTAGATGGCGTCCTTGTCCGCGATCTCGCTCAGCGCGACGTTGGTCGTGTCACCCACCGCCTCGCGCAGGTCCTTGATGAACTGCCCGCTGCCGTAGGGAGACTCCACCTGCCCGTAGGCGAACTGGTTCACCTGCGGGAGGATGTCGTTGCGGAGCATTTCAATGCACTGGCGCGTGTCGTCCGCGCTCCAGTTGTCCCCGTCGCTGAAGTGGAACGGGTAGATGTTCCACGCGCTCTTCGGGTAGTCCGCCTGGATGATGTCCCGGCACAGCTTGTACGCGCTGGAGATCATCGTCCCGCCGGACTCGCGGGTGTGGAAGAACGTGTCGCGGTCCACTTCACGCGCCACCGCGTCGTGGATGATGTAGCGCGACTCCAGCCCCTTGTACTGGTGCTTGAGCCACGTATCGAGCCAGAAGCTCTCGATGCGGACGATCTCCTTCTGCTCGTCCCCCATCGAACCGGACACGTCCATCATGTAGATGATGACCGCGTTGGTTTCCGGCAGCTCCTGCAGCTTGTAGCTGCGGTAGCGCCGGTCCTCGCGCGTGGGGATGATGACCGGCATCTTCGGGTCGTAGGTGCCGGTGGCGATCTGCCGCTTCAGGGCCTGCTTGAAGGTGCGCTTGAAGTGGCGCAGGGACTCCGGGCCCGTGGTGTTCACGCCGGTGTACTTCACCTTCTGCGTGACGATGCGCTCGTTCTGCCGCCGCTCAATCCGTGGCAGCTGGAGCTCTTCGCCCAATATCTGCGCCAGCTCCTCCAGCGTGACGTCCACCTCCAGGGCGTGGTCGCCTTCGCCCTGGCCGGCCTGGTGCCCGTCCCCGGGCTCTACCGCCCCGGGGCCGAGCTGCTGGCCTACGTCACCGTCACCCTGTCCAACGCCGCCCTGCTCCTTGTGGCCGTACTTGAAGCGCGGGATGTCAATGAAGGGGATGGGGATGCTGATGGCATCCTTGCCCTTCTTGCCCAGCATCTCGCCCTTCTGCACGTACTTGCGCAGGTTGGCTTTGATCTTCCCGCGGACGATCTGTTTGAAGCGGGAGTGGTCCTGGTGGATCTTCAAGGTCACGGTGTCACGTCCCTCTTGGGCAAGTCGCTAGGCGTTACTCCTTGGCGTCACCGCGGGCGAAGATGCTGGCCACGAAGTTCAGCACGTCCGTGGAGCAGATCTCGCAGTACCCGTAGTTCTTCATCATCCGGTCCTTCACCAGGTCGATCTTCTCCTGGGTCTCCTTGTCCACGACGGACGACACCAGGTTCTTGAGCTTGATGCTGTCCTTCTGGTCTTCGAAGAGCTTCAGCTCCAGCGCCTTGTGCAGCCGCTCGTTGGTCCGGTAGTTGAAGGTCTTGTTCTCCACGGCGAGCGCGCCGATGTAGTTCATGATCTCGCCGCGGAAGTCGTCCTTGCGGCTCTCCGGGATGTCGATCTTCTCTTCAATCGACCGCATCAAGCGCTCATCCGGCACCTCGTAGATGCCGGTGTACTTGTTGCGGACCTTCTCCTTCTGGGTGAAGGCCTTGATGTTGTCGATGTAGTTGCCGCACAGCTTGCCGATGGCGTCGTCGTCGGCGCTGATGGCGCGCTGGACCTCGTTCTTGACGATGTCCTCGTACTCCTGCTTCACCGTGGTGAGCAGTTCCTTCATGCGCTTGCGCGCGTCCTCGGTGTTGATGAGGGAGTGCGTCTTCAAGCCGGCTTCCAGCTCGTTGAGCACCATGAAGGGGTTGATGCAGCCCTCGCCCTTGTCGCTCACCAGGGCGTTGGAGATTTTGTCCTGGATGTAGCGGGCGCTGATGCCCTCCAGGCCCTCGCGCACGGACTCCTTGCGCAGCTCCTTGATGTTGTCCTCGGTGAAGTTGGGCAGCGTCTTCCCGTTGTAGAGCTTGAGCTTCTGCAGGAGCGACAGGTTGTGCTTCTTGGGCTCCTCCAGGCGCGTGAGGACGGCCCACATGGCGGCCATCTCCAGCGTGTGCGGCGCGATGTGCTTGCCCTTGATGGCGCGGGAGTTGAAGTCCTTCTCGTAGATCTTCACCTCCTCGGCCAGCTTGGTGATGTACGGGATGTCAATCTTCACCGTACGGTCGCGCAAGGCCTCCATGAACTCGTTGTTCTCGAGCTTCTTGTACTCGGGCTCGTTGGTGTGCCCGATGATGACCTCGTCGATGTCCGTCTGAGGGAACTTCTTCGGCTTGATCTTGTGCTCCTGCGACGCGCCGAGCAGGTCGTAGAGGAACGCGACGTCCAGCTTGAGCACTTCCACGAACTCGATGACGCCGCGGTTGGCGATGTTGAACTCGCCATCGAAGTTGAAGGCGCGCGGGTCGGAGTCCGAGCCGTACTCGGCGATCTTCCGGTAGTTGATGTCGCCGGTGAGCTCGGTGGAGTCCTGGTTCTTTTCGTCCTTGGGCTGGAAGGTGCCAATGCCCACGCGGTCCTTCTCACTGAAGATGAGCCGGTTGACGTGGATGTGGCCCATGACCTTGGCGAAGTCACCGCCGTACTGGGTCATCAATTCCTTGTAGACGAAGCGGCACGCGGGGCAGAGCTCGCAGCCGGTGGGAATGGTGTAGCCGGACTCCGGCGGGGAGAGCTCGGAGAAGACCTTGTCGCGCCACTCCCGCGGGATGAGGTTGAGGGGCTCCTCATTCATCGGGCACTTCATCTTCTCCTTCGTCACCGTGCCGTCCGGCTGCTTCTTGTCGGTGAGCCAGGAGAAGGTGTACGCGGCGCCTTCCGGCGTCTTCGAGTACTCCTCCATGCCCTTCTTGAGCAGGCGGGCGATGGTGGACTTGGACGAGCCCACGGGGCCGTGCAGGAGGATGACGCGCTTCTCCGTGCCGTAGCCCTGCGCCGCGGACTTGAAGACGTTGACCAGCTTCATCAGCGGCACGTCCAGGCCGAAGATGGCGTCCCGGCCGCCGAAGCGCTCGTCACTGAAGAAGTGGTAGCGGGTGAGCTTCTTCTTGTTGTCGATGTACTCCGACTTCCCGTGACTGAGGATCATGTCGTAGATCCTCTGGAAGGCGGTGCGCGTGACCTTGGGATTCTTGCGGACGATTTCGAGGTAGTCCTCGAAAGAGCCGTCCCAGTTGAGTTCCGCGTAGGTCTTCACGTCCTGGAACGCGGCGATTCTGGAGACCCACGAGCCCTTCTCAGCGTCCTTCATGTCTCTCCCTCGTAGCCTCACGGGAGGACGCGAACGGTCGCGTGCTTCCGGGGGGCCAACATGGTGAACCTGGAGGGCTGGAAGGCCATTCCACACCCACTCCGAAGAGGTCCCAGGCGACGACAATCGCGATGCTTCAGCCCCTTCGGGACCCCGCCGCGGAGTGGGACCGCGCGTCCGGATCGTGTCGGAGGGGAGCCGCCCTCCTCCACGGGGTGAAAAGGCACTTCGATTATAAGGACCCTGCAACGCGCTGGGAGGAGCCCCCCCGGTGCGATGTGTCCGGTCCCACCTCGCCCAAGCGCGTACTTCCCGACGCTTGGGCTTCCGCTGGAGGACACCCCGTCCAGGCAGGCCCTCCCTGTGGGGCAGCGTCCGTGTCCACTCCACATGTCGGCGTGACGGCCGGCGCGCCGGTTCCGTCCCGCCCAGAAGGGTGCGTAACGGCGCGAATCCCCTGCTGCCCGGGGAAGTGATTCCCGGGACGGCCCTGGGGC